>JAFWUY010000106.1 GCA_017524035.1 Lachnospiraceae bacterium | reverse complement strand
TTCTCGAGGAGTGCATCAAGAGACTTCCCGGATTCCCCATCGTTCTTCACGGATCATCATCCGTTCCTCAGGAATTCGTAAAGATGGTCAATGAGTACGGCGGAAACATGCCCGATGCTATCGGTATCCCCGAGGATCAGCTCCGTGAGGCTGCTAAGCTTGCCGTATGCAAGATCAATATCGACTCCGATATCCGTCTTGCAATGACCGCTACCATCCGTAAGTACTTCGTTGAGCATCCCGATCACTTCGATCCCAGACAGTATCTCAAGCCCGCTCGTCAGGCTGTTAAGGATATGGTCGCTCACAAGATCGTCAACGTTCTCGGTTCCGATCACAAGATCTGATAAGGATAATACGAAGCCCCGGCTCATCGCCGGGGCTTTTTCAATGCTTTAATCCATCTTCCAGTTTTTGAATTCCTTCTTTTCGCCTCTCCAGTATGCGGTGAAATCATCCCTCGTTCCGTGGAAGAACAATCCTTCCGTAAATCCGCACCAGTTCTCACCTTCGAGTCCCGTCTTAAGACCGAACAATGCACTTGCGAGTATGACCACATGTCCGTCGTGAGAGCAGATGATATCGAGCTTTCCGTCGGATGACGGGATATCGAATATTGCATTCAGTATCGGAAGCGCTGCCTGATCCAATGTGTAACCCGCGGTATATTCGGGAATACCGTTCTGGAGTCCGTAGTAGAATTTGTACCAGCCTATTCCCTGCTCCTGTGCGGGGCCGAGTCCTTCGATATGTGCAAAGGCCTGAACCTTTTCGATCCCGGGCTCTTCTATTCCCATTCCCCTTGCGACCTCGGCAGCTGTCTGGACACACCTTTTAACGGGACTTGCAAAGAACCTTCCCACAGGCACATCAAGATTTCTTCCTATGCGGTTTGCGATCTCTATGCCTTCGGGCGTAAGGAGCAGATCCGAATAATCACCGTCTACGGGATTGTCAAATCTGATCGAATGCCTCATATAAACCTTTACATTGGTATCCTTGGGAAGTTTGAGAGCATCCTCCTTCATAAGAGGACAGATCGAATCAAAGATCATTTTACTTTTCTCCGGCTTTTTATTATGCTTTGTTTCTTATCTGATGATAATACATCGGAGGAAAAATCAGAATCGTTTTTTTCGGATCCGGGCAGGATCAGCGGTAGATGCAGCGTTACCACGGTTCCCGAGCTTACATCCGATTCGATATCCATTCCGTATTTTTCCCCGAACAGTACATCGATCCTCTTTCGTATATTCACAAGCGCTATATGATCCAGGCTTCCGTGAACGGGCATTTCTCCGGCTTTCATACCGCCTCTTACCCTTTCAAGCTCTCCCGCATCCATTCCCTTTCCGTCATCCGAAACGGTTATGAACAGGTCGCCGTCATCCCTTCGCGCATCAATCGCGAGATTGCCGCCCTCTCCCGAAAGACCGTGCATGACAGCATTTTCGACAACGGGCTGCAGCAGCATCCTGGGTACAAGGATATCGCTGAACAAATCGTCTTCGCAGAAGATCACGCTTATCTTTCCGGGATATCTTGCCTGCATTATCCCGATGTACTGTTTCAGCACGTACAGTTCCTCAAGAAGCGTTATATATTCATCGGAGGCATTGGCATATCTTAACAGGACAGAAAGTTCGGTGCATATCCTTGCCGCCGCTTCCTTATCTCCCTTTCCTATGAGGGCTCTTACGATATTAAGGGTATTGACGGTAAAGTGTGCGCTGATCTGCTTTTTCAAAAGAGAAAGGCTGGTCCTTTCAAGTTCAAGATCGATGCTCGTCCTTACAAAACGTCTCATGAACAATTCGAAAATAAAACCGACGGCGAGCATGATCATCACCGTGACCGGGAGTGCGATGATGAAAAAGCGGGAGACATCCTTTGAAACGGAATCAACGCAGTACACAACAACCCTGTATCCGGTAAAGCCGACAAATCTTTCACTTACATATATTGCTTCGGAAAGCCTGCTTTCCACTTCCTCTTTGCCGATCCCACCACCCGCACAGATGAGCCTGTCTCCGTAATAGAGTGCCGCACCTATGTAATCCGGATCGTTATATGTCGAAAGCAGCTTTTCAATCTTTCGCTGGTCGATCAAAAGAAGAACATACCCGGTAATTCCGTTACTATCTTCTATACCTCGGTATATACCGACATAGTTTTCTGCGCCCGAGGATACCGAAACCATTCTGTCGCTTTTCCCTTCGCTGATGATATAGAAGGATCTGACAGCAATCGTATTCGGCACGTCCCCCTTAAGCCTGTAAAATTTTCCGTCCGGTTCATACACGATAACATTGTCAGCGTTTACAACTCTTTTGAGAACAGGGGCAAGAACGTCCTGTGCGGCACTTCCCATATCATAGAAATCTACTCCGTAGTCCGAAGCCGCAAGCTTTTTAACACTCTCATCCACGGAAAGGATCGAAGAGCATTCTTCCATCATGATAAGCTCATTTCCGACATCGTTCATTATAGTACCTACGGCGCTCATCGCATGACGTTCCATATTCTGCCGGATGATCCTTATCGTGAGCAGATAGAAGACTACCCAGAGCAGTACAATCACTGCTCCGAACAGCATCACTCCGATCGCTTTCTTTTTTTCGGTATTTTTTCTCTTCACGCTTTGGATTCCAGCACACACATCCAATAGTTTTCAAGGTGCTCCCTGTTTTCTGTCAGAACATCCAGATCGGGAACAAAGAGGTCTATCTCATCAAGAGGCACATCGTTTCCGTCGGGAATATCGGTTCTTACGGACCATGTTCCGGCGGTGGAAAAGGGCTTGTATCCTTCTCCTTTTCCGTCACTCTCCCCGTAGAGAAACCTGATGAAGAGTTTGGCGGAATTGATATTCTCGGAATTTCTGGCGATCATTGCAGAATACGATGTCCTGCATCCACTGAAGGGATCCAGTCTGTAAATCGGAGCTATGTCATATCCGAGACCGATTAATCTGAGCTTGCTCGAAACCATGAACCCGAAATCCGCACTTCCCGAACCGAGCGCTTCGAGCACCTCGTCTGAGCTGTTAGTAAACACTACGTTCTCCGATACACTCTTCCAGAAATAATCCGACACGCTCATACCGCCCGTATCGGGCTCACTTCCGTAAAGGTTCTTATATGCTGAGGCAAGTCTGTCTTCCACTCCCAGCATTCCTCCACAGAAAGCATATGTCGAAAATGAGTGCAGCGGGTTCGGCATATATATCCTGTCCCTATACTTTTCATCCGCAAGCTCCCATATGTTTGTGATCGGACACTCATCGTACTTCGCGGAATCATAAAAAAGCATCTCGGCTTCATATGTGAACGAACCCATGGTATTGCTTTCAGGATCTTTCAATCTGGCAGCTATATCCGAAGGCAGATACGGCACCGCAATCCCGGTATCTGCTATACGGGATTTGAACTCACCGCTGTTGTCGTTGCAGATTATGACATCACAGTCGGAATGCCCGCTGTAATAATTCTTTTCCACCTCTTCGACAAGATCGGGACTTCTCAGATCCCTTATCTCAACGCAGAGTCCGGGGTAAGTCTCCTCAAAAGCCTCCTTTGTCTTCGTCGCCCTGGTGGAAACCGTATACACCACAAGAATGTTTTCCCGTAAAGCTTTTTCGTATAGTTCCTCCGTGGTTTCGTCCTTATCCAGACACGCATTTTCAAGCCAGGCGTCTTCTGCTGTCCTTCCGCATGCCGCCTGGGTAAACACCATAATTACTGCCAGCATTACGGATATTGTTTTGGCAATCTGTTTTTTCAATGTAGGATTTCCTCCGCCCCCGAAACATATTCTCCCCAGACACCATCACTTTGGATATCCTCTTCACCCGTTACGAATGCGATCATATAACGGTCAAGATAATCCGAAAGCTCCGCATTTCTGGCGGGAAACTCCCCGTTATGCCCCGCAAAACAGTCCATATAAGCTGTCTGCGCTCTCGCATCAACATACTCTGCATCAGAATTCAATCCGTTCCACGTAACACCGTAAATGTATTTTTCGGGAACCGCCATCGGACCGATACCATTCAGATTCTTATTCTGTATTACATCGCGGATGTAATTCCTTGTGATTACGGTGGAAGGAGTCATGTAAATGCTTATGTCCTTTCCGTCCGAATATTCCCAATCAACTCCGGGTTCTCCGAATCTTGCGATGAGCGAGGCTTCTTCGCTCATCATGGTGTCCAACAGAAGCTTTGCGGCTTCCTTCTTTTCGCTTCGGGATAAGATTATCGCTCCGATCTTAGGTTTGTTTTCGGGAATCATTGCGTAGGATGCTCCGCCCGGGCCGGTAAGCGGAGGAACATGCACATACCTGGCCATCACTTCAGGATTTCCGCGGTATATTACATCCCCGATCGAAGAAGAAGTAAACGCTCCGACTATGGCTACAGGACTGTTCACCATTTCGCAGAGCTGTGCATAAGAACAGTCGAAAATCCCTTTATCCATAAGTCCCTTTTCATACAGTCCTCTGCAGTACTCAAGCCCGGCACGGTATGAGGGATCCGCCCATACGCGCTTTCCGTCCGCGGTCATTCTTGAATGATAAGGATCATTTAAAACAAAGGAACCCATGAGGAATTCTGCGGGGTTTAAGTCATATTCATCGGGCGATCCCGCAAGCGGTATTTCATCGTGAATTCCGTTTCCGTTCGGATCGCCTGTTTTAAACGCTTCCATCACGGCTTCGAATTCATCCGTGGTTTCGGGGATCGCCATTCCCAAGTTCTCGAGCCACTCCCGGTTTATCCAGAGTACCGTTCCCGCACCGGCCGGAGTATCCCATCCTTCGGATACATACTTAAACTCGCCGTCCGGAAGATATATGTCTCCTCTTGATGCATATTCTTCGAGAACACCGTCGCCCGGAACAAAGCTTCCCCCAAACAGAACGACATCGATCTCAGCTCCGGAAGCAAAGAGCACATCAAGGTATTCGTCGCAGCTTTCCATCTTGACGAATGAAACGACTATATCGAGTCCCGTCTTTTCCTCGAGATAGTTTATGTAATAATTTGTATCTATATCGGGTATATTGTCGGAATAAGGAATTGCGACATACAAGATCTCGGGCTGCGATCCGAAACCGCAGCCCGGTATATACAGAAGCGATATTACAAGAACGATTGTCAGAAGCTTACAGATCTTCCTGTTCACCGGGATTCCTCATCTCCTTCGGAGAAACTCCGTAGTAATTCTTGAACACTTTGAAAAAATGATAATAATCGGTGTAGCCGCACATAACACCGATCTGCTTTATCAGAAGAGTCTTATCTTCAATAAGCTCTCCGGCATACTTCATTCTTTTTTCGGTAAGATATATGCTCAGGGATTGGTTGTAATATTTCTGAAAAAGAGCACAGATATAATTTCTGCTGAATCCGAATTTCTCTGCGAGCGAAGACAGCGTTATCTTCTCCCTGAAATGCTCATCGACATACTGAACAAGGCTGTTAAAGCCGGGATTATCCGTTACGTTTCCGCATTCGGCAGGCCTGTTTTTGGACAGCACCGAATTGAGTTTTTCGAGTACGATGCGGACATCATCGATATCGACGGGCTTAAGAATGTAATCAAAACCGCTCTGACGGTAAAATGTACGTACATTTTCAAAATCGTCATATGCGGAGATCACAACGAACTCCGCTTTGCAGCTGCTCTCTTTGAGCTTTGCTATCAGCTCGTTTCCGCTCATCTTTGGCATTTTCATGTCGCAGAATACAGCATCCGCTTCCAGTTCGATGATCTCTCTCATCGCCTTTTCCGGATCGGTATTGCTTCCTATGACTTCAAAACCATTCTCCATCCAGGGAATGATCTCCGTCAGTTCTTCCAATATGAAGCGGTCATCGTCGACCAGATATGCCCTGTACATTCTTTCCCCCAAAATCATTTATTTTGTTAGATTTTATCATATTTCACGGTATTTTGGGCAGCCGCATCGCCAAATGGGCCCAAAGGGACAAAAATATGGATAAAATGCGGGAAATACAGTAAAATAATCTATGTATGGGCAGTTATAAAGCAGAAGAAAAAAGCATACCCGAAGCAAGAGTAAAAAAGAGCCTGTTCGAACGGATCCGGGATTCGCGAATCGCGAAGATAATTCTGATCCTGATACTGGTTCTTTTGGTCTGTTATGCATGTTATGTGTTCGGAGGAGCCAGGGAAGAGGGCCTGACCTTCCTGGATGTTCTGATCTACAACATGCTCGCCCTCGCAGGTAACGATTACGAATTCACGGGAACGCCCGGAGGAAGAATACTCGGTCTTATAGTCCTCTCACTGGGAGTCCTCGGGCTTTCCACCATAACAGGCTATATCTCATCCGCCCTCGTGGCCAGCAAACTGAACGCGGAAAGAGGAATCAGGAAAATGCAGAATATGAAAGAGCACATAATTGTATGCGGATGGAAAAACGACATAAAGAGCCTCATCACCGGAATCCTCCGCAAGAACAGGAATCTCTCCGTGTCCGACATCATCCTCATAACGGGAGCAGATGACGTCAAGATCCAGGCACTCAAAGACGACCCCGTTCTTAATGGGCTCAACCTTCTGAAAGGTGATTTTACCGAAGAGCAGACCCTTAAAAATGCCGCAATAGGCTCCGCAGCCAAGGTTCTGATCGTTGGGGAAAACGGGGACAATCTCGATGACGAGCTGATAGACTCCAGAGTATTTGTTACCGCACTTCTTGCAAGAAATCTCAATTCCAAATGTCACATCTGCGCCCAGATACGTACCGAGCGCTATCGCAATTATCTCGAAGCACAGGGCTGTGCCGAGATCATCTATACCGAAGAATACACAAGACATATACTCACAACATCCACCAACTACAGCGGAATGAGCAAGGTCATGAGCTCGCTCCTCGATAACGGCGACGGCATCTCCGTCCAGATAGAGCCCGTTACGGAAAAGTGGATCGGACGGAAATACTCCGAACTCTTCGACAGCTACAAGAAGGAAAAGAACATCCTTCTTCTCGGCATCCTCGAAAACATGGGTGTCGAAAAAGAGATCAAGCACAGCATTCTTTCGGAGGCGCAGAAATCCACCAATTACGGTGAGATCATCCAGCGTCTCAAAACCGTCAAAACCATGGAAACAAATAAACCGCTCCTTAATCCCGGCGACGATTACGTTATCCCCGCCAATTCCGGAGCGATAATACTGGGAGTGGAGGTCTGATGGAATACACGGATAAACTGAAACAGTTCCCTCTTTTCAATTCACTGTCGGAGAAGGACCTTGAAGATTTCGCTTCACTTTTGAAGGTCACGAAGGCATCCGCGGGAGAAAACATCATAACGGAAGGTGCCACGGGTAACGATATGTATTTCCTCACAGACGGCAGTGTCGACATCATCAAGACAACCGTCTTCGGAGATAAATTCGTATGTGCAAGTCTCGACAGTTCAATGCACTGCGTGTTCGGAGAGATGGCACTCATCGACAGCGATACGAGATCAGCCACGGTCAAGGCAAGGACCGACTGCGTATCCCTCAGCATCTCCAAAAAGGATTTCGATGCATTTGCGGATTCCCATCCGGCTGCGGGAGTATCCCTTCTCCGTTTCATCGGGATAAACCTTGTGCGCAATATCCGCAAAGAGAACGAGAACCTGAACCTGGTCTACCAGGCGCTTATAGAAGAGATAGAATCAAACTGATCATTATTCTTACAGGAGTTATGAAAGCCATGTACAGAACAGACGAACTGCTTTTGATCGAACATCTTACCTATATTCCCGACATTCCGCCATTCTTCTCCATCCTTAAGGGAGAAGGAATGACCGTGGGCGATTTCCTTGCAAAGACCGATATGGAAGAACTCGATCCGGAAGTAACATACACAACCCAGATGAACGGAACAGATTTCCGTAACATCTTCCTTGCAATGAAAAAGAACCCCTCGATCACAAACGCGAAGATCGCGGAAGCCCATCTTGACAACGCGTTCGGTGCGGGCGGCGGAATATCCGTTGTCCTTCTCAATGACGCGGATGAACCCGGAGAAAACGGCAAACATGAAGCCGTCGTCGCATTCAGGGGAACCGCAGAGAACGAATGGACCGACGATTTCGAGGGTGCGGGACAGGTGGACTCCCTTCAGCAGATCAACGCTCTCGAATGGTACAAGCAGGTCTACGAAAAGTATGAACTCGAAAAGTACAATGTCACCGTCATCGGTCACTCCAAGGGCGGTAACAAGGCAAAGTACGTCACAATACTCAACGATACCCCCTTCCGCTGTGTTTCCTTTGACGGACAGGGCTTTTCCGATAAGTTCATCGACCACTACCGCAAGCGTATCATCGCACGTCAGGGCATAATCGAAAACCACAACATCGATTTCGACTACGTAAACATCCTGATGAACGATGTCGGTGAAAAGACATATTACATCGGCTACGATTACGGCAAGTTCGGATTCAGCGAATCGCACGCTCCCAACACATTCTTCGATTTCGGTGAAAACGGTGATTACAATATCCGCGTCAATCCCGGCGGACAGCGCCCCGAGATGCAGATCATCGACCAGTTCATAAACAGCATGATCCGCTCCGCCGTCAGCGAAAAGGAAAGCTCCGAAACCAATCACCTCGTCGGAATGCTCGTCGAAAAGGCATTCTCCCTGTCGAACGGCTGCGATGTTTCGGAATTCATAACATTCCTCTGCGATATGATCGGAGATCCCAAGTATTCCGACAATGTCGCATACCTTCTTGCATACTGCATCCTTTATTCACGCAAGAATCCCGATCTCCTCAAATCAATGAGGAGCATCATGACTGCATTCAGGGCGGACGGAGTTCTCAAGATTATAGATATGGTCGACGATCTTGTCACTTCCAGGAAACTCAATGCCCTCCTCGGTGTCACCGATTTCCTTGTTGTTCACGTCAACCGTCCCATCACAAAGAGCATACGGTCCTTCGTAAAAAAGAAATACGATGTCGACCTCAAGCCCGATCAGGTAAGCAGCATACTCCGTATCGCTTCACTTACAAGACAGATGGTGCACTCCCTTGAACTCAATATGGACGGATCCGATCTCGTCGTCGAAGAGGTCCGCCTTTCGGAAGACGATCTCAGGGAATTCGTTCTTCCCGGAAATCTCAACATCGTGGTTCTTGCAGGCGGTCTTTCCAACGAAAGAAACCTTTCGCTCAAGACCGGCGTTACGGTTGCGGACACTTTAAGGAGCAGGGGAAACAGTGTAATACTTCTCGATGCATTCATGGGCTACGGAGACTCGGAAGAACTCTTACCCGACAACGTATTCGAAGCACCCTTCAAATATTCACTGTCACCCGGCGATATTCCCGATGAGATACCCGATCTGTGGGCTACAAGAAAGCGCCGTCCCGACCAGTCGGGTGCATACTTCGGTCCCAACGTTCTCCAGATCTGCAGACAGTCCGACCTCATCTTCATTGCCCTTCACGGAGCAAACGGTGAGAACGGCAAGGTTCAGGCCGCGCTCGACCTTCTCGGTCTCGACTACACCGGATGCGATTACTTCTCATCCGCAATATCATCCAATAAAGCTGCCGCAAAGCAGCTTATGCAGACCCTCGGAGTTCCGGTGCCGAGCGGATATACCATCAAGAAGGCATCCGACATACCCGATCCCGAGACCATGGGGCTTAAGCTTCCCGTTATCGTAAAGCCCAATAACGGAGGAATCGGCGTTGGAATTTCCGTAGCTACAGACCTGACCGCATATGAGAAAGCCGTAAGAGCCGCATTCAGATGGGATACCGAGATCCTAGTCGAGGAATACTTCCCCGGACGCGAATTTGCCGTATGCACGATCGAAGGAAAGGCACTTCCCGTCCTAGAAAAGCTGCCCATGGAGACAAGCGACAGGGAAAAAGGCCTTACACTTTCCGGAAAAACAATCAACAAATGTCCCGCAGACATCTCCGAAGAGCTTGCAAAGGCACTTCAAAAATCGGCAGAGGATGCCGCATTTGCTCTCGGCGTAAACGCATATGCGAAATTTGACTTCATTGTGGGACAGGACGGAAAATCCTTCGTCTGCCTCGAGTGCGACTCGCTGCCGCAGCTCTATCCCGATTCGGACCTCGTCATTTCGGCCAAAGCGGCGGGAAGAAGCTTCGGAGATCTGTGTGACAAGATCATGGAGATCAGCCTGGTCAGCAAGTCAAACTGACACCGAAGATCTCCGCCCTGCGTAAATCCGGCTCCCGGAACATAAATGACATACTTTCAACAGGACCCGCCTTTATCAGGCGGGTCCTGTTTTTTGCGGGTTTTCGGGCATTTGCCGGGTTTTTAAAATATTTTTTAGATCGGTGTTGACAACCTACGACTGTCGTAGTATATTTGCCACATCAGACATAGTACGACTGTCGTAGTACGGCAGACATAGTACGACTGATAAAGTACAAAAAGCAACACGGTATACCCAGCAAGAACCGATATCCGGATCTGAAGCGCACAGATCCCCGGGATACGGAAACGGAGGACACATATGGTTGAAATAAGCTCAGATGTGATCCGCGGTTATAACGATACGATGATCCTTTTCATCCTGCTGAACGGCCCCTCTTACGGATATGAGATCTCAAAGCAGATCAGGAATATCACGGACGGGAAATACGTCATCAAGGAAACGACCCTCTACTCGGCCTTCACCAGAATGGAGAAGAACGGACACATCGAATCCTTCACCGCAGATCAGGACGGAAGCGGTAACGGCAAAAAGAGAACCTATTACCGCATAACAGACTTAGGAATGCAGTACTACAGAGCAAAATGCGAAGAATGGGACATAACCCAGGAAGTCGTTGCCAAGTTTATCAGGCATTAAGGAGAAAAAAATGGAAACAATAAAAAGTTATCTCGAGGCAATGTTTGCCGCAATGCCCAATACCGCAGAGGTAAGAAAGGCAAAGGCCGAACTGCTCCAGATGATGGAAGATAAATATAACGAGCTCATCGAAAGCGGACAGAGTGAGAACACCGCAGTCGGAACCGTTATATCGGAGTTCGGCAATCTCGACGAACTCGCCGAGAGTCTCGGCCTTGTGAAGGTAGTCGAGGAAACCCGTACCAGAGAAAGCGAAGAATCCCGCAGGAATGTGGGAATGGATGAAGCAAAGGGTTTCATAGAGAACAGAAGAAAGAAAGCACTGCTTCTGGCACTAGGTGTATTCTTCTGCATCATCTCGGTAGCCTGCCCCATTCTTCTGGGAGTGATGTTTGAAGCATTATCGATATTATTCATGTTCATCTGCATCGCACTCGGTGTCGGACTCATCATTTACAGCAGCTATGTGGATTCCGACTGGAAATATCTCAGGACCGAGCTTTGCAAAATGGATATGGCCACGGCTGAATATGTCAAGGAAAAGCTCCGCAGCTTCGCACCCGTCAGAGCACTCTGCGTATCTGTTGGAGTCATCCTCTTCATCATATGCTGGGTACCCAACCTGTTCTATATTGACGGAGGATCCTTCGGACCGGCACTTATGTTCTTCTTCGTCGGACTCGGAGTATTCCTGATCGTTTACTCATCCAAGATACTCAGCGGGTTTGAGATACTTCTCCAGCTCAATGATGTGAACACCATAAGCGGAACATATGTCAATCAGAACGTAAAGCCCATTAAGTATAAGAACAAGACCGCACAGACAATAGTTGAGATCTACTGGCCCGTGGCAACATGCCTTTATCTCATACTCAGCTTCGTGACCTTCAGATGGGATCTGACCTGGATCATCTGGCTGGTAGCGGGCATCATGCACAGAGCGGTTGTCATCAACTGCCGCGCAGACGAATTATGATAAGGAGGTCATCATGACTACAGCATCCAAGATAATAATTACAATTCTTTCCATTGTAACCGTACTCGTAATATTATTTGCCCTGTTCTTCCGTGGGTTCAAAAACCTGGTATTCGATTCAGGCTCGAGCCTGCACATCGAAGAAGGAAACGAAGAACTTGACGGAATCCCTTCCGGGATCGATATAAATGTATCCTGTGCCGATGTGACCGTAAGATACGGCAGTGAATTTTCCGTAGATTATTCCATGCCACGGGATCTTGTTCCTACCGTGAAGTTCGAAAACGGAATCCTTACTGTCAAAAACGGCGGCGCCAATGTGCGCATCCCCGTTAATTATTCCGGAAAACTCTACATAAACGTGACGATCCCCGAAGGAACCGAACTCGACAAAGCAAGCATCAATGTAGATGCGGGTAATATAGATATTTCGGGCATCAAGGCAGACACACTGACACTGGATATCGATGCAGGAAATATAGATGTAAAAGATATCGAAGCGGAAAAGATCGAAGTTGACTGTGACGCCGGCAACCTGGATGTGGAAGGATGCATCACGGATAAATTCATCATCAAGCTCGATGCGGGAAATGCCGATATCGATGATTGCACCATCGATACCATCGATGCCAATGTGGATGCGGGGAGCCTTGACGCAAATCACTGCACCATTAACGGCGGAACCTGCGATGTCAGTCTCGGCAACATATCCCTTTCCGGCAACATCGGAGATGTCAAGACCAATGCAAGTCTCGGCAATGTAGAAATACACTGATAACACAGATAATAAAGAAGGGAAGCCGGAAGGCTTCCCTTTTTTGAACCATGTGAAACAGGGGGACGGTTCTAATCTATCAGCATCCTGACCCTGTTGAAGTAATTCATCTTCGATCCGCTCATATCCGGCTCGACCACTGAGATCGAAGCCTCGGGATACTGCCTCTTAAGATAAGGATAAAGTCCTCTTCCCTCACACACATTCGGCATGCATCCGAACGGAGCGATGCAGACAACCTTCTTAATATCATTATCTATATAATCTATGACCTCGGCTCCCATCAGCCATCCGTCACCTATAAGAAGATTATGCGATACTGCCTCCCTCGAATTCTCATCCAGCTTTACGTATGAACTGAGAGCCTTGAAGCCGTACCTTGTCATGGTCTCTCTCATGGAATCCTGAAGATTAATCATCATCTTTTTTACGAATTCAAAACCCGCTCTTTCGATATTCTTTTTGGCCGGCTTATGGGAATCGATGTAATAAAGTATGTACCAGGAAAGACCGTTAACATATGCTTCGCAGTTATTCTCTTCCAGATAATCGATCAGATCCCAGTTTCCGAGTGAACAGTACTTGACGTAGAATTCCCCGACCACTCCTATAACCTGGCGTTTTTTTCCATCCCTTTCGATCGCGGCGAAGGATTCTGCGATCTTCGCAAAATTCTTCTTCATTTTACCGAGGGTGAGATTCCTGCCCAGCTTAAGATCCTCGGAAAGCACTTCTGTCCAGTGATCCAGCAATGCATTGGTTTCGCCCCTGTTCACCTCATAGGGTCTTACCTGGTTGGCGAGCATCATAAGGATATCACCGTAGAACATTCCGAACAGTCCCCGAATAGCGGTATCGAGATTTATCTTGAGGGATATGTCATCACGAACGTGACGTACATTGATCGTCATTACACGTACATCGTCAAGACCCGCTTTTTTCAGGGTCCTTGTCATAAGACCTATATAGCACGCTCCCCTGCAGGCATCACCCGCAGTGGGCATAAGAATGAATGTCTTCTTCAGATCGTACTTTCCGGTTCTCAGTGCCCTGACAACCTGTCCCGCCATCAGGATGAACGGATAGCAGATATCGTGGTTGGCATACTTCATGCCTTCCTGTCTGATCACAAACTCGTCCTTCTCATCAAGAGGGATGCATCTGTAGCCCTTGCTCCAGAACATATATTTAAGCAGAGGAAAGTGACTGTCCAGCGTCGCAGGCAGCAGAATGGTATTTTCCTCGTTGTCGCTCAGAATCTTATACATGGATCATTTAACCCTGAGTGACCTCAGGTATTCCTTGTGCCCGGGAGTGACTCTGTTACTCTCTATGGATTTCTGTATTGCCTTGTTGTGATTCCATGCGGAAAGCTTTTTCTTTTCGATATAGGGGATGACCGCGTCGTACTGCTTGGCAAGCGCGGTTGCAAAGTACCATGCGACCATCATATTGATGTAATACTCTTCCGACTTCACTCCCGCCACCATCTTCGGATATGCCTTGTCGAAATCGTCATCGAGAAAATGTTCCATCAGCATCCCGATAGCGAATCTTACGGTGTATGTATCTTCCGATGCGATCCAGGTCTTCACCTTTTCGAGAAGTTCTCCCTTGTGCTTTTTGAAAATCTTGGGCGACATCTGATCGCAGGTTGCCCAGTTATTCACATAGGGAAGGAATTTATCAAGCCTGTCCATGCACTCATCATAATCCTTCATTCCGGAAAGAATGAACGCATGAAGCTGGTCTTCGTCAAAATACTTATGGGGAAGATCATCCAGAAAAAGGCTGCAGTCATATGTCTTCAGAAGTTCCTTCGCAAGGGCCCTGAGCTGCGGAGTCCTCGTTCCGATGATACGTTTCGGATCTACGGTCGGGATCAGCTTTGCCTGAAAGTCCCTGTATTCCCTATCCTGCAGCGCAAGAAGCTTTTCCCGTATTTCTTTTACTTTTATCTTTTCCATAAAATTTTACGCAAAGATACTGTTCAGGTTTTCGATATGGTTCTTCTTTTCGGAAACGATGATGACCTTGTCTCCGGGATTGATGCTTGTGCTTCCGTCGGGGATTATGACCTCACCGTCGCGGATTATCGAAGCGACTATGACATTCTTCCTGAGTTTAAAGGAAGATTCCTTAAACTGCACACCGCTCTTTAAAAAGCCTTCGTTTGCGGTAAACTGGAGAACCTCCGCTTTGTTCTCCGCAACCGATGCATACTTCTCGATATCATTGGGTGCATCACCCGCTTCCTGGTTGTGCACGAAACGGATAAGCTTGTTTACTGAGATCTCGGAAGGAGAAAGCGTTATATCAAGGTTGATACGGTGAAGCAGAGTGAGATGTCCGGGTGCTTCGATGCGTGTAAGAACGGAAGGGATGTTTCTGGACCACGCATACATGCTTGTCACAAGATTGGTCTCATCATTATCGGTAAGTGAAACAACCGCATCCATCGAACCTATGCCCTCTTCCTCGAGTATCTCACCGGTCTCACCCTTCCAGAAGGATACCTTTATATCCGGATAACGCGCCATCAGATCCGAGCATCTGTCCATATCCGCTTCGATGACGGTGATGTTCTTCTTTTCCCTGAGGAGCATCTCTATCAGATATTCAGCAGTGATGCCTCCGCCCACGATCATAACCTTCTTTGCGGCACGCTTGACGATACCGATCTTATGAAGGATCTTCATGATCCGGTCCTTCCTTGCCGCAATACCGATGCTGTCTCCGGCTTCTATGATGAACTGTCCGTCAGGTACATAGAGCTTTCCTCCCCTCAGAACGGTTGCGATCAATATCTCGTCATCGAGCTTTTTTCTTATCTCATACAGCGACATTCCGTTAAGAGGTGAGTCATCAAGCATCTTCACGGTTGCCATCTGCATCATATCCCCAAACAGTCCCTCGGGCTTTACGATGCCGGGAAGTCCGATGCTGAGATCGGAGGCTTCGGCCATATCATATTTGGGATTGAATATATAATCTATGTTCTGTTCTTTCTCGAGAGTCTTGCGCTCAGCGGCAAAATCCGGCTGGAACACTCTTGCCACGGTGCGAAGCGTTCCCACAGCTTTGGCCTGTACACAGCTGAGCAGGTTGATCTCATCAACCGGCGTGAGTGCAATGAGAATATCAGCGGTATCGGCACCCGCCTTATAAAGGGTTTCCTTGGATGCTCCGCTTCCTACGACTCCGCTTACATTGTATTTATCGGTAATTTCATCAACGAGACTCTTTTGTTTGTCGATGATGGTGATGTCATAATTCTTTTTCGCGAGAGCTCCGATGAGTGAACATCCGGTACGTCCCGCACCTACGATGATGATCTTCATATAACTGTCCTTTCCGAAACCGATGGCCTGCGTTCTTACGAATTCCTGTCAGCGGTCATTCTCTTCGTTTTGTGTTTTTCAAGAGCAAAGTAAACATTCTTTACCGTAAGTCCCTGAACAAGTACCGTGAAGAATATCGTTATGTAAGTGACATTGATGAATACGTCGTAAATTTCCGGAGAAAGAAATTCCTTGGTTCCGAATGCAAGCGCCAGCGAAAGACCTCCCTTAAGTGCGGACCAGGTCATCAGCATAACGTATTCACCGATGCTGTAATTTCCGGGGATATTTCTTTTCCCTGTAAGAAGACTGCTTATCGATACTCCCAGTCCTCTTGCAAGCACATTTATCAAAATTGCCGCGGGTGCAATGATCAGGATGTACTTACTGACATCAATATTCAGAACAAGAAGTCCTATCATGATAAAGAGGATGGAATTGAGAAGACTTTCGACTATCTCCCAGAAATCCTTGTAGAGTTCCCTTCTGTCGATGACCATCGCCCTTCTTTCGATCTTGGAATATGCGCCCGAGAAATACATTCCGCAGACAACGGATGCGATAACGCCGGAAAAGCCGAGATGTTCACAGACTATATAAACAAGTGAAACATCGAGAAGTGATATCAGGATGTACTTTATGGGATCCCTTGTGATCTCCATAAGCTTGAAAAGAACAAATGAAACGATGAGTGCAACGGCAACCGCACCCACGATCTCCTTTAACATCAGAACAAGGAAATTGCTGTCACCGCTGTGGATGACAAGGCTTCTTACAAATATGAAAAGAGTGACGCCGGTTCCGTCGTTAAAGAGTGATTCATTCTCTATGACCGAGCATACATTCTTGGAAAGACCGATCTTGTTAAGGATTCCTGTAGCTGCAATGGGGTCCGTGGGAGATACGACACATCCGAGTAGGATGCAGGTGAGAATATCCATTCCGAGACCGAAGACAAATGATACGAGATAGAAAAGACACCCGTAGATGACGGACGAAAGCATCGTTGTAAGCAGAGCAAGCAGACTTATGGCTCTGACGTTCTGTCTGAACTTGCGCATATTGACCTTGCTTGCTCCGGAAAAGAGCATAAAGCACAGAACGCCGTCCATCAGGTATTCTTCAAAACCGAAATCTCCGAGTTCCGTTACGAATTCATTAACGGAATCGATACCGAGCAGTTTTCCGATCGCCAGGAGTATCAGTGACAGTATCAGTGAAAACATGATCAGGGCGATATCACTCTGGATGTGAAAATACTTCTCATTCAATATTCCGATCATCACTATCATCATCAGAATAATGATCAGAAAATACAATATACTCATGCTGATCCTTTCGGGTTCCCCGGGCCTTTATATTATTCCGACCGCAGGTTAATCATATCCCTTATATTTTAAAGAATTCGGCTTTTTCCGTCAAATTTTCACTGTCTGTCAGACCGCTCAACCCAAGGATTATATATATTTAACGCAAAAAAGGTTATAATATCGTAAAACGCTCCGTCCCGGCGGTATCAAAGCACGAAAAACCGCTCCCCGGAAAACCTGCAGATATGACACAGCCGGCATCTGCGGTCGTCAGACCGGTAAAGAACGGCCTTCGTATAAAGAGGTAAGTTATGATTGATAAATTACGCACGCAGATAAATGAATATTTCGTAGGCAAAGAAGACGTTGTCGAAAATGTTCTCATATGTCTCCTTGCCGGCGGGCATGTTCTTATAGAGGATGTACCCGGTGTCGGAAAGACAACCCTCGCAAGGGTTCTGGCGGGTTCGGTTGACCTCTCGTTCGGACGCATCCAGTTCACACCCGATACTCTTCCGGGCGATGTCACCGGCATATCCGTATATAATATGAAGTCCGGCGAATTCGAATACAGGGAAGGCGCGATAATGCGCAGCATACTTCTTGCCGATGAGATCAACAGGACCTCACCCAAGACGCAGTCCGCACTTCTCGAAGCTATGGCCGAGGGAAGCGTTACGGTCGATGGGAATAAATACGATCTCCCCGATCCCTTCATGGTAATCGCCACCCAGAATCCGACGGAATTCATCGGAACCTACCCCCTTCCCGAAGCATCAGTCGACAGATTCATGATGAGACTCAGCATAGGTTATCCCGGAAAGGATGAGGAAATAAAGCTTGCACGAAATCACATCGAAGGCAAAACCGCGGAAGCGGTAAAGCCCGTATGTTCGGCACAGGAAATTCTTGATCTGAAAAAGAAGGTCAGCGAAGTAACCGTCGCAGACGGATGCCTCGAATATGCAAGGGAAATCGTCGAGCTTACCAGAAGCGAATCGCGTTTCATTCTCGGCGCATCGCCCAGGGCACTTCTTTCACTCATAAGTGCATCACAGGCCAGGGCATTTCTGTCCGGAAGGGATTTTGTAAAACCCGATGACATCAAAGCCGTCTCCGTCTGCGTTCTGAGCCACAGACTCGTGCTCACTCCCGAAAGCCGCATAGTAGGCGAAAAGAAGGATTCGATAATAAGGAGCATCATTCTCAAGGTGAAAGTTCCCACGAAATAATAATATGGCAATTCGCAGGATCGTCTTAATACTATTATGGATCCTATCCCTGGTCGGCATAACATATTACGGCGGCCCTGTCAGCTATGGCTTTTTTGCGGCCATGACACTTGTGCCGCTCATATCGCTTCTCTACACTCTTATCGTTCTCTTCCGTTTCAAGATATATCAGGATGTGAACAGAAAGAATGTCGTCTCGGGAAGCATATCCGATTTCTATATAACTCTTCAGAACGAAGATATTTTTACATATTCGGGAATCCGGATAACTTTCTACAGTCCCTTTTCAACAATAAGCGGGATCGATGAGGATGCCGAATATGAGCTTCCTCCCCATTCCGGTATCAAAAAAGAAACATCCCTCTTCTGTAAATACCGCGGCGAATACGAAGTCGGTGTAAAGAAAATAATCATCAGGGATTACCTTAAGGTCTTCAGACTCACCTTCAAAAACAGGGAACCCTTCCGTGTAAACGTGCTTCCCGCAGTTTACAGACCGGTTACGCTCAAAACACTCGAAAACATCGATTCGGCATCCGCTGATTCTCTAGGCGGAAATACCGAACCCGATGTCACGGTAAGGGAATATGTTCCCGGAGATGATATAAGGAAGATCCATTGGAAACTGACCGCAGCATACGGAAAACTTCTTGTCAGAAATACAACGGGCGAGGAAAAACTGGGTATCGGGATCATCATGGATCCGGAAAGATATTCACATGATCCCTGCGATTATCTTCCGCTCGAAAACAAGATCACGGAAACAGTCATTGCACTTCTGAGCTTTTTCCTTTCAAACTCCGTAGATGTATCCGCATACACTTATCAGACCGTTCTGCATTCCGACCTGATCAAGGATGAGGATTCATTCAAGGAATTCTATACCTTCCTTTCGGGCTACAGATTCGAAAAGGGCACCTCCATGAAGAGTATGCTTTCGCAGCTCATCTCCGAAGGAACTCTTTTCTCTCACAGGATAGTCATCGCGGTTCTCCATACGATAAGTGCCGATGCACTCGAAGCCATCCGTCTCACGGAACTGAACGGTGTGACGGTTATCGTATATCTCATTACCGATAATGAGCACGAGGCCGAAAATGCAAGAACCCTGATCCACGGAAAATTCTTCCGTATCGGAACGGAAGAAGACCTGAAAGAGGTGCTGTGATGATCGCGTTTGTGTATGACATCATATATCTCATATCTCTTTCGTTCATTCCCACGTTGTGGGCTGTTTCCCATGCATACGATGATGTCCGCACGCTCCCAGTTTTCCTTGTCTCGCTTACCGTATCCGCGACCATACTTATCTTCATACATATTAAAAACACAGGGAAAGTGATACTGGGCGGTGTGCTGATCACTGTCGCCGCAGCCTCTGCCTTTCTTCTTCCCGAAGATTTAAAAGCATCACTTGCGGAATCCGATCCCTGGCTTGTAACGACGCTTCTTATTCCTGCGATCGTTACCGTCACCGGAAAGGTGCTGTGTTCATTCAGACTCCTCCGCTCCGTGATATCGGGCATCCTTGCAGCGGCTCTCGCATACGCGATGTATGCCGGAACCGATATTCCCAAAGCGGTTGTTTCATTCGCTTTCTTTTTCATGCTCTGCACGTTTGCCGACGAGATACAGATTGGATGGAAGAAGCTCGGGAAGATTGAAAGCAAAAAGCACCTTGTCTTCATTTCTCCTTTCCTTGTTCTGTTTCTTATGCTGATGCTTTTATCCCCCGCAAAGGAAGAACCTTATGACTGGGCACTTGCAAGGAAGATCGCACAGACGGCTTATGACAACTATTACAGGATCAAGGAATATCTTCTCAGTCTGGGACACAGTGACAGCGCGGATTCATTCCTCGGATTTTCGGAATATGCTTCGATCGGAGACGGCTCCGGAGATAACGATAAAAAGGTTCTCGAAGTGACACAGATAACCGGAAATTCTTCCTATGCCTATCTTGCCGGCAAGACCTTTGATACATTTGAGGACCTTGAGTGGAAGAAAACCTACGAGGATTCCGATATGGATTCCATCACCGACTGCCTTGAGACTCTCTATGCGGCAAGGCTTTATTCAGGAGATCTCTATACAGATTATATAAGGCACGGCCAGCTGGATTTGCGCGTCCTCAACATGTACACGACGCATTATTTCACGCCGCATAAATACTATAATTTCATGTATATGAACGATGATATTCCTTACATTTCAAGCGGCGGGGATCCTTTTTCCGAAGAACGAATGACATACGGTGACGTGTATTCTGCGGAGTATTTCAGACTTAACACCGACAGTCCCGAATTCGAAGCCTTCCTTGAAAACGCTCCGGCCGATGATGAAAATGAATGGATCCGTACTCAGGATTCATTCCGTTTAAAGGCCATTCCCTATATCTCTTTGGAAGAACTCGAAATGTACAGAGAGAGAATGAATGAGGTTTACTTACGCGAGACCGATATCTCTCCGGAACTTAAAGAATACCTTGATGAGTTTTTCGAAGACTGCACCACCGATGCGGAAAAACTCAAAAAACTCGAGAAGCTTTTTAATTCCATGAGATACAACATCAGAGTCGGTGCGATGCCGGACGATGTCGATACCGCTTCGGAATTCCTTGATTATCTGATCTTCGAAAAACAGGAGGGCTACTGTGTTTACTATGCCAGCGCATTTGTTCTGATATCCAGATACATCGGCATTCCTTCCAGATTTGTGCAGGGTTACCGCATAGAACTTCATAACCGCGGTTCGGCGGTGGTCACGGAAAACTGTGCACATGCATGGCCCGAATGTTATATAGAGGGAATCGGATGGATAGCATACGAACCGACTCCCGGCTTCAGAATGTCGAACAGATGGAAAACTTCCTCAGAGCTTGCCGAAGAAAAGGAACACGCATCCATAGTAAATGAAGATTACGTTTATGAACCCGAAGTGGAGCTTCCGGATATAGAGCTCGAAGAACATGAAGAAGCAGATCCCATCGACTGGAGATATCCCGCACTGATCGCCGCAGCTTCTCTGTCCGCAGCGCTCCTTCTCCTCATCATGATAAAACTCATAGGGCGCATCAGATACGCTCTCAGCAGCGATGAGAAGAAATACGCCATTTACTTTGCACGGAATATGAGGCTTCTCAAAATCACCGGATTGTCTAAGCCTGATGAAGAAACCTTCGAAGAATTCAGAAAAAGGGCGGAAAAAGAAATCCCCCGTAAGCATCTGGCTTTCATTGAAACTTACGAAGCCTACGCTTACAGGGGAGATGATATAACAGGTAAAGATGTGGCTGTAATACATGATAATAACAGTGGCATCATCGATCATATAAAGAAAACCGGACTCAGAGGAAGAATATCCCTTATGGGTTATTACCTGTTCATGACATAGATCCACAGGCTTTTCTTTTCGCTTTATCAGTGTCCCATAAGATCATTTACCTCGCTCAATGTCGGAGGATTGAGAGGAAGCGGGAAACGGGATATGGCAACTCCCGAACATGCGCTCGCAAACCTTACTGTCTCCTCATCGTTCATACCGTGTAACAGTGCATATACACATCCTGCCTTGAAGGTATCTCCGGCTCCGAGCGTGCTCCTTACCTCTACGGGGCAGGGCTTCATACGATGTATCTCTTCACCCTTTCTCGCATAGAGCATATCTCCGCCGCCCTGAGTTATGATAGTAAGTCCGCTGCTCTCTGCCTGCATGAGCTTCATTATCTCTTCGGCGCTCATTCCTTCATAGGTTTCGGTGCATTCCTTTGAAACAACATTGATGGCGGCATTCTTATGAAGAAATGAATCGTGTTTTGAATCGATCGTCACATAAGGGATTCCCGCCTTTATGCAGATTTCGGCGGCTCTCCGGGTTTCCTCTCCGAAAAACGGATCGATGGCGACGACTCTGCTCGACAGGATATCTTCCTCCTTCGGAATGCTCCACCATCTCTTTCCCGTTGAAAAGAGAGTCTGGAAGCGCCCCATGGGCGAACGTACAAGACCGGCGATCACGACATAATCCATAACTCCGTCATCATCCGTCACGAAATTCATGGATGACAGGTCGACATTCTTATTCTCATAGAAGGACTTCAGCATCGGTGCAACCTCTGTTCCGATCCACGTTCCGTCCATCTTGACGGACACGCCGAGTGAATCGAGCACCGTGGCAGCCGTGCCGGTCTCTCCGCCGGGCAGGAAATAATGCTCCTTTATCTCCGAATATTCGTCGGGCTTCAAGAAGCCGTCTTTTAACAGAAATGAATGTGTTCCGAGTATCTGACCGAAGAGATAAGCATCATGCGCCATAGATTCTTAACCCCCTTTTTGCGGTCACATGTGACCGTTCTATTGGAATATTATATCACTGAATACAGTGATCATACCCATACAAAATGATCCCTCCCGTTCGTATGGGGAGGGATCATCATAAAGGATTTAAGGATTATCGTTTTCGAACCGTATATTGATAAAAACGAAGGAGCATTACTTATAGCAGTGCCAGAAAAGTGATCCGACGGTTATAACCACTTCGCCGTCCGCTTTGATCTTCTTTTCAAAATATGACTTAAGCTTCTTTTCATTATCGGTTATGAGTTTCTCATTTCCCTCGAAGGAGCTCTTCATCTTGCGGATGAGATCGTCCGCATCATCAAAATGCCAGTTATTTGTGATCTCGGTTTTCTCAACGCGATCAAAAAGTTTTTCGAGCATCTGCCTGCATTCTTCCTGGGCCTTGATCTCTTCATCAAGGATCGCATCTATTCCCGATGTGTTAACCCCGATCTCATCAAGTACATCCCTGAAATACTTTCTCCATCTGTTTACCGCAGCGCCGTTGAACGAAAATCTTCCGCCCTTGGCAACAGCACCGCTTGCTCTTTCAACAAACTTTGCGGGATCCTTAAGTTCGAAGTTGATGTAATGTGCGATGACGAGCGAGAACTTCTTTTCCTTGTCAATCTTCTTCCAGGCCCCATCACCTTCAAGATCTTCAAACTCAAGATCAATGGTTACTCCCTTGGGAAGACTGTCCTTGTTCTCATTAACATACCATGCAAATTCATCCGCCCAGCTTCCGTGGATGTCATAACCCGTTATCCTGCTTCCCTCGGGAATCCGTGACCAGTTGTTTCTCCAAAGCTTGGCATATCCGAATCCGAGATCGAGAATTCTTTCCCTGCTTCCTATTTCGAGTGATTCGAATATCTTCTCGTACCAGTCCTTTTCCTGGGAAGTGTGTCTGAGTGCATCCCAGTGATGCTCATCCGCTTTCTGGTCAAGACTTATGTTTCGCACCATATCCGCAACATCATCCCAGTCAAGCTTTCCTTCTTTTCTGCTGAGGGTTCTGTTTATGGCATCGATGACCTTCTGGGTCTGATACTTTCTGTCCTCCATTTCCTTAAGCTGGATACGGAGAGCGTCCTCGATATCCACGGCATCACCCGCCACCAGGTTATCCCTTATCTCTTCAAGTGAAAATCCTATTGTCTTGAGAGCAACGATCTTCTCGAGGATCACAAGGGATTCTTTATCGTAGAGCCTGTAATTGCCCTCGGAATAATCTGCGGGCTTAAGGAGCCCTTTTTCATCATAGAGTCTTACTGCTTTCTGTGATACGCCTGCCTTTTTGGCGATCTCACCGGATGTCATTTTCTTTTCCATACAGGAACCTCCTTTCCTTGATAAGACCACCTTAAGGGGTGCCCCAAGGGAAGAGTCAACACGAAATTTAAAAAATTTTCCGGGATCGGCCGATGAAAAAAAACAACCCTGCACAGCCTTGGCCGCAGGCTCTGCAGGGTTTGATTATATCACAGAATGATCGGCTCTGCGTATCGCGGCACGTGATATCTTGCCGTTGGAAGTCAGGGGGAGGACTTCCGTAAACACGATCATTCTCGGATATTTATATATGGCAGCCCGTTCTTTTACAAAATCCTGTATTTCGGTCTTGAGAGAATTGTCACCGGTATAGCCCTGCTTAAGGACTATGCTTGCCTTTACTATCTCTCCGCGTTTTTGTGAAGGATATCCCGTGACCGCACAGGCAAATACGGCAGGGTGCTGCATCAGGATATCCTCTACCTCGGAGGGGCCTATCCGGTAACCGCTTGATTTTATTACATCATCATTTCTTCCAAGGAAGAAAAAGTTACCTTCTTTATCTTTGTAAGCTTTGTCCCTGGTATGGTATACACCGCCTTCCCAGACACCCGCGTAAAGCTTCTCATCGCACAGATAGCCTTTGAAAACTCCGAGCGGGATCCTTCCGCTTTCGGGGACCAGGACTATCTCTCCTTCTTCACCGGCTTTTACTTTATTGCCGTCTTCATCAACAAGCTCTATATGATACAAAGGAGAAGCTTTTCCTATTGAACCCTGTACGGGATCTGCGCCGACCGGAGTGCATATCTGGAGAGCGGTCTCGGTCTGTCCGAAGCCTTCCCTGATAACAAGTCCCGTCTTTGCGGTGAACTTTTCCGAAACGGCAGGCGGCATCGGTTCTCCCGCAGTAGTGACAGCTTTAAGACTGCTGAGATCATATGCACCGAGATCTTCGAGAAGAAAATATTTATATATGGTCGGAGGTGCACAGAAGGTGTTGACCCTTTCCTCCTGTATCAGACGCAGCATATCCGATGCGTAGAAATTGTCATAGTCATAGACCATGATCGCAGCACCGACAAACCACTGTCCGTAAAGCTTGCCCCATGCAGATTTGGCCCATCCGGAATCCGCAACCGTCAGATGAAGATCTCCTTCCGAAGCCCCGTGCCAGTTTTTGGCTGTATAGATATGTGCTATGGGATAGGAATAATCGTGTATTACAGCTTTTGGAGATCCGCTCGTACCCGATGTAAAATAGTAGAGCATATCATCGGTTGTTTTTGTCTTTACTCTTCCGAAATCTTCCGATGCCTTATCTGTCAGCTCATCAAGATCATATGCGCCTTCGAATCTGTTTCCCGTAACTATCTGAAGTATGCCGCTTCCCGCGATTGCTTCCTTAACCTTTTCACATATGTTTTCGGAATTGACACATATGACCGCCCTGATCTTTGCGACTTCGCATCTTTCCCTGATGTCCTCCGCTGATACCATATGAGAAGTGGGAACGGCAACGGCGCCGAGCTTATGAACTGCAAGTATCGATATCCAGAACTGATATCTTCTCTTCATGAGCAGCATCACGGGATCGCCCTTGCCGATCCCCAGCGATCTGAATGCATTGGCTGCTTTATCGCTGAGTTTTTTTATTTCACCGAATGTGAATACAGTCCTTACACCGTCAGGGCTTCTGTGGATAAGTGCGGTCTTTTCCGGTGATATGCGTGCATATTCATCCACTACGTCATATGCAAAATTGAAATCATCTCCGAAGGAGATATCTGTCTTTACGACCCTTCCGGATCCGTCCTTTATCTCTTTATAATATCTTTCGAATATTTCAGACATATCTGTACCGTCTTTATCTGTAACCGACCTTTCTGAATCTCTGATATCTTGCTTCGATAAGATCATCAGTTTTCATCTGCATCAGCTTTTTGAATTCATCCTTGAGGTTATCCGACAGCTCCTTCAGTTTTCCATTTCTGCAGATACGGTCTATAAGACCGAGTTCAAGGAGCTTATCCGCGGTCAGGCAAAGTGCCTTCGCAGCTTCATCCGCTCTCGCGGTATCCTTCCAGAGGATATTCGCACAGCTCTCAGGGGACACAACACTGAAATATGCATCCTCCGTCATCCATATCCTGTCCGAATGACAGAGTGCAAGCGCTCCTCCGCTTCCGCCCTCACCTATCACAACGGAGATGATGGGAGTTTTCAGGTCAGACATCTCTGCCAGGTTATCGGCTATCGCTTTTCCCTGTCCGCGCTCCTCGGCATCTATTCCGCAAAATGCACCTGCGGTATCCACAAAGCAGAGTACCGGACGCGAAAACGTCTCCGCCTGCTTCATAAGCCTTAATGCCTTTCGGTAACCTTCGGGGTGTGCGCTTCCGAAATTCCTGAATATCCTCTCCTCGGTGTTTTTTCCTTTTTCGATACCGATTACCGTAACGGGAATTTCTCCGAGAAAGCCTATACCGGCAATTACCGCTTTGTCGTCTCCGTAAAGCCTGTCACCGTGAAACTCCGTAAATTCATCGATGAGAGCATTTATATAGTCGATCGCGGTAAGTCTGTTTTCGCTCCTTGCACCGAGCACTGTCAAATATTCATCATTTGTTCTGACAACATTCTTACTCATTGTTCTATTCGTGGAATGATATTTACATCCCATGTATCTTCAAAAGCTTCGCGATATACTTTTTCTGTTCGCATCTCGGAACTATCGCATCGATGAAGCCGCATTCAAGAACTCTCTCCGCTCTCTGGAAATCCCTGGGAAGAGTTTTGCCGAGACTTTTTTCGATGACTCTCGGTCCCGCAAATCCTATCCTTGCTCCGGGCTCCGCAAGTGTGATATCGCCGAGCATCGCAAAGCTTGCATCAACACCGCCGGTGGTGGGATTTGTCAGGAGGACTATGTAAAGGTTTCCTTCCTTGGAATGGCGCTTTACCGCGGCGGACACCTTAGACATCTGCATAAGGGATATCATCCCCTCCTGCATCCTTGCGCCTCCCGACACCGTTATTCCGAGTACCGGAAGATGTCTTACCGTCGCATATTCAAAGAGCCTAGTTATCTTCTCGCCGACCACGGCACCCATGGAACCCATCATAAAATTGGAATCCATGGAAAAAAGACATATTCTGTGCCCTTCTATCTCTCCCTCGCCACAGATGACACCTTCCGTCTCCCTGCTTTTTTCAGCGGCGGCTCTGAGCTTATCGTCATATTCCGGAAAGCCGAGAATGTTTTTGGAAGAAAGCTCCCTGTCGGTTTCGATAAAGCTTCTTCTGTCGGTGAGCATCAGTATCCTTCTTCTTGCCCTGACCTGGAAATAATGACCGCATTCCGGACAGACAAAATGATTGTTCCTGATCCTTGATACGGCGATCCGCTTTTTGCATTTCTTACATACGATCTTTCTTGCGCTGCTTTTTCCGTCCGCGGATTCAAGATCGTTATTTGCTTTTAGAAATAATCTCTTCAGATCCATTTAAAGAACCTTTTCACATATTCCCGCATCATACGTTCCGAGTGCGAACCTGACATCTTCAAGAAATCTCATGTGCATCTCCCTGTTATTGTCCACACCGACCAGAACAAATTCCGACAGCGCACTCTTCATCTTGCGTATCGCTCCGTCTCTCGTATCCGCACACACGACAAG
>JAFWUY010000105.1 GCA_017524035.1 Lachnospiraceae bacterium | reverse complement strand
TACTCTGTCATCCTGTCCGTAAGAAAGGATCATCGATCTGTCAAAGCCCGCTTCCCTGGCACGTCCTGCGGGAACAACTTCAAGCTCTGCAGAATAGAAATCCTTCTCTTCGAAATCATACTGTTCTTTGAGGATATTCAGTATAGCATTCTTGACGCTGTCTTTCTTATCTTCCTTTACCTTGGCATTCTTCCTGACATCGGCGCCGAGTGCGATGGGTTTATTTCCCACGATTACATCGAGGTCTTCGCCCTCAACAACCTTGCTGCCCTTCTTTTCCATCTGATCCTGTGCAAGATGGATGAGAAGGTCGGATACGAAAAATACGGGATCGTCGGGATCTTCACCTATGTTGATCTCAACAGTGCTTCCGTCCTTCTTTACAACAACACCGTGAATGGCAAGAGGAAGTGCGGTGTACTGGTACTTCTTGATACCGCCGTAATAATGTGTATCGAGAAGCGCAAAGTCATCCTTTTCGTAAAGAGGATTACTCTTTACATCCATTCTCGGAGAATCGATATGCGCACCGAGAATGTTCATTCCTTCGCAAAGCGGCTTCTTTCCGATCCTGAACAAGCAAACGGACTTGTTCATCCATACGGTATATACCTTGTCTCCGGTCTTGAGTTTCTTCTTTGAACCGATAAGCTTATCGAGTTCAACGTATCCCGCAGCCTCAGCAAGATTGACTATCTGATCTACACATTCCCTTTCAGTCTTTCCGTTTGAAAGGAAATCGATGTACTCGGCATTCAGTTTTTCAAGTTTCTTAAGTTCTGTCTGAGAATACTTTTTCCAGATTTTCTCGTATTCCATTTATATGGACCTCCATAAAATAATATTTCCGCCCACCGTTGAATAAATTTATTAACTTCTGAGTTCGATACCGAGGCTCTGAAGTCCGTTAAGGATCTTCTTCATCGCACCGTTAACATCGTTATCCTCAAGCGTTCTGTCCTTTGCACGGAATGTAAGCGAATATGCAACGGACTTAAATCCCTTTGCAACCTGCTCGCCTTCGTAGATATCAAAGAGCTTGATATCTTCGAGGATATTTCCTCCGCGCTGTGCAAAAACCGCTTCGATCTGTCCCGCTAGAACCTCAGCGGGAACGAGCATTGAAAGATCTCTCGTAACTGCGGGGAACTTGGCGATGCCCTGATACTTGTGATCGAATGAAACGAAATCCATTACCTCGGGCATATCTACAACAGCGATATAGACCCTGGTCTTGATGTCGTAATTTGCGCAAACCGCAGGATGAACTTCACCGAGGTATCCAATTGTCTTTCCTTCATACCTGATGAGAGCCTGTCTTCCGGGATGAAGGAAGCTCTTTCCGGCCTTGGGATCATACTCTCTCTTAGCCTTCATTCCGACGGAATTAAAGAACTCCTCAACTGCACCTTTCATGGTGAAGAAGTCGCCCTTGCCGTAGAAGCCGAGGGTGAACTGCATTCTCTCATCGGGATAATCGGTAAGGGGAAGCGAATCGGCAACATAGATATTACCGAGCTCGTAAAGCTTAACCTCGGCATTCCTGTGGTTATAGTTATTTGCAAGGCAATTAAGCATTCCGTTTACGGAGATCGTTCTCATAACGGAGAAATCCTCTCCGAGAGGATTGCTGATCCTGATAGCCTGTCTCTCCGCAGCATCTGCGGGGAGGTTAAGCTTATCGAATACCTTGGGGCTTTCGAATGAATAGAAATAGGTCTGTGAGAATCCGCACATCTCCGCAGTCTCTCTTGCCTTCTCTTCCACGCGGTTCTTAAGTCCGAGACCTCCCATTGCATTGCCGCCGGGGAGGGTTGTGGGAATCTTGTCATAACCCTTGAATCTTGCAACTTCCTCTGCAAGATCGCAGTTGCCGATGAGATCCTGTCTGAATGAAGGGATAACGATCTCTTCTGCGGCCTTGTCGTAAACTAGTTCTTCCTTTTCGAAAACGGCGATCATCTCATCTGCGGTATACGATGTACCGAGAAGTGCATTGATGCGGTCGGGCTCAAATTTGATCCTCTTAAGATCTGGAATGGGCTCCTTGACGTCTACAATGCCTCCGACAACTTCGCCGGCACCGAGCTCTTCGATAAGCTGGCAGGCCCTGTTCATTGCAGCTTCGGCATTGTTGGGATCCAGGCCTTTTTCGAAAATACCGGAAGCATCGGTTCTGAGGCCGATCCTCTTTGCTGACTTTCTGATATTGGTTCCGTTGAATGTTGCAGCTTCAAAAAGAAGGTTCTTCGCATCGTCTGTGATCATGGAGTTTTCACCGCCCATGATTCCCGCGATACCGATCTCCTTTTCTCCGTCACAGATCATAAGAACATCGTTATCGAGATTACGCTCCTGACCGTCGAGGGTAACGAACTTATCTCCGTCCTTCGCGCGTCTTACAATGATCTTGCCGCCTGCAACCTTATCAAAATCGAATGCATGCATGGGCTGGCCATACTCGAGCATTACGAAATTGGTGACGTCTACAATATTGTTGATGGGTCTGATGCCCGCGGCACCGAGCCTGTGCTGCATCCATTTGGGCGAAGGCTCGACCTTGATATTTCTTACCAGTCTTGCAGTGTATCTGGGACAAAGATCGGGAGCCTGAACCTCAACCTTTACATAGTCATTAACATTCTCTGAATTACCGGTTTCCTTAACTACAGGGGGCTTGAATTCCTTTCCGAAGGTTGCGGCCGCTTCCCTTGCGATGCCGATGATGCTGTAGCAGTCGACTCTGTTGGATGTCACTTCGTACTCGACAACGGTATCGTGAAGTCCGAGGAGCTCAACCGCATCGGCTCCGACCTGAGCGTCTGCAGGGAAGATGTAGATTCCCTCGGGATCAGCCTCGGGATAGAAATTGACATCGCTTCCGAGCTCGTCAATGGAGCACATCATGCCGAAGGATTCGACTCCGCGAAGCTTTCCTGCCTTGATGGGATATCCTTCTTCGGGTGCGGGACCTTCATCGTGTGCACTTCCGGCCACTCTTCCGCCGGCAAGCACAACGGGAACCTTGTCTCCTTTATGTACATTGGGAGCACCTGTAACGATCTGTATGGTTTCCGAGCCGGTATTAACCTGACACACAACAAGCTTGTCCGCATCGGGATGCTGCTCTACGCTCAGAACCTCTCCGACGATTATCTTCTCGAGATTCTTGTCTCTTCTTGAATAGTTTTCAACCTTGGTGCCAGACAGGGTCATTCCGTCCCTGTACTCCTGATCGGTCACGTCAAGACCGGGCACATAATCTTTAAGCCATGACAATGGTGTATTCATATCCGTAAAATCCTTTCGTAATATCGTCTCGGGTAATAAGCCCGTTATTAAGCAATCAGCGGATCATCAGAACTGTTTAAGGAATCTGAAGTCATTTTCATAGAGGAGTCTGAGATCGTCTATCTCATACTTGAGGAGCGCTATTCTCTCAAGTCCCACTCCGAAAGCAAAACCGTTATATTCGCCCGGATCGATATTACACATCTCAAGGACGTGGGGATGAACCATTCCGCATCCGAGGATTTCGATCCATCCTTCGTTCTTACAGAATCTGCATCCCTTGCCGCCACACTTGAAGCAGGAAACATCCATCTCTGCGGAAGGCTCGGTGAACGGGAAATGGTGAGGTCTGAACTTGACCTTGGTGTTCTCGCCGAACATCTGCTTTGCGAATTCCTGAAGTGTTCCCTTAAGATCGGCAAATGTTATGTTCTTATCAATTACAAGACCCTCAACCTGATGGAAGCAGGGTGAGTGGGTTGCATCAACTTCATCGGAACGGAAAACTCTTCCGGGTGCGATCATCCTGATGGGAAGTCTTCCCTTCTCCATCTCATGGATCTGGCATCCCGAGGTCTGGGTTCTGAGGAGCATATCTCCATTGATATAGAATGTATCCTGCTCATCCTTGGCGGGATGATCGGCAGGAATATTGAGTGCTTCGAAATTATAATAGTCCTTCTCAATCTCGGGACCTTCGACAACCTCATAGCCCATGCCGATGAATACTCTCTCGATCTCATCGAGAGCGATCCGGATGGGATGACGGTGTCCGGGTACATTAACATCACCCGGAAGCGTAACGTCTATAGTCTCGGTCTTAAG
>JAFWUY010000006.1 GCA_017524035.1 Lachnospiraceae bacterium | reverse complement strand
TTGAGAATTTCTACACACTTGCGTATATCGATAAGATGTGGAGCGTACTCAGAAAAGAAGCATTCCCCAAGAAGATAGAGCTCAAGTAGGATCATGAGAGAATAGTGTTCAAAAACCAAAAAGGAGACAAAGTCTTTTATGATCAGTTTTAAATGTAAGAACTGCGGCGGTGAGATGTCCGTTGACTCAAGCGGAAGCCTTATCTGCGAATATTGCGGATCCAAGGAGTTCTTTAAGGATGTGGATCTTACGCAGTACAAGGAATTCAGATCACAGATGCTGAATTACCTTCGCGGAGTCCATGATGCGAAAGCAGATGGAAAAGAGCGCGAGGAAATGCTCTGGGGTCATGCCGAGGAGAAGGTTTTAAAATCCGCCGAGGGTGATGACATCACTATCCGCTATCTTTACACATATGAAGAGGATGCGGCTACAGTTTATCTTACCAGGAACAATGCGATCTTTGTCTACAGCTCGAGGGAGGCAAATATAGCCTATAAGGCTCTTGCCGCCATAGAGCGTCTTTCTTTTCCGCCTGCGGATGTCAAGGGACTGTCCGACTGCTTCCCCAAGCTTAACGGAAAATACGAGCTTGCGGGCGGCGGCGTGATGCTCGCATTCGGAAGAAGTGATAATCTTTTCCCGCTCCCTATGTTCGGAAGCCTTGCTCCAGAACATGCGGCATGGGTTATCTCCAGACTTGAAAACATCTGCTGTGTTCTGGAATACAGCAATCTTGTTCACGGAGGAATATCGGAGGATTCCGTGTGGATCAATCCTTTCAACCATCACGCGGTCCTGATGGGACACTGGCACACTGTGCTAAGCAAATCCGCTTCAAACTCCGGAACAGATCTGACAGATCTTCGAAAGACCGCTCTGAGGACACTCGGAATGCACAAAAACGAAGCTCCGAAGGCACTTATGGATTTTCTTGAAGGGAAGCCCGAAGCAGATGCATTTTCCGATTTTGAAAAGTGGGACAAAGTGATCGAGACAGGTTTCGGCGGAAGACGCTTTGCCAAGATGGATGTTAATTTCTGATAATAGGAGGATGAAATGGGAAGAGGAAGTTATACCGCAGCCGATTGGAACAAGCTTAAGAACAGCAGGAATATCGCATCTGCGAAGAATGAAAAAGAGATCTTCAAGAGCAAAAAATGCGATCAGAGATTTGATCCCAAGTATATACAGAAAAGAGAGGCAAGGGATTCCGAAGATCATCCGGAGTCACTTCCCATCATTATAGGTCTTGATGTTACCGCATCCATGGGATATCTTGCCGAGAAGGTTGCAAAAGAAGCCCTCAACGAGACCATGATGAAGCTGTACTCCACAAATGCGGTCAAGGATCCGGCACTTATGTTTGCCGCATACGGTGACGGAAATGATGAATCTCCCCTTCAGGTTACGCAGTTTGAATCTGATATCCGCATCGCAGAGCAGCTCCTTGATCTGTGGCTTGAAGACGGCGGACAAGGATATGTGGTCAACAACATGCTCTGGTACTTTGCCGCTAAACATACAGTTCTCGATAATTATGAAAAAAGAAAAAAGAAGGGCTTCATCTTTACGATCGGAGATTCTGCAGACTGCAGGGGTGATGATGAGAAAGATGCGCTTAAATATCATTACAAGAGAGTGTTTGGCGAAGATGTAGATATGGATGTCGATGAGATGTTATCCGCTGCCGAGGAAAAGTTTGAAGTATTCCATATCTTCCTCGATAATAATCACAAGAAGGCTCCTCATCTTGTAAAGCTTCTCCCCGGCCATACAATGAGTCTCAGACAGGATGATGTGGATGTTCTTCCCGAACTGATAATCAGCACCATGCAGATAGTAAACGGAATGAAGCTTGAGGATGCGGTCACACAGTGGCCCGAACTTAAGCGTCCCGTTCTGAAGAAGGCACTCGGCGAGCTTAAGATAAAGGGTAAGAAGGGAATTGTCTTTTGAGCGGAAAACCGATACGCGCGATAATCGGAAAAGGATTCGGCGATGAGGGAAAGGGACTTGCCGTGAATTTCTTTTGCGGCAAGCATCCCGGTACCGTCGTCATAAAACATAACGGAGGAGCCCAGGCCGGGCACACTGTGGAACCTGAAGGAAAGAGATTTGTGTTCCATCAGCTGTCGGCGGGCTCTTTTTGCGGTGCGGATACTTTCTGGGCCGACAGCTATTATCCCGATCTGTATAAGCTCGGCGAGGAGATCGATGAATTCCGAAGTGTGAGCGGGATGTGTCCGAAGATATTCTGCGATCCCGAGACGAAAGTAACTTTGATCGACGATGTCCTCATCAATATGCTTCTCGAACTGTCACGCGGTGATGCCAGGCACGGAAGCTGCGGTATGGGCATCAACGAGTGTGATCTCAGAAGCGGTGCAGGCTTTGGAATAACGGTCAAAGAGCTTCTTTCATCATCTGCGGAAAATGTTGTTAATAAAGTATCCGATATCCGCAAAACATATGGCAGGAAGAGACTTGAGGAACTCGGATTGACCGGGCGGGATGCGGAATCCTCCGAGATGATCGAACTGTATGATGCGCTTTCCTCAGGGTCTGTTATTAAGAATTCGGTCGAAGAAATGATGCGTAATGCCGAGGGATATGTGAATGTCTGTGAAGATCCGGAAAAACTTATGAAAGAACGTGACCAGATAATCTTTGAAAGCGGGCAGGGGCTTTTGCTGGATTCCGAAAATACGGAATATGCTCCACATGTCACCGCATCGAGAACGGGGCTGTTCCATCCCTGCAGGATACTTTCCGAATACGGAATGAAACTCTCCGAAGCCGTATACGTGACAAGAAGCTATGTTACAAGACACGGTGCCGGACCGCTCCCTTATGAATGCGCGGCTTCGGAACTGGGCATTACTTCCCCCGATGAGACCAACGTTCACAACTCATGGCAGGGAAGTATCAGATATGCAAGGCACGGCGGTTTTGACGAATTCGTAAGACCCGTCCTTGCTGACATAAATGAAAACGGCGCAGGGGATATAGGCGCTTCTTTATTCATTACCCATCTTAACGAAACGGACGGTAAACTGATGACCGCCTGCGGAGATGTGCCCGTTGATGAGTTTGTTTCGAATCAGGTCATCAGTGATGCTTTTACGATCGTTTATAAGTCTTATTCCAGGCGGTGAAACATGAATACGGCAGGAACCCACACAATAGAAACCGAAAGACTTATCCTTCGCAGGTTTACCGTGGAGGACTATGAAGATATGTACACAAACTGGGCTTCGGATCCCGAGGTCACTAAGTTCCTGTCATGGCCCACACATCCGGACAAAGAGTTCACACGTTCTCTTTTGACGGAATGGGTAGGATACTACAGCGAGGGAAAGACATATAACTGGGGGATCACGCTTAAGTGTGATGACCGGGTGATAGGCAACATTGCCGTGGTCGAAAGAGATGAACGCACGAAGTCCTACGAGCTCGGCTATTGCCTCGGAAGGGCTTTCTGGGGAAAAGAGATAATGCCCGAAGCATTAGAGGCTGTGATCCGGTATCTTTTTGAAAATGAAGAGGACCTGAGCAGGGTGATTGCAACCCACGATCCCAGAAACCCGAAGTCAGGCAGGGTCATGCAGAAGGCGGGAATGCATTATGACGGCTGCCTGCGTGCAGCCAAAAGAAATAATACCGGAATTCACGATACGGCTTATTATTCGATACTGAGGAGCGACATGGTAACAAAGGAACAGTACGCAGCACTTTTTAACGAGATGCATCCGGGATATTTTGAAAGGGATTACGTTAAGAATGTTCCGGATGATGAACCGGCTTCGGAGATGCTTTTAAGGCTTCAGAGCTTTGACGGAGATATCTATGAAAAGACTTTCCCGGATGATGTGACGTTCGGATATTACGACGGAGATATTGATGTCCTTAAAGAAGCTGTCGCCAAAGTGGTTCCCCACTGGGTGAATTTCTTCAGTAAGGATGCAAGGATCTATTGCGGATTCGTTTCCGGGAAGATCGCATCCTTCTGCATGATCCAGGATTTCGGGGAGCATATGGTGGATGGCATGAAGTGGAAGATCGGAGGCCCGGGCTGTGTCGGAACGGTACCTGAGTACCGTGACCGCGGAATAGGACTCACCATGGTCAGGAATGTAACGCAGATACTCCGCGATGAGCTTTATGACTACAGCTATATCCATTACACCTACGAAACGGGATGGTACTCAAAGCTTGGTTATACCACTTTCCTTACATGGACCGGAAGCGGGATAAAGTGAAACAGGGGGGGACGGTTCCCGCGTTAACCTGAGTGAACGGAGGAACCGTCCCCTCGTTCACCTGTTGACAGAAACTATAATGTGATATAATATAAACGTGTTTATATAAACATGTTTATATTATTGTTACAGGAAAACCAAAAGATTATGATCAATAAGGAGAATCAACATGATCCTTGTAGTCAACACGACTTCGGATACCTCGGTGACCGAAGAGATACGAAAGCAGGCAGCGGATAAGTTGCTTGATATCGATATCGTTGAAGCCGCAGAACTTAAGATCGGCCATTGCATAGGATGTAACTATTGCTGGCTGAAAACTCCCGGCGAATGCGCCGTAAAGGATGATTATGAGATCATCTTAAAGAAGCTCATACATGCCGATCAGTACTGGGTCATGTCCGATACAGCCCTCGGATTTCTGGATCACAAGGGTAAGAATGTCTTTGACAGGATCCTTCCCATACTTACCATGAACCTTCACTTTGTGGGAGATCAGATGCGCCATGTCTCAAGATACGGTAAGAATGCGGATGTGGGAATCATCTACAGAGGCGAAGGCGACAGGGAGTATCTGGAAAGATGGACCGAAAGAGCTGCGCTCAATCTTGAGAGCAGATCACTCGGAGCATTCAGCGAAAAAGAAGTAAAGGAGGCGGTATCATGCATGTGCTGATAATAAACGGAAGCCCCAGGATCAGGAAGTTCAGCAATACCGACATGATCCTTAAAGAGTTCACAAAGGGTATGTGCGAAAACGGAGATACCTATCATCTGTATGAGATATCCGATAAAGACAACTGGGATCTCATACGCAAAGCTTACGACGAAAGCGATAATATACTCATAGCACTTCCGCTCTATGTCGAATGCATTCCGGGACTTCTCATGGAATTCCTTGAAACTCTTACTCCGAAATCCGGAAATGCGAAGATGTCATTCATACTTCAGAGCGGCTTCTCGGAAGGCGTTCAGCTCAGATGCGGAGAGGCATATCTCGAAAAGCTTGCAGGTTATCTCGGATGCACTTACGGAGGAACGCTTGTCAAAGGCGGGAATTTTGAGATAAGATTCTTAAATGATGAAAACAGGTCCAAGGCAACAAGTCCCTATGCGGAAATGGGAAGAGAATTCTCCGCAAACGGTAATTTCAATTCGGATAAATGCAAGGCCTTCACCGGCCCAGAAATATTACCTGCACCCGTAAGACTTCTCGTCGGTTTCTTTTTTAAAACCGCAGTCAGAAAGAGCTTCGAAAAGGATGCGGCAAGTCTCGGATGTGAAAGACCTCTTGATTACAGACCTTATACCTAAGCAGTGTGAAGAATGGGAAGAAAAGCTCAGATAACTAAAGAAATGGTCCTGGATGCGGCATATGAACTTCTGGACGAAGGCGGTATCGGTGCTGTGGGCATCAAGTCGATAGCGAACAAACTGGGTTGCTCCACACAGCCGGTATCATGGTTGTTCGGAAGCATGACCGATCTGAAAAAGGAATTGTATTTCTACAGCGGGAGCAGGCTTTATGCACCCATGACGGAAGCCTTAAAGGGAAAGGAAGCTCTCGAAGCCTTTTTCATTTCCGGCAAGATCTATCTTTCAAATGCATGCGACCATCCACACGTATTCAGATTCCTGAATGTGGACGATCCCATGGATACGATAGGGGATGATGTCGCCGAAGGCAGGAGCATATTTGAATTCCAGTTTGACGAGGATGTTTTCAAGCTCCTTTCAAAGGAATACGATGTATCCCCGAAGCTCCTCGGGGAAGCGGTAAGGGATACGGTCATATATACTCACGGTCTCGCTCTTATGATGATCTTCGATAATTACAGGATGCCCAAGTCCAAGGCCATAAAGATGATGTACAACATGGGCGTGACACTTCTCGGAAATCTTGGGATCAAGGCAGATAAAAAATTCTGCTGAGGGGGTATTTACCCCCCTCTTTTTTTGTCTATAAAATAAACACCATATAACAGTTGACAACAGTTATAAACTGTTATACACTGTTTACTGTAAAGGAGGTTAGTGATGAAGATAATCATTAACAACACTTCAATGATCCCTGTTTACGAGCAGCTCATGGATCAGATCAAGCAGGAGATCATAGGCGGAGGACTTAAGGAAGGGGACGCCCTCCCTTCGGTACGAAACCTGGCAGGCGAGCTTAAGATCAGTGCACTGACCGTTAAGAAAGCCTATGACAAACTTGAAGAGGACGGCTTCACCGTGACCGTACACGGCAAGGGAAGCTATGTTGCGGCAACGGATATACCCCTCGCACTTGAAGCAAGACGCAAGGCTGTGGAAGAGGAATTTTCATCGGCTGTATCCAAGGCACGCTCCGCAGGTTTAAAGGACGACGAGATCAGAGAGATCATCGAGATCCTTCTTGAGGATGAGTAAGGAACCTGCACACATTAAGAGAGGCAAAAAATGGTCAGATTAAATAATCTACAAAAAGAATATAAAGGCTTTAAACTTGACATCACAATGGACATTCCCGAGGGAAGGGTAACGGGCCTCATAGGCAGGAACGGTGCCGGAAAGACAACCACGCTCAAAGCCATCCTCGGCCTGATCGAACCAACATCGGGAGAGATAGAAGTCCTGGGAAAAAAGCCCAGGGAATTTACCGCAGAAGACAAAAAGCAGATCGGAACCGCGCTTTCTTCATCGGGCTTCAATCTGATCTTTACCGTTAAGGATGTCATAGCTATCCTGAAGGGCTTCTATAAAGATTTCAACGAAGAGGATTTCAGGAATAAATGCAGGCAGCAGGAGCTTCCCTTTGATAAGCCGATCAAGGATTTTTCGACCGGAATGAGAGCAAAGCTCAGGGTTCTTGTTGCGATGAGTCACTCGGCAAAGCTTTTGATCCTTGACGAGCCCACTGCCGGACTTGATGTCATCGCACGAAACGATGTCCTTAACATCATAAGAACTTATCTTGAAGAGGATTCTTCCAGGTCCGTCATCATTAGCTCGCACATCTCCACCGACCTTGAAGGCTTATGCGATGATATCTATATGATCAACGGAGGAAAGATAATCCTTCACGAAGATACGGATACCCTTCTCGGAAAATACGGCCTGGTCAAGGTCAGCAGGGAAGAATATGAAGCGCTGGACAAGAAATACATTATCGGCACCAAGGAGGAAAGCTTCAGCGTCACATGTCTGACTTCTGAAAAGCAGTTCTATGCCGAAAACTATCCCAAGGCAGTTGTTGAGAACGCACATATTGACGACATCATAGTCCTCATTCTCGGAGGTGAAAAATAATGAAAGGTTTACTTGTTAAAGATTTCAAGATACTGATGAATCAGAAAAAATTCATGATCATGTTCGTTTTTGTTGCGATCGTTCTCAGTTTTTCCATGGATTCATCATTCATCGTCAGCTATATTTCGATGATAGGAACGATCCTTACGCTTTCCACAATCTCGTTTGATTATCAGGATGAAGGCTATTCATTCCTGATGACTCTTCCCATAAGGCGCGGTGATTATGCGATAGGAAAGTATGCATTTACCGTTCTGGGGCTTGCCTGCTTCTGGGGAGTCTCCATCGTGCTTCAGTTTGCATCATTCTTCATACAGGGGCATGAGTTTGATCTTGCGGAAACGCTTTTGGCGGATATCTGTCTGCTTCCCCTGTTTATATTCGTAGCTGCCGTACTTATACCCATCGAGATCAAGTTTTCTCCCGAAAAGGTCAGGGTAGTGATGTTCCTTTTCTTCGGTATCGTACTTGTGATAGCAATGGGCGGCAAAGCTTTACTGGGAACGCTGCAGGATAAAACCGGAATCGAATTCGTATCTAAGCTCGAAGCGCTTGATTCGGTAAATCCTTTACCGCTCATCATGGGTGTCTTTGCAATATCTGTAATAATGCTTGCGGTCTCCATGATCATCAGCATAAGGATCATGGAAAAGAGAGAATTCTGACAGACAGCGAATGAGTCACGGGGACAGTCCCCGTGACTCACAAAAAAATGAGCCATGGGAACAGTCCCCATGACTCATTTGTAGCTTCAGTGCTTGCGCACGTATTCTTTTTCTGCTTTTTTCTTTTCCCTCGAGGTCTTTACCATCTGAATTATATCCACATAGTAGACCAGGTAGTACATCAGGACTCCGAGGATGATCGCGGTTCCGACATCAAATACCGAATGCTGCTTGAGGAACATCGTCGAAAGTATGATCAGTATGCAGAGGATGAAGCTTCCTGCTTTAATGAGCTTATGCTTTCTGAGCCTTTCGCTTCTTGCTATCGCAAACTCGATTCCGAGAGAGTTGTAAACGTGAATGCTGGGCCAGATGTTGGTGGGCGTATCCGTTCTGTAAAGTGTAAGCACCCATGTATCGA
>JAFWUY010000104.1 GCA_017524035.1 Lachnospiraceae bacterium | reverse complement strand
CGATCTCTTTCTTGAATGCGCCGTTTTCGATAGCTGCGCAAGCCTTCTGCTGAGACTTAAGAGCGAACTCGTCGAGCTCTTCTCTTGTAAGGTTCCACTCTCTTGCAACATTATCAGCGGTGGTGATCATATGGTAATCATTGAATGCATCCCAGAGAGCATCCTTGACCATGGTATCTACAAGTCCGCCCTGGCTCTGGCTGGGCCACATCATACGATAGCCGTATCTTCCGTTGGGGATTGCGAAAGGAGCCATTGACATGTTCTCCATACCGCCTGCGATAACGACATCGGCATCGCCTGCAAGAATCATCTGAGCTGCCTGGTTTACGCAGTTAAGACCGGATCCGCAAACAACGTTCATGGTAACTGCGGGAACTTCGATGGGAAGACCTGCCTTGATGGATGCCTGACGGGCTACGTTCTGTCCGAGACCTGCCTGGATAACACATCCCATATAAACCTGATCAACATCCTCGGGCTTGATACCTGCACGGTTTACAGCCTCCTTGATAACGATAGCGCCGAGCTCTGCAGCGGGAGTGGTTGAAAGAGAACCACCCATAGTTCCGATTGCTGTACGGCAAGCGCCTGCGATTACAACCTTCTTAGCCATTTGATTACCTCCGAATTGAATTGTTTCATTAAAATAATGAATCCCGGGTCCAAGATTGTTATTTTTTTGTCAGACCATTTACGATTTTATCATAAGCACCGCATTATTACAACGAATTCCGTGTTAAATAACAAACATTATCTTCGCGCTAGTTGTACCTGTAAAAACTAAGTACTACATATAGTTACGGGAGAACGGAAGGGATGTGTATGATGCCTTTTTCATACAACAGGATGAGGGGAGGATATGTTATTTCCGCGATTTAAGAGCGAGCTTAGCTGTTCTTTGGAATACATCCAAGTGAGCACAATTTTTCCCGGATGGAAAAATTAGCGAACATGAGCAAAGGATTGCGAATGTGAGCGGTGCGGAGTCATCGGAGTACATGTATTCCCATAGAACAGCTTAGCGAGCGGCAAATGAGCGGAAATAACATATCCTCCCATCATCCGTAAGAAAAAGGGCCTTACCCCTTTCGAGGTAAGGCCCTTAGCTTCAGTATCCGGTTTATACCTCGGGCTCGATAAGTCCGTAGGTGTCGCCCTTACGCTTGTAAACAACATTGACCTGATCGGTCTCTGCGTTGATGAAAACGTAGAAGCTGTGTCCGAGAAGATCCATCTGCATACATGCATCTTCGGGATACATGGGCTTGATCTCGAACTTCTTGTTCCTTACGATCTTGATGCCCTCATCCTCTGTCTCTTCAACGGGGGCAAATTCGGAAATGTCGCCTGCTGCCTGATGTCTGTCGATTATCTTGTTGCGGTATTTCTTCAGCTGGCGCTCGATGATCTCTTCAACAAGGTCGATCGATACGTACATATCGGAGCTGCTCTGCTCTGAACGGATGATGGTTCCCTTAACGGGAATGGTGACCTCAACCTTCTGCTCTTCCCTTACTACGGAAAGTGTTACGTGAGCGGTCGTATCCTCATCAAAATATTTTGACAGCTTGCCGATCTTATCCTCGACCGAAGCCTTGAGTCCAGGTGTTACAGTGGTATTCTTGCCGATGATGACAAATTTCATATGCATCCCTCGCCTTCATAAATGATTTCGTCCGGGGCGCTGCTTAGATCATTGTCCTTGTCCGATCCGGTGCCATATACGCTTCCGACGTAAAATAATGATACCATAACGGAAAACGTTTTTCAATCAGAGCTTTTCCGTATTTAACTACTCAAAATAACCCGCAAATATACTGCGGATGCCCTTTTCAAAGGCTTCGAACCCCTCGGGAAAAGAGCCCGCGCCTTCGGCCCAGATAATGTTTCCTTCTCCGTCTTCGAGTTCGAGTGTAAATCCCGCGACCTCGGATATGTTCATTTCGCTGAAGCCGTCCCATGATGCAACATCACATTCTCCGGCGAGCTTCTTCACATCATCCCATTCGTTCTTCGAGATGCCCACCTCGATTATCGGATCGCCCATGGAATCGTACCAGACCATTTCGGGTCCGTCTTCACCCTCATTCAAAAAAACGGAATAAGTGTCATTTTCATTTTCGCTGATGTTTTCAAATCTGAGTGATAAGAAATCGAATGAAGCCATAATCCCACCTTTTCGGAATATGCGTTATCAGAATTCCATCTCTTTTTCTACGGTATCGTATGTCTCAAGCTTTGTAAGGTCGATCAGTTTGCTCTCATCGATATCCACGTTTGTAAGACTGTCGTATTCTTCCGAGTCTATCTCTACGGCACCCATATCCTTGATCGCCTGTATGAATCTTTCCTCTTCCGCCTTGACCGACTTATTGTTGCTGTAGCCGGATACCGTGAATCTTACATCGCCATCACCGAAATAAAGTACTTTCATTTCGAGGCCCGAATCATAGGTAAGTGTGGGGCGGAGCTCATAATCCATATCGGGATCGAGTGTCCATGTAATATCTCCGCACCAGCTCGAATACAGATGTGAGCTCTTGAACAATGTCCGGAGCGATGAATCGGGAAGCACACAGTGGCAGTTGAAATCCTGTGCGCCGGCACCGTTGCTTCCTCCGGTAAGAACATATCCGTCATAGTAAAGATCGAAGAAGCTTCTGTATCCGAACTCCTTACAGAATCTCATGTTGAGACCGTCGGTATCGTAAGAGGCAAAGCCGATCCAGCTGTAAAAGGAAGGATCGTGGTTCTCAAGATAAAGAACGAATACGTCATCACCCTCTTCGCCGAGAGCGGGCGTGAACATTGTGTACTTCACATCATACTTTCCGGGATATTCGCCGAGGATCGCATCGATCAGTTCATCATACGAATAAGTTCCCTTTGCGGGGATCATGTACTGTGCATAAGGATCATTCGGATCTTCGATCACGGTCACATCCATCTCACCGGCAAGAAACATCTCATAAGCATCGGATCTGGGCATATCGAGTTCTTCTTCCTCTGCGGGCTCAGGCTCCTCAGCCGGTTCTTCTGCGGGCTCATCAACCTGAACAGCTTCAGGTTCATCTTCGATCTCGTCCGTAAGATTTCTGTCGTCTTCTTCCTCTTCTTCAGCCTCGGCTACAGGTTCGGCGCCATTTCCGCAACCCGCCATCATGGCAAAAGAAAGAAGACCGGCCATAAGCAACATAAGAATTTTTCTTTTCACGGTAATACTCCCTTTCAACGCATCACTGATCATCCGTGCATGTATAGACGATCTTCTTTGCATTGGATCTGTCAATCCCCGCCTTCCTAAACAGTTCGGTCAGTGTTACAAATTCAAAGCCCCTGTTTTTGAGTTCCGGGATAATGATATCAAGTGCATCTACGGTGTTGTCATTTCCTTCGCTGTCGTGAAGAAGAACGAGCATATTGCCGCGTGCTCCGTCCAGGACCTTGCGCGCCCTCTCCTTGGCGGAGACTTCAGGCTCCCAGTCATTGCAGGGAAGTCCGCCGATGAAGATATAGGGAATGTTCTCGAACATCGTATCATTGAACAAAATAAACGGGGGCCTGAAAAAATCAGGCTCCTTTCCCGTTATCGCAACGATCCTGCGGGAAGTCTCCTCTATCTCCGCACGGATCGTTTCCGCATCCAGCGTCGTCATATCGGAATGCGTAAGCGAATGATTCTCTATATCGCATCCGTAGGCAAGTTCTTCCTTTACGATATATTCTCTTTCGGGAGTTATGTTCTGCCCGATAAGAAAGAAACTTCCGGGGATGCCGTACTTTTTAAGCTTGGACAGGACCTTCATCGATGTGGTATCGGAAGGCCCGTCGTCAAATGTAAGTGCGATTATCTTTTTATCACTCATATGCGTATTATATCACTTTCACATTACTGCATTAAGAGGTCTATGATCTCAATGACTCTGTCTGTTTTGATGGGAGCCGCTTCGGTCGTAAGCGAATATCCGAAGCCGTCTTCATCCGTCCAGACAGCACAGTTTGTAAGACCGTCCTTATAGCCCTTAAGTTCTGCCGCCCAGGCAGCCGAATCAACGCACATTGATACGGAATAGTCATTGTAGTCGCCGCTGACATCTCTGTCGGTACCCTTACGGATGCGGTAGATCTCCTCGTCTCCGTCAAAGTATATGACTTCTATGAGCTTTCCGTCGATCGCACGGTATACCGCCTGCAGATCCGGCTCGAGATCTTCGGGAACATTAAATTCAAATCCGGCGATCTCTTCGGCTTCTCTGAGATTTCTGCAATCTATAAAAGGATTTATCATATCCGCCTCAGCTTCCGAAAGCGTGGGTCCCACATAGTTAACGGAGCCCTGCTCCACACTTCCCTGTGACGTTTCCGCCGATGTCATTCCTTCCGATTCCTTGGCATCATAATCAATTTCGGCCGCGGAATCACAATAATTATCTGCAGCTGCCGGAGAGGCTTCATAAGCAGCCTGCGGAGCAGCAGTGTCTGCGGAGGTTCCGCTACTCGAAGCCCCGCCGAATCCGGAGAACACACCGGACTTGATGCATGCCACCACTATCAGAAGGGCTGCGGCCGCGGGAAGATAATACTTCATATTCCTGATGATGGGCCTTTGACCGAAAGGCACCTTCACCACATTCTGTTTTCCCCCCGCATCCTCGGAAAGGATCTCCGTTATGTACTTGTCATCGATATCGCCGATGGCTCTGAGTAATTTATTCTTATCCGTGATCATACCGTAACACCTTCTTCCTCAAGGCATTTCTTAAGTCTCTCCCTGGAGCGCGCAAGGGTCATCTTGACCTTGCTTTCTCCGAGCCCGTAAACTTGTGCGATCTCTTTTACCTCACTTCCGAAGAAGTATCTTCTTACGAAGATTTTCCTCGCTTCAGGCTTCTCACCCTCAAGAAAAGCATTGAGGATCTCGCGAAGCTCCATCCCTTCACCGGGAACGGGAATGCGGTTGTCGGCGATACATTCCTCAAGTTCATCGAGCAGAGCGGGGATCTCGCCCGCTCCCCTCTTCTCCGCATGCTCCTTATCGAGCATATCGAGGGATATGTTTCTCGTGATCTTGGTAAGAAAGGCCGAAAACACATTTGGTCTGGTGGGAGGTATGGAATTCCATGTCTTCATATAAGTATCGCTGACGGCTTCCTCTGCGTCCTCCATGTTGCGGAGTATCCGGAGCGCAACAGACTTAAGCATCCTCCCGTACTTGGACGCCGTCTCTTTAATGGCTTCTTCACTCCTGGCAAAAAAGAGTTCTATAATCGCAGAATCTTCCACGTCAGTTCCTCCTTCACTTATATGGACGGAAAAAGATGTTTTCCGGTCACTGTCCGGTTCAAAGTTTTACTGTCTGTATGTTGCGGTCATGGCATCGACCAGCTCCTTAAGGATAACATTGCCCGAGGCCCTGTCGATAAATCCGAAGGTCTCGGCCACTGCGGCGTTTGTGTTGTTGAACTCGTTATTGTCCCAGGCGATGATGGGGATCGAGTAAAGAGCCGAACACTCGCCCATAAACCTGTAGTACTCGAGCCTGTCGGCATCGTTGTTCTTGTCTATGCATCCGTATTCACCGATGATGACCGGAATTCCGTTTGCGATGAATCTGTCGTAAAGGGATGAGAAGACCTGCTTGTTGTCCTTTTTCGCAGCTTCTCCGAATTCGGTCTTCCCGGGTACCTCTCCCGCAAATTCGTAAGGTCTGTAAGAGTGGACGCTCACTATGATCCTGTTCTTCGCACTGTCCGTGGGAAGTGAGAAATTGTCAGAGGTTGTGGCGGAAGGCATCTGGCAGTAGCCGCATACAACAAGGAATCTGTCGGCATTATTTCCGCCCGTTGCTCTTACGGTATCGACGAAGAGCTGGTTTGCCTGCATGAGGGCATCGTAAGCATCGAGCACGGTATCGTTCTCGGACGAAAACCACCACTCAAGGTCGGTATCACGAAGCCTTGGCTCGTTGATGCATTCGAAGATCAGTTTGTTGCTCCTGTCTTTGAAGTGCTCCGCAAGCTGTGACCAGATCGCCTCGGTATATTTAAGTGTCTGATCGAGATGAGCCGAATCGGGATAGAAGTAATTCTTATCCGTATCGTGATGGATGTTGATTATGACATACATGTCTTTTCCGAGACAGTAATCAACGATATCGGTCACCCTTGCAAGCCATGCCTGGCTGATGTTGTAATTCGCATCAACGTGATTGTGCCATGAAACGGGGATGCGGATAACATTGAAGCCTTCATTGCAAAGGGAATCGATGTATGCGTATGTTGTCCTGGCACCGCACCATGCGCTCTCATAATCAAGCTCGTTTGCAACCCATGTGCAGTCTGATGCATCAAATGCATTTCCGAGATTGATGCCGCCGTGCATTCCGAGCACGAATTCGAAAGCATCGTTGTCGGGAACGGGCTTTACGGTATAACCGTTTATTGTTGTTGTTCCCATATCTTCAATAAATGTAAGGGGTTCCTCTTCCACAGGCTCGGGCTCCGGTTCGGGCTCGGGATCTTCCTGAGGTTCCTCGGGTACATCGGTATCCGGGGCGGGTGTCACTGTCTCTGTATCATACTGAACCTGCTGAATCTCCGGTTCGGGTGCGGGAACGGGATCCGCATCCGCATTCTTTCCGCATGCACTCAGCACAAGAGTCATCGCAAGTATCAGGGCAGTTTTCTTAAGTTTCATATAATACCTCTATTCGTTCTTCATATACATATTCCGGCTGCGAATTTACACTTTCGCTTACCCGGTCGGTCCGGCTTATGCGGACCATTAGATTCTAACACAACGATAGGGTGTGTCGGGATGATTTAATATGATTTAATTTTCTGACAATTTGCTTAATTGTTTATCTTCTGTAATGCCCATAAAAGGGTGTCAGAATATTAAAATTATCCAAAATTTGCTGTTTTTCTGTATTATTTACCAAAACAAACTTTCGATGGTTTCCATAAAAATAATGGGTAATGAGTGTTTTTTTTCGGTGGATAATGTGAGTAACTCCGTGTATAAACCCAAAAATTAAGCTTTTCTTAATACATTTTGGTGGAAAACCGTTCCGTAGAAAAAACACCCGATTAGTTTTCACTAATACTTTATTGGCATTTTTTCACAAAAAATATAGCAATAAACAATTCATCCCCGTTTATGTCATCTTGACATGAAGCTCTCGGCTTGTTCCAAACTGTCATAACCGTAGAGTTTGGCGGTATTCAGCATGGTTTCGTATGCCAGATTTGAATTGTGTGAAGATAATCCGACAATGAACCTTGCATAAAGCTCGAGCATCTTGTCGGAATATGTACCGAGTTCACCCCTCAGATATGTCTCATAGGAGGTTTCAAACGCATTGTCCTGGGACGTCTTGATCCTTCTCGCACGTTCTCCCATCGCAGGATACTTCGCCGCAAACTCTTCCATCCAGTCAACCTGGATCTTTACTATCTGTTCTATGATCGCTTTCTTTTCCTCGGAAAGCTCCGGGAAACTGCCCGCAATCTCTTTGTATCTTTCGGGAGCCGTGGATTCCATCATGCGTCCGTATTTTTCCGTTATGAGATTGTGGCCGAGGCTCATCTCCCTTTCGAAATCATAGAGGTACTGAAGAAGCATGGTCCTGTCCCATGTAAGATACTGGCTCCTGCGCATGATATTAAAGGTGCGCCAGTCGTCCTGGCAGGATGCCCTTCCTCCTTCGTTGGAGACTTTATCGAAGGCTTCGAATTCAAGCTTTGCGATCTTCATCGCGAGCTCTTCCTTATCCTCGGCGGACCAGAGCGATTTCTTCAAAAGTTCCTCCGTCTGGTGATCGAGATACGGATCTATGTCGCTGATATAATCCCTGCGGTAAAGCTCCATCGCAAGATATGCACCGAGCTCCTCAAAGTCCCCGCTCTTCTCAGTCTTCAAAAGGAGCGCTTCAAAGTTTTCACCGTCCTCAAGATCCTTAAGTCCCTTTCTGAGCCACTTATCGTGAGGAAAGAATCTGTTTTCCGCAAGGTATTTAAGCTTCATAGCATCGCGGATCGCATCGTAGGCAAACATCCTCGATGTCATATCATCCCCGCGCTCTTTGACCCTCTTACAGTTGTACTGTCCCTCACGTGAAAAGAGAGCACAGTACTGTGCGAGGTTCAGGAATAATATCTCTTCGGGATAGCCCCCCGAAAGCTTCTCCCTGAAGGCGGTAACGATTCCCTCGTCATCTTTCCATATTTCTCCGTTAAGTGCCGCAGCAAGTTTGGAAGAGTCGGTATTTCTCCAGTCGATCTCTTCATATGACGGTGCGCCGGTCAGTCTTTCGAAAAACTCGGGAATAACCTGAACTCCCCTTCTGCTCTTTCCGCGCACGTAGGGTGCTCTCTTTATTCCGTCCATATCCCCGGGAAGCTCTTCATATGCGCTGCGGAGTTTATCACCTATCGCAGCATCGGTTTCCGCGCTGATCCAGAGGACTGCCGAGGGGCCCCAGTCGTGATCCTTTGAAAGCTCATCATCGAAGCCGAATGCATCCGATCCTTCTCCGGCAAGTCCCGCAGCGATGCGTGATGCATATTCCGGAAATTTCTCATCGATCATCGGACGTACATATGTCTCATAATATTTTCTGCAGATGTCAATGCCCTTAACGGCATCTGATGACGATTTATCACCCGCCGGTGCAACGCCCGCTGCGTCCTCTTTTCCGGAAGGTGCACCGTCTGCAGGATCCTTCTTTTCGGAAGCGCTGCTCTTTCCTGCCGCCCTGATGCATGCCTCGTAATTTTCCCGAAGTCTTTCGTAATATCCGTTCTTTCCGAGAATGCTCTCCATTATGTCCATGCCCTGCTTGAAGCAGACGGATGCCGCATCAAACCTGCCCTTGATATAGTAATAGCTTCCCATCGCGGAAAAAGCGGCGCACAGATGCTGGTCGCGGACACCGAGGTTTTCGAAAAGTGCGACCGAAGCCTCGGCGAGTTTCAGTGCCTCATCCGTCTCACCTGTCTGTATCATCGTTGCGGCGATGTTGGCAAGGGATACCGCTTCTTCGTATTCCTTTCCGTTGGCCCTGTCGATATCGAGTGCCTTGAGAAGAAGAGCCTTGGCCTTGCCGAATTCGCCCCTCTCCTGATACAGAAGTGCTTCATTGTTGAAAAGGCTCGCATAGAGCATGTCGTCGGCATCAAGCACCTCGGCATATATGAGCTCGACCTTGCGGTACATGTCGAGTGAGATATCAAGTCTTCCCGCTGCCCTGTACATGGAAGCTGCATTGAGCAGGGTCGTCGCATAGGGAACGGAGCATTCGGGGTACAGCCTTCCCGCGATCATGACCGCCCTGTCGGAGATCTCGAAAGCCTTATCCCACTCACTCGTTTCACGATAGTGGCCTATAAGCTCGTTGAGTATCTGAAGAAGAAACACATCCTCTCCTTCGTCCGCAGCCACGGCCGCAACCTCGAGCATGAGCCTTTCCGCTTCGTCCGACCTGCCTTCCTCATACAGTTTGTCTATCGTCTGCCGTAAGTTTTTTATATCCATTCTTTCACCTTCGTACTTTATAAAAAAAGCCGCACCTCATTAAGGCGCGGCCTTTGGTTTTCACATGATCATTTTTCCTTGCCGTAAAACAGATCCCTGAACCATCTGAGAGCATCGGTGTATGCATCATATACCGCAGAGTCCTCGGCATTTTTAAGGATAAGCTGTCTGGATACCTCTGACCAGTTCGCATTCTCATATGCGTTAATGAAATCAAGAACGGGTGCATATTTTCCGGTGTCGTCAAGAAGGGCCCCGGAGATATCCTTGGAAACCTTTACAAGGTCGAGTGCTTCCTTCATGGGCTTATCAAGCATGGCATCGAGGACCGAGAAAAGCCCCATCAGGAAAAGCTCCGATGAACTTGCGGCAAGTCCGAATACGGGTGCAAGCATCTCCGCAAATCTTGCCCTGATGAGCGATATCCTTGTGATCTCGCCGGGCTTGTCCGCACAGAGTTCCTTGGTGACCGCCGTATTGATCCAGCGCTTTAACTCTTTCTGGCCGAGCATTGCCGCTGCATGCCCTACGGTCGAGATGCCGGAATTGACGGTCATACGGTTTACCATCGCAAGGAGCGAGATAACAAGTGCGGTATCGTGCTCAATGACCGACGCCGCCTTATCAAGATCGAAATCGGGATCGTTGACTATGTTGAGGAGCTCGATATATGTAGCCTTCATCGGGCTGACATCCTTATCGGTATCGACAACGGGAAGTCTGAAGAATTTACCTTCGTAAAGATTGTATCCGCCGCCCGAAGTAAGTACGTCATAGTCCTCCTGGGTATTGACGTTTACCGCAACGAGCGAAACATTGGGATATACCTTTTCGAAATAGATCTTGGCCTTGGATATATCGATCTTCTTGTGATCGAGGAATACATAATCGACAAGGTTCAGAACGGGCTTATACTCTTCGAACTGCTTGACCGCAAGCTTTCTGATGGCGAGCTTATAGCCCGATGCTTTCAGCTCCCTGAGCCTGTTTACGTACAGCTCCTCGGGAACAACATTGTAATCGAAAAGAAGAACCAGCTTGTCGTGAGGTTCTCTGAACTGTTCATCAATATCGGAAAAGAGGGAAACATTCGAAACTTCGACAAAGACAGTCTTGTCATCGGTAAGGGTACGCATGCCCATACTTTCGACAAGTTCTATTCCGAGCACGGTTCCGGCTCCGTCAAGGCTTCCGGTACCGAGCATACTGGGATTGAGCCATGAATTATATTTCTGCGCAAATACGGAATACGCTTTTACCTGTGTCTTACCGTCAAAAAGCGGTATCAGAGTTCCTAACATAGGCTTACTCCTTTACGGATACGATTTCATCTTTATGCAGACAATCGCATAACTATAAATATTTTACGATAAACAGGGGTAAAAAACAATATTTAAGCAGTTTATAGCACAATATGAGGTTAATTGTCGGATATTACGTCCAGCCGCCGTCAAGAGTGATGATCTGTCCGGTCATGTAGGAGGGAGTCTTAAGAAGCTGGACCACAAGTGCGGCAACTTCCTCGGGGCTTCCGATACGGTCAGCGGGGATCTCTTTTTTCAGGGCGTCCATGTCCTCTTCGGAAAAGACGGCGTTCATATCGGTATCGATCACACCGCAGGCGATCGCATTTACGGATATGCCGCTGGGAGCCAGTTCCTTGGAAAGTGCCCTGGTGAAAGCGTTGAGTCCGCCCTTGGATGCCGAATATGCGGTCTCCATCGAAGCACCGACATTTCCCCATACAGAGGAGATATTGAAGATCCTTCCGGAGTGGTTTCTGAGCATTATGGGGATCGCACACCTGCAGGTATAGAATGCGGAGCTGAGGTTCGTTCCCAAAACATCATCCCAGGCTTCGTCCGTCATATCCTGAAGAAGTCCGACATATGAGATGCCGGCATTGTTAACGAGAACATCGAGATCGGTTATCCCTTCAAAAAGTTCCCTTACATCCGCTGAAACAGACATATCGACACGCTCCGCGCAAACGCTCACGGAATACTTTTCCTCAAGGTATGATGCGAACTTCTCAAGCTCACCTATGGAATTCTTGCAGGTAAGGATGAGGTCGTATCCGTCGGCGGCAAGAGCCTCGGCAATTGCTTTTCCTATTCCCCTCGATGCTCCGGTAACAAGAGCATTGGGCTTTTCCGAATCAACCACAAATCTTGCGGGCATGGGCAAACCTCCCTTTTACAGATCGGAAGCATCGATATCGAGAACGATGCGTGCGGTGAAATCGGGATACGCTTCCGCAATATCCCCTACGATGTGTTTATACAGGGCTTCCCTGTCGGCGGCTTCAAAATCTATTATTATGTCGGCAAGGATCAGCTTGTTTTCAAAATCAACCCTGAAGCCGTGCATCTGAAGAACCTTTTCGTGTGAAAAAATAATGTCGGAGATCCTGGCCCTCATAGCGGATGCTTCCGGATGGGTATCGTCTCTCGAATACACACCGACAGCTTCTATGATGACTCCGTAATCCGCATATATGGTATGTGTGATCCTTCTGGAAAGAATATCTATCTCATCCGCACTCTTGGAAGAGTCTATTTCGACATGCACGGAACCCATGTATTTCTCCGGACCGTAATTGTGGAGTATCAGGTCGTAAGCTCCGTACACTCCGTCAAACTTACAGATGGCATCCTTGATATTTCTTGTAAGTTCGGCATCGGGTCTTCTTCCGATAATGTCGCCGAGTGTTTCGGTGAGCATATCGAGTCCCGCTTTGATGATGAAGAATCCTATCAGGATACCGACAAAGCCCTCTATCGAAATATGGGCAAAGATATATACGAATGCCGCAACGATGGTGGCGGATGATGTAAGCACATCACCGAAAGCGTCCTTGCCGGAATTGACAAGCGCATCGGAGTCCACCTTTTTTCCGACAGCGGTGACATAAATGCCCAATGCGACCTTTACTCCGACCGCCAGTATAAGGATGATTATCTGTACCGTTCCGTATGAGATCTCTCCGGGATTGTTTATCTTTTTGACCGATTCAATGATAGCTGTTACACCGGCATAAAGAACCAGAACGGAAATAACGGCAGCGCTGATATACTCAGCCCTGCCGTGTCCAAGCGGATGTTCCTTGTCAGGGCGTTTTACGGCAACCTTGGCTCCGATGATCGTGATGACGGAACTCATCACATCGGTAAGGTTATTGACCGCATCGGTCACGATGGCTATCGAACCGCTGGCGAATCCTATCACCGCTTTCAATGCCGAAAGGACCACATTTGCGATGATGCCTATGAAGCTTGTCCTGACAATTGTTTTTTCTCTGTTCATTATCTCAGATGGTTTTACATCTGATCTGCCATGTTCCTTACTCTCTCGATAGCCTTCCTTACGGGAGGGAGAATGATCACGATAACAGTGAGGATCATCTCAGGGATCAGATAAGCAAAGTTGTAAAGTATGGGATATACGGCAGGTGCGAAGAAATCCTCAGGCATGTAATCCATCCAGAAGAGATATCCGCCGAGTGCATGGAACGCACCCCTGCATATTACCGCAATTATATAACCGATGATAAGTCCGTTCTTCTTTCCCTTGAAAAATCCGCTTACGCCGAGTGCGGTAAATGCAAGGAAATAGTCACACATTACCTGAAGCGGGGAAAGCATATACGATCCGCCTCCGCCCTGGATGAACTGAAGGATGCTGTAAACAAATGCCGCGGAAAATCCTACGCCGGGACCATACAGATATCCTACAAACACAACGAAAAACATTGAAAGAAGTGTGACCGATCCTCCCCAGGGAAGATGATAGAGCTTTACGAACGAAAGAACAAACGCAAGAGCTATCGATGCACCCGCAAAAGTGACAGTCTTTACGGAAAACTTACTCTTTGTATCCTTCTTTTTGCCTCTGAAAACTCCGATGAGTATCAGGGCGAGGATCACGAGAACGGCAAGCGCTATATATCCGCCCGCTCCCATTACATAGTAACCGTCTTCTGCATTCCAAAACATAACATTTCCTCCTTACGCCGGCATTACCCGGATCAAGTTACAGGAGCCTTAAGGCTCCATCGGGTTTCGGGACTTTTCCCGATCTCAGCTAAATTAAGCACCCCAAGTATTTGATTGACATCGGAAGGGTTTCCCAATCCAACGCGAACATAATAACACTTTTATCCGCAAAAAAACAGTAAATTATTTATAACTTTTGCCTTTGATAAGTGCAAGTTCCGCTGCGGTCAGTTTCCTGTATTCCCCTCCCTTAAGTGCCGGGTCAAGAACGAGTTCACCCATCTTCAGTCTCTTAAGATAGGTCACTTTGTTATCAACGGCTTCGAGCATTCTTTTTACCTGGTGAAAACGTCCCTCGGTGATCGTAAGATGCAGACCGTCGTCCTTCATCTCTGCCTTAGCGGGAAGCGTGGGTTTATCATCTCCGATGTCGACGCCTGCTTCCAGCTTCCCGATATCTTCATCCGATACGGGCTTTTCCGTGATGACAAGGTATTCCTTTCCGACATGTTTCTTCGGTGAGATAAGGTCATGGAGAAGCTCTCCGTCATCGGTAAGAAGGAGCAGTCCTTCAGTATCCTTATCGAGTCTTCCCACGGGAGAAAGATTCTTAACACCTTCATCCGCAAGCAGTTCGACAACCGTCACCGAAGCGCCTTCCCTGGTGGACGACACCGTGCCCGCGGGCTTGTTGAGCATATAGTAATGGAACTTCTCGTACTCAAGCGTGCGTCCGTCAAAAGAAATCCCGTCCGTGTCCGGATCGATATGCATTCCCGGATCGTTTACGGGTTCACCGTTAGCGAGCACCCGTCCCGCTTTAATGAATGTCTTGATCTCTTTCCTGGTCCCTATTGAATTGTCCGCAAGAAATTTATCTATCCTCATAATGATGAGTCTGTGAAACATGGGGACGGTTCCGGTGTTTCGAGGTACTTCCGTAACACCGGAACCGTCCCCATGTTTAAAGTATGAACTCCGCTATATCGCCCGCCATAAGTGCATGCTCGCACTTTGCCTCAGCAGCTCTGTCTCCGGCAAGCGCATGTATACGCACTCCGTACGCAGCCGCCTTATATGCATCATACCCCTGTGCCAGAAGGCCTGTGATGATCCCCGCAAGAACATCCCCGCTTCCCGCAGTTGCCATTCCGGAATTTCCGCAGTCGTCATTGCAGACGATATCCTCGCCCGGTGTGACCGTATAAGTCACATTGCCCTTTGCCACAACCGTGCATCCGAAGTATTCGGATACAGCCATGCCAAGCGACAGCCTGTCTCCGTCAGAGGGTGCATCCGGGACGATCTTCAGCAGTCTGTGAAGCTCACCCTCATGAGGGGTCAGTATGATCTGCCTTCCCTCCGCGGACATCCGTCTCAGGTCATCCGACAGATACCTTCCCGCATCCGAAGAGATTACAGTAAGAGCATCCGCATCGAGTACAATGGGCTTTGACCCGCTCCCGTTTATCAGTGCATCAAGCTGTGATACGGCTTCCGCGCCGCATCCGATCCCGGGACCCGCAAGATACACATCACTCCATTTATCGAGCAAATGCATCCTTCCGGCAAAAGAACCCGTATCGTAAAGAGCCTCGGGAAGAGCCGTCTGGATGATGATGCGGTTGCATTCGGGTGATGATATCTTAACCATTCCCGCACCGGTCCTGTATGCCGCGCGACCGGCAAGGATCGCACAGCCCGCACTTCCGAAGCTTCCGGAATAGATGAATGCTTTTCCGAAGCTTCCCTTATGTCCCGAAGGATCTCTTTCGGGAAGGCATTCCCGTATTGAGCCTGACATTCGTATTATTTTTCTTTCTTTCATAACGGTCTCCGAAAACTCTCTCAGTTAAATGGGATATAGAATGATCACCCCACGAAACCATCTTAATAAATTAAACCGCGAAAAAAAAGCAAAATATCCCTATCCCGAAAGAGGGTTCGGAGGTAGGAATACTTTGCTCCTTTTGAAATGATATATGTATAACCCGCCCTATCATAAGATACGTTACTGGGTCCGAAATAGATTATCGGTTAAAAATGGTTAAAAAATCAATAGAAAAAGCAGAAATCGACAAAAAATTGCAGAAAATGACAATCACCAGTCGGAATCCCAGCTTGAGTAATCGGAATCCCAGGAATCATACGAATCCCATGAACTGTCGGAATCCCAGTCATAGTCATAGCTGTAATCGCTGCTGTCATAGCTTGAGCTGCTTCCGGAGTCATACCATGAGGTATCCTCGAAATCCGTTCCGCTGTGATCATAAACGCGGTAGTCATCCGCAGTATCATCATAGATGATATCGTCAAGATAATCACTGTCGGACATGTAATCCCAGGTATCATATCCGGAATCGTATGAATACCAGGATCCGCTCTGATAATAATAGTCGTTTCCGTTATAACGGTAATATCCTCTCGAAGGAGAATGATCGAATATCGCCATAAGGAATATCACCAGAAGGACAAGCAGGGTGATACCGAAACGTGTCAGAAAGAAGAAACCGAGTATGCTTCCTATGACTGAACCCTTGCGGCGACTCGGAGTGCTCCTTGAAGGCTGAGCGCTGCGTTTTTCGGCAGCTCTGCCTTTTTGGTCCGCTATCTCGGCTCTCAGTCGCTGATACAGTTCGTTGACCGCATAGCCCTCATCGGAGCCCTGATATCTGATCGCTCTCTCTCCGTTTGCCTTGTTCTTATAAACGACAAAATCACCTGTCTGGCTCTTATAAATTCCGAAAGCCTTGGGCTCCTTGATGTCTTTGCCGATGAAAAATCTGGTTACATTCTCGGGCGGGAGCTTATGTGCCGTATACCACGCCTTAAGTTCTTCTATCGTCTTAGGCTGGTCGGATGCGGTGCGGTTTGCGGTAGGCATGGATCCGCCGCAGTAAGGACAGTAATTAAGATTATCTTCGATCAGCTGATCGCAGTAATTACACTTAACCTTCATTATCTGCCTCCTTTCCGGCTTTATTGCTTTTATGGAGCAGACCGGTGACGTTTATCTCAAATTCGTCACCCTCCTTTATGTCGGTATTGCCCCAGGGGATCGCGGTATCCGCCTTCCTGGAATTCAGGAACAGGGTGACAGCGATCACGGTCATAAACACAATATAAACGGAAAACAGTATCATAACGGCTATGCTCTGTGTCTTTATGCACATCTCATAGATTCCGTGGATCACTACCGGTACAAGAACGGATTCTATCATATACGTCTTCACGTTATCGGTTTCCTTCTTACTTTCGGCTACTTTGGCAAGACCGTAATAATATCCCATGAATACGGACACCACAACCTGTGCAAATACGGGAAGCACGAGTGCAAGTGGGCTGAGGAACGATCCGTACTTTATGATGTAAACGATATTCTCTGCGATAAGGAAACCGACCGAAACAGCCACACTGTAAACGATGGCATCAAAAGTGTAATTGAATTCAAGATCCTTCCAGGTCAGAAGCTTAAGTGCGAGGAACCTTCCGCCTTCTTCGATAAGCGCCGTGAAAACAAAAGCGTCGATAAATGTGTAGAGCATGATCGAAGTACCGGCATAGGTGCTTTCGAGAATCATTAATCCGACCGTGCGCAGGAGGATGTCGATGAGCATCACCACAGCTCCCGCTCCGATAAGCTTCAGGAGCAGAGCAGGAGATTCCTTTTCGACAGTGTCAAGTTTCCATACAACAAAAAGCAGAACCAGACCGGGTATAAATGCAAGTGCGAGCATATGTCCTCCTTATCGTTTTACTTGCGAAACGAGGGGACGGTGCCCCTCGTTTCTACCCAAACATTTTCTTATTACAGATGAAGTACTCTTTCCTTGATCTCCTGAGTTCTGCCCTGATTCCAGAACTGGGTTCCTATGTATCCGCATGTCCTGCGGGCTACATTCATCTTGTTCTGATCGCGGTTTCCGCAGTTGGGGCATTCCCAGATGAGCTTTCCGTCCTTGTCTGTTACGATCTGTATCTCACCGTTGTATCCGCATACCTGGCAGTAATCACTCTTGGTATTGAGCTCTGCGTACATGATGTTCTCATAGATGTACTGCATTACCGAAATGACCGCATCGATATTGTCCTGAAGGTTGGGAACCTCGACATAACTGATGGCTCCGCCGGGTGAAAGCGCCTGGAACTGAGATTCGAACTTGAGCTTTTCGAATGCATCGATCTTCTCGGTGACATGTACGTGATAGGAGTTGGTGATGTAGCTCTTATCGGTAACTCCGGGAATGATTCCGAATCTCTTCTGGAGACACTTCGCGAACTTGTAGGTGGTGGACTCGAGAGGAGTTCCGTAAAGCGAGAATGCGATATTGCTCTCGCCTCTCCACTTCTTGCACGCATCGTTGAGTTTCTGCATTACCTCAAGTGCGAAGGGAGTTGCGGTGGGATCGGTGTGTGATTTACCGGTCATATACTTGGTACACTCGTTGAGTCCCGCATATCCGAGTGAGATAGTTGAATATCCGTCAAAGAGAAGCTTGTCGATCTTCTCGCCCTTCTGGAGTCTTGCAAGTGCGCCGTACTGCCAGAGGATGGGAGCAACATCGGAAAGAGTTCCCTTGAGACGGTTATGTCTCGCCATAAGTGCTCTGTGGCAGAGCTCGAGACGCTCATCGAAAATACTCCAGAACTTATCCATATCACCGCCGGATGAGCATGCGATATCGACAAGATTAAGAGTAACAACACCCTGGTTGAATCTTCCGTAGAACTTGGGAGATCCGTCGACGTTCTGCACACCGGGCTCGTAGGTAAGGAAGCTTCTGCAGCCCATGCATGTATATACATTGCCGCCCTTGAGTTCCTTCATTACCTTAGCGGAAATGTAATCGGGAACCATACGCTTTGCGGTACACTTAGCGGCAAGCTCTGTCAGGTAATAATACTTGCTGTCCTTGGTGATATTGTCTTCATCGAGAACATAGATAAGCTTGGGGAATGCGGGGGTGATGTAAACACCCTTCTCATTCTTGACGCCCTTGATACGCTGCTTGAGCATCTCTTCGATGACGGTCGCAAGGTCGTCCCTGATCTGTCCCTCGGGAACCTCATCGAGATACATGAATACGGTGATGAAAGGAGCCTGACCGTTGGTAGTCATGAGTGTGATGACCTGATACTGGATGGTCTGCACGCCGGCCTTGATCTCGTCAAGGACTCTCATCTCGGCAACCTTGTTGATCTCTTCCTCGGTGACAGTGATGCCCGCATCCTCCATCTCCTGCTTTACGGTTGCCCTGAACTTCTCACGGCTGATCTGTACAAAAGGAGCGAGGTGTGAAAGAGAGATGCTCTGTCCGCCGTACTGTGAAGATGCGATCTGTGCGATGGCCTGGGTCGCAACATTACATGCGGTGGAGAATGAGTGAGGCTTCTCAATCATGGTCTCACTGATGACGGTGCCGTTCTGTAGCATATCCTGAAGGTTTACGAGACAGCAGTTGTGCATATGCTGCGCAAAATAATCCGCATCATGGAAATGGATGAGTCCTGCCTCGTGAGCCGCAACGATATCCTCATCGAGAAGGAATCTCTTGGTGATATCCTTACTTACCTCACCGGCCATATAGTCACGCTGAACGCTGTTGACAGTGGGATTCTTGTTGGAGTTCTCCTGCTTGACCTCTTCGTTGTTGCACTCGATGAGTGACAGGATCTGCTCGTCGGTGGAATTGGACTTACGGACAAGCTGTCTCTTATATCTGTAGGTAATATAGGAGCGTGCAACGGCAAATGCCCTCTGGTTCATGATCTCATTCTCGACCATGTCCTGGATCTCCTCCACGGAAAGAGACCTGGGAAT
>JAFWUY010000103.1 GCA_017524035.1 Lachnospiraceae bacterium | reverse complement strand
GGATATATGATGCAGCCAACTCAACTCCCGATGCGATCAGAAAGCTTCCCAAGAATATCCCGAAAGGGTTCTTAACCTCACGCAGCACAAGCATGAGCAGCAGAACCCCGAATCCGTATATCGGGCACATCGGAAGATGAAGTACTCCCCTGTCGAAATAATATCCGTAGAGAATCCATACACATATCATCTCATAGAGCCATCCGATGCACGAAGCCAGTGCAAAAAGAAGAATATATTCGGTTATGAACAGATATGCCTTCTTAAAACTCAAGCTTCAGCGTTCCTGACCTTTTCATTGATGTAATTCTCATAGCGCTGATTATGTGACCGGATCGCAGTGTCGGAATCCAGATATTCAATGAATTCTTCCCTGCCTACCCACTTATAATCAACCGTCTCGCCTTCCTGGAGAACGACACTGTTCTTATCGCAGCTGACATTCGCCACATACGAATAAAAGAGTGACCTGCTCGTATCCTTATAGAGAATGTTCACAAGCTCCATCGAATCCGGCTTTAGTCCCGTCTCTTCAAACAGTTCCCTGTGTGCGGCCTGCAGCGGATCCTCTCCGCTTACGGCAGAGCCTCCCGCACTTGCTTCCCAGTAACCCGGATACACGTCCTTGATATCGCTCCTCTTAGTGAGCAGGTAGGTTCCGTCCTCGTGAAGCACAAGTATATCCACTACCATGTGATACCTTCCCTCGGGGATATCCTTGTAATTACCGAAGCCTCTTTCGAAAGTCTCTCCCGTCCTATTTCCGTCGCGATCGTACAGATCCCAGATCTCTTTCATTACACTCCTTATCATCAGCCTCTTCAGGCTTTACCGGACCGCTTCTCACCTTGCCGGGCCGCTTCTTACTTGAGCATGTTGCTCAGTGACTGGATCTCACTCCACTTGCCCGATTCATAAACCTGCATGCACAGATCGATTCCATCATCATAATTTACCAGTGCTTCGATCTCACCCTTAATTATATCTATGGAATATCTGTCACCGTCACATGTAAATTGTATGCTCTCTATCTCCTCCGGAGCAAACCCGGTGAGATTGAAAGTAATGGTTCCGTTCACGAAATCCTCTGTCAGCTCTTCCGTATCGATAACAGCAAAATCGTAGTCTTTGGATATAAGAAAAAATTCGTCATCGGATCTCAGATTGAACATCCTGCTTATCTTGATATCCGGCGACCCGGTACTTGCATCATCCGTTTCAAACAGCAGGGTCACGGTATTTCCGTCGGCATATACGCCTTTGAATCCCATCATATTCTTGGAACTGCAGGTGTATACCTTATCACCGTAGCTGTTGCCGCAGCCCATGATCAGCACAAGGCAGAGCATCATCAGCACCGCGGTCTTCAAAACATTCTTTTTCATTGTGATTCCCCTCTCAAAAGCAGGCATTCATCGCCCGAGATCATCAAAAACTGCCGTATTCTATTCGGCCGCGCAGAATCATTATATCAGAAAACACTATGCGGGTCTAAACATCACGGATCTTATGCCGATATACAATATGAAGTATCATCTCTGAAACGGATTTCAGGAAACGGAAAAGCCTTTTTATCAGGAATAAGGCATATCCGCCCCTACACGGAGGTACAGGTATGAAGATAAGTGAAGTAAGACCCACATATTACCGGAACAGACGCGAACTCGTCGATCAGATAAGGGATCTTCACAAGCAGAAAGAAAAAGCGGAAAGCGCATACCGCGTCACCGGAGACAGCAGCTTCTCCGATCAGGCCGCATCGCTCGAGCTGTCCATAAAAGCCACCGATGAAGCCTTCAGGGAAAACCAGGCCGTTCTCGATTCGATTGCGGAACAGCATGCTGCCGTATGGAACATGGAAGTGTCCAAACAGCAGGGCGATGCCATGAAGGAAGAGATGGAGAACATGGGCAAGATCATGACCGTCTTCCGCAGACTGGCCAATGGCGACACCGTTCCCCTCTCCGATGAAAAGAAGCTGGCAGAGTACGACGAGAAGATGTACACCATGGCCAAGAATATGCAGGCCATGGCCAGACAGCTGGAGAAAGAGCACGAAGACCACGATTCTCTCTGGGAGGACGAGGAAAAGAAAGAATATCCCGACCCCGGGGAGGTTGCGGACAATTCCGAATATGCGGGACCTCTTCCCGATATACAGATTCCGGATGTCACCCCTGCGGGATCCTCAGCTTCCGCAGATACGGCAACGGCAGAAGTCACTTCACCGGATATATCTGTGTGATCATCCCACAGATTTCCGGAACATATCACCAAAAACAAGCCCGCGGCCGCCGATGCGGTCACGGGCTTTATTTCATATCCGGGTATGCCCGGATCCATCAGTCTGAGATAACGATAACCGTTTCGGAAGTGTCATCATCCTGCTCCGGAACCGCTTCATCCACTGCGATATTTGTCGAATCCACTTCGTAATAATCCTTGCCGAAGGATCCTTTCTTTCCGCTCTCCGTGGAATATCCTCCGTTCATCTCAATATCAGTGATATTGAAATAGGTATAAGGGTTTGCGGGATCATCAACATGGATGTAGAGTCTTCCTTTTTCATCGATAAGGTCCGTAACATCCTCTACCAGATTCTTGTAATAGAACATCACCCTTCCATCGTCGGTGAAACAGAGGCAGCATTCGTTGTTCATAAGTCCCGCAAGCTCCTCGGCGCTCATGGGGATCTCATTTCCGAACTCATCATAGCTGACACCGCCGAAGCCTATGGTCTCTTCACCGTTTTCATCATATACGGCATAGTATCCTTCATCCGTTTCCTGAACCTCGACCTCCTGCTTTTCGCCGTTCACCCAGAGGCTGATCTGAGTACGGATCCCTCCCACATCGTTCGCATAGCATACTCCCGCGCTTCCGAGTGCTATTGTTGCTATCGTCACCGCCGCTGCTGCCGCACGGCTTATTCCATGTATCGCTCTGAAATTCATTATCTTACCCTTTCCGCTTTCCTCCGGGGTCTTACACTTTTCCCGGAAATCCTCGGAGAGATGTAATTTACCGAAAGCATTCTGATATCTGTCCTTATTACTCATCTTCCCATCCCTCCAGCTTGGTCTTTAATATCCTGCGGCCGTTTAATAATCTTGTTTTTACGGTGTTTTCAGAGACTTTCAATATATCCGCGATCTCTTTGATCTTGTATTCCTCGTAATAGAAGAGGTGAATGACTATTCGGTACTTTTCCGGTAATGCCAGGACTTCATCCATCAGTAATCTGTCAGACGTATCCTCAAATGTGAGCGAGTCCATATATTCTTCATAGGATGTTCTGTTCCTGTTCCAGAAAAGTCTCTTAGTGCTCTTTGCGGCGTTTATCGTTACTCTCAACAGCCAGGCCTTTAAATGTTCCTCTGATTCGAACTCCTTATCCGTGTGGTAAAGCCTTATCAGGGCATCCTGGACCGCATCCTCCGCATCCTGCTGCTGCCTGCATATATTAAATGCCGCAGCGTAGAGTCTGTCCGAATATTTCGTATATATATTGTCAAAATCCATTGTCATCTGAAGTGCTCCGTGAAAGACGTCTTACACATATAATACGTTCGGGATACGAAAAAGGTTTTGTTTTACCAAAAAATTTTTATATTTTTTCGTTTTGTTGTCAATTCGCATAGTGTATTATTGAAGAAAACCCGTTAAATGTCCCGAAAAGGAGGAAAATATGAGCAAGAGTTCACCTGTTAAGAAGATTTTTACCGGAATCTGCGCACTCGCAGGTTGTGCGTTCTTCGCAAATGTTGCCGCTGTGGTGGCATCAAGCCGCAGGAATGCCGAGAAGATAGAAAAGAACAAGAACGCCAACAACATGATGTATGGAATCATGCTCCAAAAAGACACCATCGAGATAAAGCCCGATGTCGAAAATGCTTACATTACCGTAGTATCCTCGGTTGCCGATATCGTCGTTCCAAGGCCCGAACACGACGTGATGAACGTTGATATCACATCGATCTGCGGCAAAGTAAATATCGACCTTCCCACAGATGTCACCGTAAAAAGCGACAAGTCTGAGCGCTTTAATTATTCCCAGGAAGGACCCGAGGGTGCTCCCGTCATAAACCTGATCGTCAAGGGTTCCCTGTCCTCATTTACCGTAAGCTTCGACGAGCTTGACGCGTAAGGCTGTTTTTATAAGGGCTGAGCGTATTCCCAGGACATTCGGAGGAATCATGAGAGTAACCGTAAACCTTAACGACGAAGACTATATCGCATTCAACATCTCCCACCAGTTCGGAACGAAACAGGGCAGGGATACCATAATGGCGGGGAAAGTACTGCATGTGATCCTGTGGGTCATGATCATCATCTTCATCTGCATCCTGGATTCAGGCCCCATATTCACAGTCATCGCGATTGCAGCGGTAACGGCTTTTTACGCATACCTGATCTTTTCCTATGACAGCAGGATGAAAAAAAGGATCCGCAAAAAGATCGAAATGATGAAAAAAAACGCAAAGCTTCCCTACGAAACCGAAGCTACCATTGATTTAGGCGATGACTGCATCATGGAATACACCCCTTCCACCACAAGAAGGATCGAGTGGAAGGATATCGAGCAGATCCGTACCGATGAAGAACATGTATACCTTGCTTTCAGCGCGATGCAGGCGCTTCTCATCCCCTTTCGTTGCGTGGGAGACGGGAAAGATCAGCTCTTAAGTCTCGTCCTTGCCAAGACCGGCCTTCAGTTAAACAAGTAATGGAAAGTACATTTGCGGGCATTCCCGTATCAGTTGAATATAAGAAAACATCCCGCCTTTCTATGACCTTCGATAAAGGCGGGACTCTTATTGTTACCGTTCCCCTTCGTGCAACGGAAAGCGACATCCTGAGATTCTTAAACGACCACAGACGCTGGATAAGGATCCACTACACCAAAGCGGTTGCCTTTGCGGAGGCCCACGAGGACATCAGGGTCGAAGAAGGCGGGCTTCTCCCCTATCTCGGCGAAAATCTCACCGTTCACATAGGAGGAAAGTCCCGCACGGCCAAAACAGGATCCGAGATCTTCTTCCCCGAAGGAGCAGACGACGCGGAATACATTAAGTGGCTCAAGAAGAAAGCAAAGGAATACCTTCCCGCAAAGCTTGCCCTTAAATCAGAAAGCACCGGCATACCTTTCAGAAGAACAAGGATATCCGGCGCCAAAAAGAGCTGGGGGTCATGCTCCCCCGACGGAACGATCTCGCTTTCCTGGAGACTTATGATGTGCCCGCCCGAGGAGATAGATTACGTTATCGTACACGAGCTCTGCCACAGACTTCATATGGACCACTCGAAGGAATTCTGGGCCGAGGTCGAAACCCGAATGCCCGATTACAAAAAAAGGAAGAAATGGCTCGATGCCAACTCCTTCCTTATGGACCTTTTCGAGTGACCTGTCCGCACCTTTCCGGGGCGCAGACCGGTCACTTTTCTTATATGGGAAATACGAATTCCGTCACGAACTCATGACCGTACGGCTTAGCGATGCATTCCACGGACATATCTCCGCCATATTTCTCCGCAGCTTCCTTGGCATTCTTGAGTCCGAACCCGTGCTCGAATTTATTCGCCTTGGAGGAGATGATGGTATCTCCGACATAAACGGGAGCATCGATACATGGATTGACCATGGATATCATGAAGAACTTCTCTGTTTTCTTGAAGCTCAGTTCTATCACCTTGTATGAGGGATCGAGATCCACGAATCTTTCATCCGAGACCGCCTCTATGGCATTATCCAGGATATTTCCCAGGATCTTACACATGTCAACCGGTGAAAGATCGATATCCGTAATAACTCCCGAAACCTTTAAGGTTATTCCCGCTTTCTCCGCCTTGTTCTTTTTATCCGAGATTATCGCATCCGCGATGGTATCTCCGGTATGGGCGCTGACATCCGCACTTTCTATCTGCTGCGTCATCTCACCCAGATATTCCTTCATTGCATCATAGTCTTTCTTTTCCAGGAGCATGGACAGAACCTGCATATTGTTCTTCATGTCATGCTTCATGGAACGGATCTTCTTATTCGCTTCCGCACTGGCTTCGAAGTATCTTGCTTCCGATTCCACCAGTTCGCCGTTCACGCGGTTTATCTCGAGCAGATCCTGTCTCTCCTTCCGCGCCGCCCTTATATAGAATATCATCGTGACAAAGGCAAGTGCCGAGAGCATGAAAATGAAATAAACGGGACTCTGGGTAATATAGGACTGTCTGTGGAAATCCACGATCGGAACAAATGCGGAAAAGATGTTCAGCAGTATGAAAAGTCCCAGCACCAGCGAAAGCGGAAGGGGTGAATCATCCTTCCTCTTTCGCATCCTTGCTATCAGGCAGAATAGAATATACTCACAGATGATCGCGGGAATGCTATAGACCGTATACTGAAGGTAAACGGAAAGTCCCGCATCTTCATACGATGCAAAGATCGATTCCCTGAGACCTCCGAGAAGCGAATTAAGATCCGTAAGGATATCCATAGACATAAAGACAATGAATATCCTCTTCCACTTCTTCTCAACCATATGGATCCCGATGTATATCATCAGAAAGATCGAGGACAGAGCGATCGCAATATCGGACACGGAGATATGATCATATTCCGGTTCAGCGGTAACAAGGCACATGATAAGCCCCATGACCGCGCCCATGATGACCGCCACGACATAAGTGCGTCCCGGTTTTCTTATCTTGTACCTGAGAACCTCCGCGATGAAGTAGACATTCAGCGGAGCATACAGTATCGCAGGCAGGATTGTCAGTAGTGCTGCTGTCATCTTCCCGTTCTCCGTATGAATTCAAAAAGCCTCTGCTTTACACCCTGTGCGGCGCTTCTCGATACGGGAAGAATGTCCCCGTTATCCATGTCCACATCGCCGCTTCCGAGCTTTGAAACCCTCGCAAGGTTTATATAGTAGGAGCGGTGGCACTTGAAGAAATCCTTCGTCACTTCATCCACAAGCTTTATGCCTTCCGTAAATTTCATCCTGATCTCGCAGGTTTCGTCCGTGAAGACAAACCTCGTCGAATTGTTGGCGGCTTCAATATAAACAAGCGAAGATACCGGATGGATGACTTCATCACCGTCCACCTTGAGAACTATCTTCTCTTCAACCTTTATCCTGTTCTCGAGATCCTTTAATGTCTCCCTGAGCTTCTCCCTGTCCACGGGCTTGCCCAGGAATCTGAACGCGCCGACCTCATAGCCGTCCATTGCCATCTCTGTATGGCTTGTCATGAATATTATGGGGATATCCTTAGAATATGTCCTGATGCTGCGGGCAGTCTCCATACCGTCCATTCCCTTCATCTCGATATCAAGGAATACGGCATCGAGTCCGAAGCCCGTCTCAAAGCTTTTAATGATCGCTTTTCCGTCGGAATAATGAAAACAGCTCACCTCGCCCTTTCCGTAGAGCGAGGTGATCGTTTCATCTATCTGTTTTCTGAATAAACTTTCGTCATCCACAATTGCTATACGCATGTGTATATTCTACCACTCATCCGACGGTCTTTCCATTATCGAGTGTGATGATCCTGGTGCCGTAGGAAGCACACTTTTCGGAGTGGGTTACCTGAAGGATGGTCATGCCCTTCTCCTGATTAAGCTTCTTAAAAAGCTCCATGATCTCTACCGTGGACTTGGAATCAAGGTTACCGGTGGGCTCGTCCGCAAGGATGACTGCGGGATTTCCGAGAAGCGCCCTTGCGATCGCAACTCTCTGCTGCTGACCGCCGGAAAGAGTGTTGGGCATCGCATGTCTCTTTTCGGTAAGACCGGTGATCTCAAGGATCTCATCAAGCTGCTTTTTGAGCTCGCTCTTCTTTTTGCCGTTTACGGTCTCGGGAAGCATGATATTGTCCTCGACATTCAGGTTCATTACCAGGTTGTAGAACTGGAACACGAATCCGAGTTTATCAAGTCTGAGCTTGGAAAGCTTCGAATCCTTGAGCGATCCTATATCCTCTCCGCAGAGGGTTATCTTTCCTTCAAAATCCCGGTCGAGTCCTCCGATGAGGTACAGAAGGGTTGATTTTCCCGATCCCGATGCACCCATGAGGGAAACGAACTCTCCCTCGCTCACATACATGCATGCTTCATCGAGAACCTTATTAAGATTGGTGCCTTTGCCAAATGTCTTACTTACATTGCTGACTTCTATTACGGTATTCATATATTCATCTCCCTTATTATTCATACTTAAGCTGTTCGGACAGTTTCATCTTTCTCATGTTCCTGATGGGGAAAAGGACTGTGAGCGCGAATATCAGGCACATCACTGCCCAGAGACCGAAAACAGCCGAAGCGTGGATCTCAACCGGCATATTCAGCATATCCGCAAGATTTACTGCTCTCTTTATCACGATGCACAGGATCGTTCCGAACACACATCCCACGGTTGCCGAAGTTACCGAGGTTATGAACATCTCACGGAAGAGAATGCCCGCAAGAGTCTTCTTGCTCATGGAAGTGGATATGAGAACGGCACATTCCTTCTTCCTGCCCTCGAATCCGATGATCTGGTTCGTGGTCATTCCGATACATGTCATGATCAGGGCAACCGCAATGATCACTATATAGATACGGTTGGACTGGGCGTTTTCCTTCTCGGACTCCTCCAGAAGCTCCTGATGTGTCTTGACATCGCTTGTAACACCTACTCCGTATCTCTTGATCATATCCCTGACAGTGTCGGGATCATCCGCCTGAACAAGCAGATATCCGGGAGTATCATGGAAGATGCTCTTGTACTCATCTTCGGATATTACGAAGTCATTCTTCATCGACTCCATGGAATTGATCTTGAATAATCCTCCGACCGTATATTCCTTCCTTATGGGGAACACTCCGGTGGGATCTATGGTAACGGTCAGCGTATCTCCGACCGAATATCCGTTTCTCTTCGCCCAGCCGTTTTCGATATAAACGGTTCCTTCCTCAATGCTCTCGGGAAGGCCGGAAAGGCCGTTATAATATCTGAAGCCTCCGTCAGGCATGCCGTAGAACTGTGCGGCTTTTTCAATTTCCTCATCTTCCAGATAGATATATCCGAGCGAGTTATAAAGGAATTCGGTATCGGTAACGCCGTCTAAGTAGGGTACGAACGAAAGCTTCTTGGCCTGGCCCGAAACGGTGGCGCGGACATCACAATCATAAATATCCGCAGCACTGTAATCCATCATCGATGTAGCGATGATATATATGATCACGCACATGGTAGCGGAAGTTGCACACAGAACTCCGCTTGCAACGGTGCTCTTTCTGGAGATCGCTTCCCTTGCGGAAAGTGCAAGCCTGCCTCTTTCTCCCTTCTCCGCGATCAGTGATATCACATGTGTCACGCCTTTGAGTATGAGCGGGAAAAGGAAAGACAGTGCGATGACCGATGCGATCAGACACATGCCCGTTCCGAACAATCCCCTGGCGAAGATAAAGAGGACAAGCGCGAGAACCGCGAGCACTCCGCCTGCTATAAGGGTGGTTCTGCTGAACCTGTATGCGGTATCCCTGTTATCGAAGATGATATCCCTGATGGAGGTCTTAAGAGCCTTAAGAACAGCTTTGAGAGGGATCAGGCACTCGATAAGCACCGCAATCAGGACTATCGAAGCAACAAGAACGGGTGAAAGTCCGGGAGGAGCAAGTTCAAGTGTCGTTCCGTCACCGCTCTCGACATAGAGAAGAACATCGTACATGGGGCCTCTGATACTCATATACAGAAGGATGCCGGGGACGCTTCCGAGGATCGCGTATGTCACATTTTCCAAAAGAAGTATGAGCGCCGTCATGAAGGAGCTGAGTCCAAGGCTTCTCAGAGTTCCGATGAATGACATCCTGTCCGCAACGATCCTCTCACAGATCGAGAATGTGATGAACACAACGAGAAGGAATGCAACGGCGAACATTATGAAGAGGAATCCGAAAAGCTCGTTCAGAAGTCCGTTCATCTCGTCCGTCATGGCAAAGCGCATGACATTGTCCTTGCCAAAGGTTTCCTTAAGCATTTCTTCCGCTGCATTGATCTGCGTATCATCAAGGATGTCTATCATAAGCCTTCCGTTTACATCCTTGCCGCATGAAAGAACCTGTGCGGTCTCTTCGCTGACAACCACTGACTTTCCGCTGAAGAGAAAGTTCTTAGGATCTGCGGGGACCACATCATCTATCTTAAGCATTACTTCTTCGCCGGCCTTATCATGAACGGTGAGAGTATCTCCGTATGAATAGCCGATCGCAGCCGCAAGCTGATCCGTGATAATCGCATGGTATTTCGGAAGGATAGTGACATCCAGGAATCCGAACTTATGTGCCGCGATGGTGTCAACCGCATATATGTAATATGTTTCCGTCGATACATAGGCGTATTCACCGGGAATATCAGTGTAGATGGTGTCCGTGAAATACTTCATGGTCATCGTCTCACATTCCGGGAAATCCTCAGGAAGCTTTTCCGGATCCAGAATCGACATGTACGCAGTAAGATCGGTATCGCCGTAGACTTCGCTGAACAGTCCGAGCATCAGCCCCTTCATGCTTCCGGAAAGATCAAAGCAGAAGAGCGCCGAGAACGCGCATACGAAGATCGAAAAGATAACGAGCAGCGATCTTAAGGGTTTACCGAATATATTCTTTAATGTTGTCTTTATTATCAATCCCATTTTCTTACCCCCTTAATGCCATCTCGAGATGCGGTCTTCGGGAGCTATGTACATTCCGTCTCCCTCTTTCACATCATATGTTTCGTAGAATGCGTCAAGCGATGAAAGTATGGCATTGACTCTGATCACAGAGGGACTGTGCGCATCATATTCGATCTGGTCTATGAGCGCTGAATCCGCTCTCTTTTCACACCAGATCCTCGCATAGTTCGTAAAGAGCTTCTCTCTGTCCGCCTGAGTGCGTGCAAGAGAAGTTACACACTCCATTCCGCCGAGATCGGCATAGTTTTCCCCAAGGGTCTGGTCTCCGTCCACATGGTAAACTCCGAACAGTGTGAAATTGTTCTCGAAATATGCTTTTGCGGCTTCGTTCCTTTCAAGAAGTGCATTCATATCCTCGGAACCGATCCATGAAGGATCGTAAACACCCTTCTCGTTAAATACTATGCAGTCGCTGTCGAATGCATGCCCCATCTCATGGGCAATGACCGCACCGAGTCCGCCGAGATTGGTGTAGTAATCATTGTCCATACTGAAGAAGGGATCGATCATTATCGCAACGGTAATGGTGATGTTATTGAGTGAAGGATCGTAGCACGCATTGAGCATCTGCATAGGCATGCCGACCGCTTTTCTGTCTCCGGGCTTTCCGATATCATCCATCAGGTCGGCCATATCGTGCCTTGTAACGGAAAGATAGAATTCAAAATAGTCATTACCCTTCAATGCATTAAGATCTGCGGGGTCATTCCTCTCAAGATCCGCTCCGGTCACATAGACGATATTATCGAGCTTTTCAAGGAGTCCCTTTCTCGTAGCATTGCTGAGCCAGCTTGCGTTTCCGATCAGATCGCGGTAACCTTCCCTGATATCGTCGCACATAGTGATAAGTGCTTCATCCATTTCCTCGGAATAGTACTGTTCCACATAGATGGGATCGGTCAATCCGTAGTAAGTGTTGTATATCTCATCAAGCGCAAGTTCCTCATCGGATTTGTAATCGATATTCCTGTAGTTCTCCAGTTTCTCATATCCGTACGCGATGAATCTTCTGTACTTCTCGGCAAGAGACATCATCTGCCAGCACTTGAGGGCATCGAGATTCTCTTCTGTAAGAACAGCATTTACAGCCTCCAGCTGCCCGCGATCGTAGATTCCGTATCTGTCGACTTTTGCGGTATTTACGCCCAGCGCCTTCAGATAATCATCAAGGTCCACATTGGTGAGAATATCTTTGATCTCGGCAGGCGTCATCTGCTTGAAGAATGCCATGGGCATTGCCTCGCCGATCTGATCCATATCCGTCGCATTGTAGATATCCATTGCGATGTATCCGACCCTGGTACCGATCTCGTCGGCTTCCTTTTCCTCATGTCCCATCTGTTGCAGAAGAAGCGAGCCCGCATTCTTGAGAGAATTGAGAGGACCGTATGTTTCTTCGAGGCTTTCAAAATCCGCATCAAAGACCGCCGAATACTGTGTGAACACAAGTATCTTCTCGCCCGATGAAAAATAGTCGGTATCCACCGTCAGGTGCAGGATATTTCCCACGCCGTAATCTCTCTGGAGCTTTGCATCCATCTCGAAGAATTCTTCCATCGATGAGATCGAATCTATCTCATGAAAGAGTTCATCGAGCTCCTTAGGAACTTCGGAATTTTCAAAATCATAAGATGAGTAAAGGTCATATGCCTTCTTGATGACATATTCCTCGGTTCCGGGTTCATAACCGCTTCCGGCCGCAATTTCCCTTATGATATCCTTGACCTCGTTTTCAACGAGCTTGGAATCAAAGCTTCCTCCGGCTGCCATTTCACCGTATCCGAACTCCGCATCAGCAAGCGTTTCCTCGTTGATATATCTGAAGAAATCATCCTACGCCCTTGCGGGAGGCAGCTCTTCGGCTTCCGTCACCGGCTCTTCTTCGGGAAGCTCCAAGCCGGCACAGCCTGACAGAACGACGGACACAGCCATGAGCAGTGCAGCCATTCTTTTAAATCTTTTCATAGTGATCCTCCT
>JAFWUY010000102.1 GCA_017524035.1 Lachnospiraceae bacterium | reverse complement strand
TCCATCAGCATGGGGATGTATGCTACGAGAACCGCACAAACGCTCAGGGCATCCTCGAAGGATTTGATGATCGCACCTGTGAAAGTTGCACTGACCATCAGGAGAAGCAGCCAGGGGATCCTCTTTTTATATGTCTCGAAAACACCTGTCTTCATGTAGGCTTTGTCGGAGGGCACGATAGCTGCCATCTTTTCCATGTCCTCGGTTGCCTCTTCTTCCATGATGTCCACGATATCGTCGACGGTGATGATTCCGACCAGACGGTTTTCGTTGTCGACAACGGGCATTGTGGTAAAGTCGTATTTTTTGAACTGTCTCGCAACTTCCTCCTGGTCCATCAGGGTGTTGAGCGCAATGACATTTTCATGCATGATCTCGCCGATCACTTCGTCGTCTCCCGATAAAAGGAGATAGCGAAGGGCAACCGTTCCGAGCAGATGACGTCCGCTGTCGAGGACATAGCAGACATTGATGGTCTCGGAATCGACACCGATCCTGCGGATTCTTTCAATTGCTTCCTTTACCGTGGAGCTTTCCTTCAGGTCGACATACTCCACGGTCATTATGCTTCCCGCACTGTCCTCGGGATAGCGCAGCAGATGGTTGATCTCGCGGCGGGTATCTGCGTTCGCATTTGCAAGGATACGCTTGACGATATTAGCGGGCATTTCCTCCATAAGGTCCGCAGCATCATCGGCCATCAGGTTATCGATAATGCCGGCAGCTTCTTTATCTGACATGGACTTGATTATCCGCTGCTGTATATCGGAATCAAGGTATGAGAAAACATCCGCAGCCTGATCCTTGGTCAGTATGCGGAAAAGCTTAAGCATATGCTCTTCGCTGAGATCCTCCATCCACGCGGCGATATCGGCATCGTTGTGTTCGGACAGACTCTCACGGAGCTTCGCATATTCTTTCTTTTCCAAAAGAGTAAGAAGCTCATCAAAGATATTCAATTCTTCCATCATGCAACCTCCGTGATGACGGCAAAGCCCGCCCCACGCTCCGGATGCAGTTTAAAGCAGGGAAACCGGGTGGTGAGGCAGATCTGCCGTGATCATATAATGCGTACTTCGGGGAACAGAGTCTGTACTTCGACTGTCACCTGTCATATGATCACCACCCTTCCTTAGATTTATCGGAAATGATTACTTTTTCCGTCCTTCATTCTATTCACAGGATGGCTCAAAGTCAAGAAAATCCGGAAATATTCTTATGACTGAAAGTGGCAGTGGTTAGCGGTGTTTATCTGTTTTATAATAGAGACTGTGAGATCATTCATTGCGATACAAATATGATCATGTTCGGTGGAATAAAGATATAAAGAAACGGAGGAATGATATGAGTAACACACTGGTTGTGTATTTCAGCGCGGAAGGTACCACCGCAAAGGTTGCCCGGGATTATGCCGAAAAGATCGGAGCGGATCTGTTTGAGATAGTACCTGAAACTCCGTACAGCAAGGCGGACATCAGGTGGACCAATCCGCTTGCAAGATGTAATAAGGAGAAATTCGGAAATAAAGATGTTCCCGTATCGGGCAGGGTGGAAAATTTTGCCGGCTATGACACGGTTTACGTCGGATTTCCCATATGGTACGGAGCAGCTCCGAATGTCGTTAACACCTTCTGCAAGGGATATGACTGGACCGGCAAGACAGTCCATGCATTTGCCACATCCGGAGGAAGCGGCATAGGAAAGAGTGCGGAGAAGCTTGAGCCCTATGTAAAGGGTGCGAAATCCGTTGATGCAAAGCTCGTAAAAAGTGCGGAAGATATGTAAACCTTATCCGGCAGATATTGAAGATGGCTATCTGGAATCCCTGGCATGGGTGTCAAAAATTGAGCCCCGGATGTGCAAACTGTTATGTGTACAGAAGGGATGAGAGCATCGGAAAGGATGCATCCGCAGTTTCCAGGACAGGTGACTATGACCTTCCGCTCAGGAAAAACAGACAGGGAGAGTATAAGCTTACGTCTGCGAAAGGAACCGTGTACACCTGCATGACATCGGACTTCTTTCTCGATACGGCTGATGAGTGGCGTCCCGGAGTCTGGGATATGATAAGGGAGCGCAGAGATCTTGACTTCTTTATCATCACCAAGAGGATCGACCGCTTTGAGGAGTGCAAGCCCGCTGACTGGGGTGACGGCTGGGACCACGTGGTCATATGCAGCACCTGTGAGAATCAGGACAGGGCTGACTACAGGATCCCTTTTTTGATAAATGCTCCGATCAAACACAGAATGATCGCTTCCGAGCCTATGCTCAGCGAGATACACATCGAGAAATATCTTGAGACCGGGCTGATAGAAAAGGTTGTCTGCGGAGGAGAGTCGGGACCTAAGGCAAGGCCCTGCGACTTTGAATGGATCATGGAGGTCCGCAGGCAGTGTGTGGAGTATGGAGTGGAGTTTTATTTCAAGCAGACCGGTGCTGTTTTCATCAAGGACGGAAAGACGTATCATATAGACAGAAAGTTTCAGGAATCCCAGGCGCGAAAAGCAAAACTGAATTTTCATCCCGGAGAGTGAACAAGGCTGAAAACTAAACAATAAATGTTTTTTTAGGGAGGAATTAACAATGACTTTTAATGAACTCGTAACCAAGGTAAGAAACATGGCGCAGGCTGTTGATGCATCGAACAGGGATTTCCTTGCCGTACAGATCAACATCACCGGAAAGGATCCCGGAGTGTTCTATGTTGAGGTCAAGGATCACCGCATAAATGTCGAGCCTTATGACTATCACGACAGGAACTGTGCGATCACGATCAGCATGACCAATTTCAACAAGCTGATCGATGGAAAACTCGATCCCATCCTTGCATTCACCACAGGTAAGCTTAAGGTGGAAGGCGATGCGGGAAAGGCGCTTGAATTTGCAAATCTTCTTAAGAAGTAAATGAGATTATTTATCGCAATACAATTTGATGATGAGATAATAGATGCCCTTACCGGTTTTCAGAGTGAGCTCCGCGAGCAGGGTGTAAAGGGCAGCTTTACATCGGATGAGAATCTGCATCTTACGCTCGCGTTCATCGGCGACTATAACGATCCCGATGCGGTACTCGATGCGATGGAAGCATCGAACTTCAGACCCTTCGATATCAGCCTTGACGGAGTGGGACATTTCGGTGATCTGTTCTGGATGGGACTTGCCGATAATCCCGCACTGCATGCGTATGTTAAGAGGCTGAGGCACTGTCTTGCGGATGCGGGGATTCCTTTTGACAAAAAGAAGTTTTCGCCGCACATCACCCTGATACGAAGAGCGGAGTACAAGTACGGGGATGAGATCCCTGTATATGATGTGCCGAAGGGCAGAATGAGAGTTGATAACATTTCTCTTATGCGTTCCGACCGTGGAAAGAACGGAATGATCTATACGGAAGTAGGTGTGATCTGATGAAGAAACAAAACGGAAAACTTTCATTTGCATCCGCTATTGTAATGGGAACTATAATCGGATTTTCGGGTTGCGCATTATACGAGCCTGCCCAGGGAGTATACGGACCGCCCGAATCATTTGGGATTGATGAGGATGATACCGCATCGTCTGATCAGATATCACCCGAGGCTGAAGTTCCCACACCTGCGGAAGAAGAAGAGCTTTCCGAAAAGGAGTACGATCCCGCCCTTGTGTTTACCTGGCCTTCCGACGATCCGTCCCTTTCTGTCGTTCAGGACTACAATACCCATACTTCATGCATTGTCGACGGGGATGAAGAGATTCCGGTTGATATTGCGATGGGCGTATACGGTGCGAGAGTTGTGAAGTGCGATATCGACGGTGACGGGGAAGATGAGTATCTGATCTCCGAATGCGAAGGAACCGGCAGCGGCTATTCCGTCAGAGGGCTCTGCATCGTGGAAAAGACGGATGACGGATATAAGCAGACCGTATATGACGGTGAATATTTTATGCAGGTAATAGAGGACAGGGTTATCTTTGCATATGACGCGGAAAGCCGTGATCTTACGATCTCTGCCGTGAATGACAAAGAGACCTATGTATATATCGAGACTCTCGAAGGAGAAGATGAAGTCGATGATATCATCTGGCGCGATCAGATCGGCGTATACTTTGAAGACGGAAAAGTATATATGTCGTCTTCGGTCGGATTCTTTTTTAAAGGACACGGCTGGCCCGAATATGAGCAGTCTGTCGAGTTATATGCTCCCATTACCGTTGATACGGATTCACAGATCGTTGTCGGGGACATTCAGGCAAGGGACGGCGACGGCGTAAAAGACTGATGTAAGGAATGCTTATGAAGATTTACGTTGATTTTGATGACTGCCTTTGTGAGACGGCGCTTGAGTTTACGCATATCGCTTACAGGCTTTTCGGAAAGAAAATCCCGTATGAGAAGGTGATGTTCTTCGATCTTCAGAAGTCTTTTGACCTGAGCGAAGAAGAGTATAAGCTTCTGATGGCGGAAGGTCACAGGCCCGAGGTTCTTCTTTCATATGAAGAGACGCCGGGTGCATCTGAAGTTTTGAATGAGTGGATCGACAAGGGGCATGAGATCAGCATCATCACGGGGCGACCTTACAGCTGCTACGATGTTTCCAGAAGATGGCTCGATGAACACGGGCTTGATCGCGTGACATTATACTGTCTGGATAAGTACGGCAGGGATCCTTTTTACAGGAATGCCGATAATAATCTGGAGCTCGAAGATTACTACAAAATGCACTTCGATATAGCAATAGAGGATTCGCCTCATGCTTTCAGGTTCTTCGATCATCTCCCGGATCTTAAGGTCCTGGTCTATGAAAGGCCCTGGAACAGAGAGTGTGAACTTCCGGGTGTGGGGTATGTCAGATGCCCCGGATGGAACAGGATCAGGGAACTGGTAAACTAAGGTATAAATAGCATAGCGACCGTATGCAAAATATGCTAAAATGATCAAGATAGCCTTTAATCTGAAGACATTGGTTTGTTTTATCATAAAATGTTGAAAGGAGCCACATGCCCAGAGTCAGGAATTCCAAAAAACTTGCCGTGATCATACCGGGTATCGGTTATGGCAACGACAGGCCTCTTTTATACTATTCGGCCAGGATTCTGAAGAATTCCGGTTTCGATCTGTTAAAGGTAGAATTTCATGATATGCCTGCAGACATTTCTGAAGACGACGAGCTGAAGAAGCTGGCCGTGCAGCTGGCGTGTGAGCAGACGGAAAGTGCGCTTGCCGGGGTGGATTTTACGGCTTATCAGGACATCGTATTTGTGGGAAAGAGCCTCGGAACCATCGCTTCCGCCAAATATGTGGCGGATCACGGTATTCCCGCAAGGCAGATATGGCTTACTCCGGTCGAGAAATCCTTCTCGTTCGGATCTGATAATGTTGTTGCATTTATAGGAGATTCGGATCTTTGGTCCGATCTCGGTAAGGTACGGAGAATGGCTGAAAGGCTCGGTGTTGACCTCAGTGTGATTACCGGCGGATACAATCATTCCCTTGAGCGCGGAAGTTTAAAGAGCGACCTGAAGGCTCTTGAGACCGTTCTTACCAAGATTGAGGATTACATACGGATCGATAAATGAGACTTTCTACTTTATCCGAAAGTGAAATAATCATTACTTTAATAGCACTGGCGCTCCTTCTTTTGTCCGCGTTTGTTTTCGGAACACTGATGGAGCTTATCAAAGGTCCCAGGGTGGTCGGTGAGATCTTCGGAGGCATGGTGATCGGAGGAAGCTTCCTTTTCATCATCGCACCCGCCCTGTCGGAAAGATTATTCTTCGCCTACCCCGAAGAGGGTAAGGTTCTGAACATTTTTTATCAGCTCGGTCTGATATTTCTGATGTTCCTGTCCGGTTACAACACCGATATCAAGGTGGAAAGATCGAACGCAAAGACGATAAGTCTTGTTTTTGTCGGAGCAACATTCCTGCCCATGGCGGGAAGCATTCCTTTTTTCGGACTTTTCAGAGAGAATTTTATCGGAAGCATTGAAAATGAAGTCGCATACTGTCTTGTCTTTGCGATAGGAGTTGCGATCACTTCGATTCCCGTCATATCGAAGATATTCTTCGATATGGGAATAATGAACACCAAGTTTTCCAATACGGTTCTGACCGTATCCACCTTCCAGGATCTGTGCCTGTGGATACTCTTAAACGTTGCGACCAAGGTTGCACAGTCGGGTGAGATAAAGCTTGCCGAGATGATAGTGATCGTACTTGTCACGATCGGAATCTTTGTCCTGATCGCTCTTGTCTCAAGATACATAAAGCAGGTAAAAAGTGACTGGAAGCCCAATACCTTCTATTCGATCAGCTTTTCCCTGCTCCTTATGACCTGCGGGGCTTTGTACATTCTCGGCATCAATATCATGTATTCCGCATTTGTCGTAGGATATCTGATCAAGGCTGTTTTCGGAACCGGGGAGAGTACGAAGACAAGAATGCATTTCCTGGAAAACATCGCATTTTCCTTCTTTATACCGATCTACTTTGCACTTGTCGGAATACAGCTTAATGTCGTGCATGATTTCTCTCTCACAAGATTCCTTCTTTTCTTTGCGATAGCGTTCGGACTCGAATTTGCCGGCACCTGGCTGCTTCTTTTGCCTTCGGGCCTTAAGATGAGCACGAGAATGAACTTTGCCGTTACGATGAATGCACGCGGCGGACCGGGTATAGTTCTTGCCACGGTTGCGTATTCATATGACATCATCAGTCTTGAATTCTTTACGGTGCTGATACTCACGACCATGCTCAGCTCCATGATCGCGGGGTATTATCTGAGATTCAGACAGCGCAGGGATCCGGAGGAATTCAACAAGCTGTAGATGCTCTGCTTACGAAAGGCTGTTTTCGTTTATCTGCGTATCCGATAGTTATTTATCCGGAGACATAAAACGTGGTAAAATACAGGGTAATATGATTTCCGGTAAGGAGATCCGATCAGTAACCTGATAATTGAGGGGGAAACAATTAGTAGGGGTACCGATATGAAAGAATTCACCAAGGAAGAACTGAAAAAGGCACTCGATTCGAAAGCCGGACAGGCACAGGAGCTTATGAACGATCCTGTTAAATGGGAAAGGTTCAAGACGAAGTTTGAAGCTTTCCTTCTGAAAACCACGGGTAATCCGGTGCTCAGCGAGGTTTATGACAAGCTTGTGACGATGCTTGATCTCGTGGATTCTTATATAAAAAAGGCTTATACCGGTGTGCAGCCGGGAACGGTCAACACGTTCCTCTGCGTCCTTATCTACATCATTTCGCCCTTTGATCTTATCCCGGATGTGATCCCGATAACGGGCTACACCGATGATGCTTCGATCATCATCCATGTACTTAAGAGCGGTGCGGAAATGGACCTTCGCAAGTACCGCGAATGGAAGGATGTCAAGGCAAAATGGAGCGGTGAGAACTGATGGAAACATTTTATTATGAGGTCGTCAGCATCGACGGCGATTATGCGAATCTTAAAAGGACGGATATTGAATCCGATGAGCTCAAGCTTGTTGCGAGAGCGCTGCTTCCTCCCGAAATATGTGAGGGCAGCAGGCTTAAGTATGAGTTTCTTCAGTATTCGATGGTATAAAAATCCGCATCGTCAGAGATTATCTGACGATCTGCTTTGGTGAAGACATGGAACTGTATGAAGGAAGACCGGAAGACGTAAACGGAAGACTCGAAAGAGAGATAAGGACCTACGACTTTCTGGACGGTCTCGGAATGGAATATAAGAGAGTCGACCACGAGGCGGCTACAACGATGGAAGCCTGTGAAGCGATAGATAAGGCTCTTGATGTGGTAATGTGCAAGAATCTGTTTTTGTGTAACCGTCAGAAGACTTCCTTTTACCTTCTTTTGATGCCGGGAGATAAGAAGTTCAAGACGAAGGAACTGTCCGCCCAGATAAACTCCGCAAGGCTTTCCTTTGCGGAAGCGGAGGATATGCTTAAGTACCTTGATATCGAGCCGGGAGCGGTGAGTGTCATGGGACTGATGAATGATAAAGGGAAAGCTGTAAGCCTGCTCATTGATGAGGATGTGCTTGAAGGCGAATTCCTGGGATGTCATCCGTGTGTCTGTACATCAAGTCTTAAGCTCAGGACTTCGGATGTGATATGTAAATTCCTTCCGGCAACGGGGCACGAATATAAGAAGGTGCATCTTGTCGGAGAAGACTAAAACGTTTTGAAGTGAGGGGAGTGTATCTGGAACTCGGTGAAGAGCTTCGCGGATCCGATATCGAACTTACCTATTCATTCCACAGGCTTCTTACCAGCGATGTGTTATTCTGGGTGGCTGTCATAGGCTGCTCAAAGAGGGAAAGATCTGAACTTAAGGGGAAAATAAAATGAAAAGAATCAAGTCTCTGACGGCTGTTTTGATGATGGTTTCCATGCTGGTAATACTCACGGGATGCGAAAAGCCGAGTATCGCCGGATACTGGGAACTGAGGGAGACTCAGTGGGGTGACGGCTACTATCGCACTTGGGAATCCTTCGCAGATGACGGAATCTATATATCTTATGAGTTCGATGATCTTCATAGCGGAACCTATTACTACACTACGCCCGAAGAAGAAATAGTATATGAATTCCAATACAGCCGTGATGACAAAGGGCACTTCTGGATCGATGACGGAGGTTCCGTGTGTTTTCACGTTGCCACAATGAAGGGTGATACATTCACTTACGTAGAGGGTGAGGGCGATGATGCCGTGACCTATGTGTTTGACAGGGTGGATGAGTGATTTTTGGGAAGGAATAACCGGCAAGAGCCGGCTGCAGGAGTATTTGTGTTGAAAAAGATAAGATTTATATCACTTGTCATGCTGATGACGATCATGATGGCGGTGCTCACGGGATGCGGAAAGAAAACCCTTGAGGGAGACTGGGTCATAAGAAGTGAAACAGATTCAAGCGGAACGGTTCTTACCCGCGAAGAGCTTGAGGAAAAGGGTGTGTTTGAAACCTATCATATCGAAGGTGACACGGCGACTTATAACTGCACCCTTCTCGGCAGCGATATTTCCTTTGATCTTGATGTTGTGGATAAAGGTGACGGGAATTATGACTTTATGGTAAATGAATATGTATTTCAGAGTGTAACTTTAAAAGGAGACATATTCACTTATGTTACCGGTGAAGGCGATGATGCCGTAGCTTTTGTTTTTGAAAGGGTAGAGAAATGACGTTCGGTTCGCTTGAAGAAGTAAGAGAATATTTTAAGAACGATAAATTCGCAACCAACGCGGGTATGCAGGTTGAGGAGTTTTCGGATGATGAAGTCCTCTGTAGCGTTGAACTGACTGACGATCATAAGAATGCAAACGGAGGAATAATGGGCGGCGCCATATTTACCCTTGCCGATCTTGCGTTTGCCGTTCTTGTCAACAACATCCACAGGCCATCCGTTGCCGCGCAGGTCAGCATAAATTATCTGTCCGGTGCCAAAGGAAAGAAGCTCTATGCCAGGTCCCGCTGCATCAAGACGGGCAGGAGCACGACCGTTGCGAGCGTTGACCTTTATGACGAACTCGGAACAAAAGTCGCACTGTTTACGGGTACCGCATTCAAACTGTAAACAGGGGGGACAGGATGTCCCAAAGACATGGTTGCAGGTACAGGGATGTACTTGCATGTCCGGGACGGCTTCCGCTGTTTTGTGTTCGGAACGGCTTCCGCAGAGATAACTATATGGAAAACAGAAACAGGCTTTCGTATCCGAAAAAAGATTACGAGCAGGAAAAAAGAGAAGAAAGACTCGGCGGTGCGTTGATGAATATCCTGTGGATCGCAAACGCACTGTACAGGATCGCTATCGTTACGGTCATAGCCCTTCCTGTCATGTGGCTGATAGATAAACCTTTGTGGGTCGCTCCGATCATCGGAGTAGTCGCTTATATCCTATGGAGGATTGTCTGGAGATTATTCTGGAAGTTCATTCACTGGTCGCAGAAGTGAAACAGCGCAAGCCGTCCCCGTGTTTCCCCTGTTGTTTCACGTTCAGCAAAAGGAGGCTTTATGAGCAGGATAGAACTTGTAAATGCATCTTGTGCCGATCTCGAAGTTGATGCAGTCGTGAACGCAGCCAATAAATATCTTCGCGCCGGCGGAGGTATCTGCGGTGTGATCTTTCAGGCGGCGGGACCGCTCGAACTTATAGATGCGTGCAGGAAGCACAGCACTCCTCTTAATGACGGTGATGCCGTCATAACTCCCTCTTTTAACATGACGAATTGCAAAGCCATCATTCATGCGGTGGGTCCCGATTTCAGGGTAACTCCGGATGCTTTTGATGCGCTCTGTGACGCATACTATAACTCGCTTGTGGTGCTTAAGGATAACGGCTACCACAGCATTGCTTTTCCGCTGATAAGCTCCGGAATATTCTCGGGTGATCTCGATGAGCCGGCTGCGGAATCGGCAAGACAGTGCCTCAGGGCATACGACAGATTTAACGCAGACTTTCCGGATGCCGATGTGGACGTAAAGCTCTGTGCATTTACAACGCGCGAGATGGCGGAAGCACTCAGGATTATTGATTAAGTGAACACCCTGTTTACGGGAGTAACGATGAAAATATTTCTTCTTGAAGACGATGATGCGATAGGAATGGGTCTTAAGTATTCCCTTGAAAAGGAAGGATATGAGACCGTTCTTTCGAAGACCGTAAAGGATGCGCTTTCAAGGGTTAAGAAGGATGACTTCGATCTGTACATTCTCGATATAAATCTTCCCGACGGAAACGGATATGATGTCTGCAAAGCGGTAAAGGATAAGGGTGACTTCCCCGTGATATTCCTTACCGCAAGCGATGCGGAGGTCAGTGTTGTAATGGGACTGGAGATGGGTGCGGATGATTATATCTGCAAGCCCTTCAGGGTCAACGAGCTTATGGCCAGGATCAAGACAGTCCTGAGGCGAAGCGCAAGATCATCGGCGCCTGATGCCCGCGATAACGAGGGCGTGATTGAGATCCGTAACATCAGGATCCACACCGCGGGTGCCAGGGTCACCTGCGTAAAAGAAAACGGAAATGAAGAGCAGGTAGAGCTTACCGCTCTCGAATACCGCCTGCTTCTTGCTTTTTGCTCAAACCGAGGAGTGGTCATGTCGAGATCAAAGCTTCTTGAGGATATGTGGGATGTGAGCGGGGATTTTGTCAATGACAATACGCTTACCGTTTACATTAAGAGACTCAGGGACAAGATAGAAGAAGATCCCGCGGATCCGAAGATCATAAAGACGGTCAGAGGACTCGGATATATCGTCGAATAGCGGAGATTTATTAATGCTTAAGAACAGGGAATTCAAACGCATGATGACCGCAGCAGCCTGCCTTACGGTTGCTGCGTCTGTATGTGTATGCGTTTTTGCGGGATGGATCGCATTCTTTATAACCCTTCTTCTCGGAGCTGCGATCATTGTAATGTATTATTTTTTTACTAAGAAGAGATATGAGGATATAGCAGAGCTTGATTCATATCTTGTAAAGGTTCTTGCGGGCGGTGAAGCTCCGGATATCACAGACCAGCAGGAGGGCGAGCTTTCTATCCTGAGGAACAACATCTATAAGGTGACCACAACGCTTTATTACCAGAAGGAACTTCTTGCGGGTGATAAGAAGGCTCTTTCGGATGCGATCGCAGATATCTCGCACCAGCTCAAAACACCTCTTACATCCATGATGGTGATGAACGATCTGCTCGGATCCGAAGAAGATCCGGATAAGCGTGCGGAATTTCTAAGGACGCAGTCGGGACAGCTTGACCGCATGAACTGGCTTGTACAGACTCTTCTGAAGCTCTCGAAGATCGATGCCGGCACGATAGTCATGAAGCCCGAAGAGATTCCGGCAGGGTCCCTGATCTCGGAAGTTGTAAAGCCTTTTGAAGTGCAGATGGATATAAAGAATATCAAATGCGGAATTTCGTCCGGTGACTCTGTCATCAAATGTGACAGGAACTGGACCGTCGAGGCTGTGCAGAACATCGTGAAGAACTGCATCGAACATATGGAGGATGGCGGAAGGCTGGACATTACCTGCGAAGATACCAACCTCTTCACCCAGATCGTCATAAAGGATACCGGCTGCGGCATCGCAGAGGAAGATATACCTCACATATTCGAAAGATTCTATAAGGGAAAGAATGCGGGCAAGGACAGTGTGGGAATAGGTCTTGCACTCGCTAAATCCATCATGGAAGGCCAGCACGGTGACATCCTCGTAAACAGCAAAGAGGGCGAGGGAACCGCGTTCAGGGTCAGATTCTATAAGACGATCGTCTAATGTGACAAAATTGTAATAAAAAAGTCACTTGACAGTAAGACACGTATATTACTCTTTTCTCAGAAACGAAAAAGAGTTTGCAAAGAAAAGCAACTCCGTGAGAAAGGAGAATTTTTTAATGAATATTCTTGAGATCAAAAATCTTTGTAAAGTATACGGCAGCGGAGAAACAAGAGTCGATGCTCTTAAAGACGTATCCTTCGATGTGGAGCAGGGAGAGTTTGTTGCCATAGTCGGTCCTTCAGGATCGGGCAAGTCTACCCTCATGCATATCCTCGGCGGAGTCGATGTTCCCACATCGGGCATCGTTAACATCGCGGGAACGGATATCGGAAAGCTCGACGAGAACAAGCTTGCGATCTTCCGCAGAAGGAACATCGGACTTATCTATCAGTTCTATAATCTCATTCCCATTCTGAACATAGAAGAGAATATGACGCTTCCCATTCTGCTCGACGGAAAAAAGCCTGACAAAAAGCTTTTGAATGATATCGTAGAGAAGCTCGGATTGAAGGAAAGACTCGCCCATCTTCCCAACCAGCTTTCGGGAGGCCAGCAGCAGAGAGTATCCATCGGACGTGCTCTTATGAATCATCCGGCACTTCTGCTTGCGGATGAGCCCACCGGAAATCTCGATTCGGAAAACAGCAAGGAGATAATCTCTCTTTTACGTAAGTTCAACAAAGAAAACAATCAGACCGTCATCATCATCACACATGATGAAAGGATCGCGCTTTCCGCAGACAGGGTCATCACTATCGAGGACGGCCGTATCACCAGGGATTCCAAAGGATCGGGGGTGATGGCTGAATGAATATCGTAAATAAGCTTACCGTAAGGCATCTTCTCGGAAACAAGAAGAGGTCCGTCGTCACCATACTGGGCATTGCGGTTTCGACTTCGCTCATAAGCGCGATACTGCTCGGTATCTTATCATTCTTCAACTATTTCGGAGAACTTGAAAAGATAAAATGCGGAGATATCATTGCAACATTTTCCGATGTTACACCGGAACAGGTTAACTTGCTTTTAAACGATAAGAACATATCCATGGTCGGCGTGATCGATACCGATGCGACCGTAAGTGGCGTAAGACTTGATAACGGACTTGAAGACAGATTCAGGATCGGAAATGTCGCACATGCAGGTTTCGATTATTTTGACCAGAGAGTCGTATGTGATTACGACGGAACATTTCCCTCATCTTCGGACGAGGCAGCCGTAGAAGCGAAATTCCTTGAAGAAAACAATCTCGATCTGCAGCCGGGTGATACCCTTACCTATGAACAGGGCTACAGATATATCATGGACGGGGATAAGCTTACCTATACAGCGGGAGCCTATCAGTCGATGGAAGGATTTGAATGCCTTTCCACGGAAACCGTTACGGTAACAGCGATCCTTCATAGCAATACCCCCACGGAAGGATATGATATCCTTCGGGGATTGGATCCCGGATTCATCCCCCCTGTGAAAGATACCGATGTATATATCACGCTTAAGAATCCGGGACCTGATTCACTCAGGGTTCTTAAAGAGATCGTATCCAAATACGAAATAGATAAATATGATTTTGATTCGGAGCTTCTCATCAGCTATTTTGCATTTGAAGGAAGCAACGGAATTTACAAGAGATTTTTTGTTCTTATGGCTATAGCGCTTGCAATAGTCGTTGCAACCAGCGTTATTCTGATCTATAACTCCATCGGAATGTCACTTACCGAAAGAATGCGTTATCTTGGAATGCTCGCAAGCGTCGGGGCCACCGCAAGACAGAAGAGGGCATCCATCTATTTCGAAGGATTGATCCTTGGAATAGTCGGCATTCCTCTCGGACTGCTTTTCGGATATATCGGTACCGCTGTCACTCTGCGTTATCTGGGAAGCAGGATGATAAGCACCGGAATGATCATGGGCATAAAGGGACTTAAGGACGGCGTCCCGGTTGTGATAAAGCCTGAAGTTGTTCTTTTGATCGTCCTCCTTGCTGCGGTAACGATCCTGATCTCTTCATTTACTCCTGCGATCAAGGCGGCAAGGGTAATGCCCATAGATGCACTCAGGGAGAGCAATGTCATCAAGGTCAAAGCAAAGAAGCTGCGTGTAAATCCCATGATCCGGAAGATCTTCGGATATGAAGGTGAGCTTGCTTACAAGAACATTAAGCGAAACGGTATCAAGGGTAAGGTGATAACCTTCACTATCTCCGTATCGGTCATTCTTTTCCTTTCGGTCAATTATTTCAGTGATTCGATAAACAGGATCAACCGTTACGACTTCAGCATGCCCTGCGAGCTCATGGTAACCTGCTCGTATGACGAAAGAGACGAAGTCCGTGCCATGCTCGAAGAAACGGAGAAGGTCGATAAGGTCTATTTCGCGGATATACTCAATTATGCTTTTAAGCCGAACCCTGACGGAGGCACTATAGTTGCCGATACCGCGATTGCAGACCCTGCTTTCCGTGACGGTAAATTCAAAGAGATGTCACTGACCGGATTTTCACTTGTAGTTATAGACGATGCTGATTTTGATAAGCTGCTTGAAGATAACGGACTTGATGTTTCAAAGTATCATGACGGAACGCTTCGCGCGGTGGTCTTAAACGACCTGTTCCGCGAAAAGCATCCCAGTGAGCTTTTTAATGAAGGGATCATCGGGCAGTACCTTCGATATGACAAAACTGAAGGTTATCCTCCCGCTGTGGAGATAGGGGATCTCGTGAAATATGAGAAGGGAAATTATCTCTTCGATCTTTCTCCCAAGGGTAATGCCGTCGCATTTGTTCCCGCATCGGAGTATTATCCAAGAGCCTATGAGACGATAGGACCCGATTATCTTACATGTGAGTTCGGTGTAGAAACCGGATATCATGAAGAACTTGCCGAGGAGATCTATGGGATGTTCGAAGATGGCGGATATTCCAATTACGGTGTATTTGATATGGTCGATGCATTTTCGATGATGAATACCGTAACCCTGATGCTTAATACCGTAATGTTCGGCTTTACCGCACTGCTTACGCTGATCGCGATAGCCAACATCATCAACACCATCTCCACCGGTATCATCTTAAGGAGAAAAGAATTCGCGATGTACAGATCGGTCGGCCTTACAAGCGGAGGATTCAAAAAGATGCTCAGACTCGAGACCTTCCTCTACGGCATCAAGGCCCTCCTTTACGGCATCCCCGTCTCCCTCGCCCTTTGCTACATGATGTACAGTTCCTTTAACGAAAAACTCTTCACCTTTAATCCCGACTGGCTCATGATCATCCTCGTGACTGCTGTCGTCTTCCTCGTCATCGCCCTCAGCATGGCCCTGAGCATCAACAAGATCAAAGACGACACAATTATTGAAGCATTGAAAGAGGATGCTGTATAATACCTAATAACTTGGTCCATGGCAGGACCCGTGAAGAATAGTAGGAGGTATATATGGTACGTCATGTAATTGTCTGGACTTTAAAGGAAGAATTTGTTGGTGATGAGAAAGCTAAGATCATCGCAGAAATAAAAGAAGGCCTCGAAGCCCTTAAAGGTGTCATCCCCGGTCTCGTTGAGATCAAGGTCAACACGATCGGCCTTGCAAGCTCCAACAGCGACCTCATGCTCGACTCCCTGTTTGAAAACGAGGATGCACTGAAAGGTTATTCAGTGCACCCTGCGCATGTTTCCGTAGCTGACGGAAAGGTAAGACCTTTCATAAAGACCAGGAGCTGCTTCGATTACGAAGTCTGATACCGGTCAGAATACATATGTCTTCAGTGCCCAGATAATTAACAGGTGAAGAGGATAGAAGACATAGAAGAACCATTTGTGGAATGCATTCCTGCTGCCCGGTTCTCCGTTGTAGAGATACATGAGGATCGGCGGCACCATGAATGCACCGAGCTGGAAGATTGACCGGAAGGGGTGTCCGCTGATAACCGAAGGGGACATGATACATACCACTTCCGCAATGATGATGATATAAAACGATCTCCACTGTTTCCTGTAATTGTCCCTGTAGATGAACAGGAAAAGAGGCCAGAGTATATCGAAGATCGGCCAGTCTCCGAGGATGGACAGAATGCATGCGATCACGACAAGTATGACCTTTACCGCCTTGGGAAGATTTGTCCTGTCCCACATGCAGAGAATGAGCAGTGCAAGGAACAGAGTCCATATTACCCCGAAAGCGGGAGCGGGCCAGAAGCCCAGTTCAAATAATGAGAAAGGTATCCATGAAAGGATCGCGAATATGCCGAGGCGTATCGCGTATTTTTTTACGTTCTTTGTGTGGATATAGCCTTCATAGAGCATGTAAGCCATTGTGGGTCCGGTAAGCCTTCCGAAGAAGTGCATCACCTGTCCGAGTACGCTTTCCGTGGGAACGAATGCCCAGGCGATGTGGTCGATCAGCATTGCAACGATCGCAATGTATTTGAGTGCGTTTCGGTTTATTACTTTCATTTTAGATCTTTTCCTTATCCGTTTATTACTTTTCTGAGAAGTTTTCCGATCTCATCATAGTCGGCGATGAACTCGTCATGCTTTGCCCTGATGAAATCGATATCGTCCTCCTTGGCCGCCTGTTCGAGACGTGCCGCCTTTTCCCCGAGTGCGAGAGCACCGATTGTCTTGGATGAACTCTTTACGGAGTGGATCCTTATCATATAGTTCTTGAGGTCTTCCTTTTCGAGGAAATCCGCAAGCTTTTTCTTGGATTCTTTGATCGATTCGAAGTATGAACCGAGGACATCCAGGTAGAGGTCGTCATATCCGCAGTGCCTGATGCCCACACTCACATCGATAAGATCCTGACCTTCAAGGAGATCGAGGTTGCCGGGAGCCCTGAAATCGGGCAGGTCATCGGCATACTTTCCGGAGAATTCCATGACCATATTCTCGGAAGGATCGGATGTTTCATCGGGCTTGTCGATCTTGTCCGCGGGAAGATATTCGGTCATCTTTTCTTCGAGCTTGATGGGATCGATGGGCTTGGTCATGTAGTCGTTGAAGCCCTCGCGTATGTATTCCTCACGCGCGCCGGAGATTGCATTTGCGGTAAGACAGATGAAAGGCGTCTCTTTGTTGAGCGAGCCCGGCATGTTCTGCAGATCGTGCAGCGTTTCGATTCCGTCCTTTCCGGGCATCATATGGTCGAGGAAGATGATGTCGTATTTCGTCTCACAGCACATATTGATACATTCGTCGCCGCTTATTGCTGTGTCGATCCTGACATGAGTCTGCTTGAGGAGATTTTTGAATACCATAAGGTTCGTGGTATTGTCATCGACCATGAGGATGTGCGCATTCCTGGCGGTAAAGGAAACCCTGTAACGGTCCCTTGTCCCGATGTTCGCACTGTATGTATCCTTGTAGTTGCCGAGAGGCTCCCACTTTACGACCTTCTGCTTAAGTCTGAATGAGAACGTCGATCCTTCTCCGTATACGCTCTCGACCTCGAGTTTCGAATCCATCATATCGAGAAGGCTCTGCGTGATGTTCATGCCGAGTCCGGTGCCTTCGATATTGCGGTTTCTCTTTTCCTCGATGCGTTCGAATTTGGAGAAGAGCTTTTCCATATCTTCTTCCCTGATGCCTATTCCGGTATCTTTGACCGAAACCTTGAGGAAGACGGAATCGCTGTCTTCGGGATCCTTTTCAAATCCCATCGTGAAAGTGACCGAACCTTTTTCGGTGTATTTGACGGCGTTCGTAAGGATGTTTGTGATGATCTGCTTGATACGTACTTCGTCTCCGTTGAGTATCCTCGGAAGATCCTTGTCGAAATCAAACTTAAGATCAAGGTTCTTGCCCTCTGCCCTTACCCTTGCCATGTTCACAAGATTGTTGAGGACGGATGACATATCGTAATCGACCGGAATGATCTCGACCTTGCCCGCTTCGATCTTGGAAAAATCAAGAATGTCATTGATCAGACCCAGGAGAGTGTTGCCTGCTGTCTTGATGTTTTCAGCATAAAGAAGAATCTCCTTGCTGTCCGCTTCCCTGAGAATCATCTCATTGAAGCCGAGGACCGCGGTAATGGGAGTTCTGATCTCGTGTGACATATTGGAAAGGAAATTGGACTTGGCCTTATTGGCTTCATCCGCTATGCGTATCTGCTTTGTGAGAGCGTTGGACATTATCTGGAGGCTCTTGGAAAGCCTGCCCACCTCATCCTTGGAGTCGACCTCCATCATCTGTGAGTAGTCACCGTTTGCATATCTGAATGCGGTCTCCGTCATTTTGGTAAGGGGATTGATGATCGACTTGACCCAGAGTATTCCGATGATGAGTGCGACGGCAACAATGATGACCGATGTAAGGAAGAGCTGGAAGACAAGTCTTGCCTGAGGGATTCCAATCTCGTTTCTGGGAATGGACATGTAGAAGATCAGTCCGTTTGAAAGCTCCTCGACTGCGATCTTTGAGTATCGTCCGTCATAACCCCAGTGCCAGCCCGGTACGTCTTTTTCCATACCGAGTATGTGGCTGAAATGATTTTTGACAGTTTCCGACATATACTCATAACGAACTCCGTCGGGGAATCTGTAATGGTAGATGACGTCCCCGTCCCTGTTCATGATGCCGGCATGTCCCGTTCCGTACACGGAAAGCTCTGCCGCCTTTTCGCTGAGGGCAGCGTACATGGCTTCGGTATCGCCTTCGTTTTCGTCGATTATGTCATTGAGGATCTCGGAATAGTATTCGACGGTGGACAGAATGACCTTGTCCGAATAATCATTCAGAAGTGTACGGTTACGGAGCATTGCTATGGCCATAAGGGTTCCCGTGGCGAGAACCATCATCACCGTGATCGCGACACTGATTTTAGACTGGATCGATCTCATTAATATTTTTCCCTCATAAGCAGTGAAAAAAATACTACTTCAATGATTATACCACAAAAAACCGTTTTTCCTGTATAATGGGAATATCAGCGGAAGGCTCGGAATTTAAAGCGTATCTGCATATTCCGTCCCGCGAGAAAACTGCGGAGATGTTTTCGGATGAAGGATAAGGATTTCGTAAGATTTGACATGCAGGCACCGCCGGTGAGGACGAAGTGGTACTTAAGACCGCTCACATATATCCTCAGTGCTCCCGATGTCAAAAAGCACGGATGCATCATCAAAAAGAATATCCCTGAAGGATTGAAGCCTCCCTTTGTGATGCTCTGCAATCACAACGCATTCATGGATTTCAAGGTGGCGACCAAGACCATCTTCCCCTGGAGAGCCAACTACGTGGTTGCGATCGACGGTTTCATCGGAAGGGAAAAGCTTCTCCGCAATGTCGGCTGTATCTGTAAGAGAAAATTCACGAACGACATCTCGCTCGTAAAGCAGCTTACCCGCACGATCCAAAACGGGGATGTTGCGATAATCTATCCGGAAGCAAGGTATTCCCTCTGCGGAACGACCGCCGTGCTTCCCGATTCCCTCGGAAAACTCTGCAAGCTTCTCGGAGCGCCCGTTGTGACTCTGATCTGTCACGGACACCACGTCAATTCTCCTTTCTGGAATCTTCATGACAGGGGAGTAAAACCGACCGAGGCGGAATTTACGCAGATCTTCTCGGCTGACGGGATCAAAACCGCCACACCCGCTCAGATAAATGAGAAGATCCGCGAAAGCTTTGTTTACGACGATTTCGCATGGCTGAAGGAACGCGGGATCCGTATCACATACGGGGGACGTGCCGAGGGACTTCATAAGGTTCTCTATCAGTGTCCCGCATGCAAAAAAGAATACAAAATGTCTTCAAAGGGTACGTTTCTCAGATGCGATGCCTGCGGAAAAGAGTGGAATATGACCGAACTGTGCGAACTTGAAGCGGTAAACGGCGAAACGGAATTCTCCCACATTCCGGACTGGTATGAGTGGGAGAGGGAAAATGTGCGCCGCGAGGTCGAAGAGGGTACGTATTCAACCGGAGAGCTTCCGGTAAGGGTTGATTCGCTTCCGAATGCGAAGAAATACATTCCGATCGGAACCGGTACAATGGTCCACGATATGAACGGATTTAAGGTCAGGGTGACCGATAAGGACGGCGATGTGCACGAGATGGTGAAGACCGTGCCTTCCCTCTATTCCTGCCATATCGAATACGAATATCTCGGAAAGTACGGAGACTGTGTCGACCTGAATACTCTTACCGATACCTGGTACACCTATCCGGACCCCGAAAAATGCGAATTTTCGGTTACAAAGATGGCTCTTGCGACGGAGGAACTCTTTTTTGCCTCAAAAAGGAAAAAAGAATCGCAAAAAAGCTGATTTTTCCCTATATTTAGCCGATTTTTAATGCTATAATATGTTTTTGAGCACACACGATAACTCGAGGGGGAGACATCGTATGACCAATATATTCAAAAACAGCGAAAGAAAGACTATACAGGCTACCCTGGACAGGCTGTATTTACTGAAAAAGTCCGCTCCGAGATTCCTGTTCTGGACTTTTCTTGTACTGTATTTTGTCTGTAATTTCGTGATCAGTGTTTCTTCAAGTTCCGGTTCGTCGATCATGATCGCGGGGCAGGCACTTCCTTTTTATACATTTGCCGGAGTCTTTTCCTCAATCTCGAACGTCTGCATTATCGTCGTTGCGGTTTACTACGGAAAGCAGGGATTTGTAGCTTCGCTCACCGTTCTTTTTATCCAGCTGCCCATAGTCGTGATGAGTGTCATTATGGGGCATAACCTTACCAGTCTTCCCGGGGTGTTCATAAACCTCATGACCATCGGCGTGGTTATCCTTATATACAAGAACAATCAGAAGCTGGATGATTATCAGGAAACCCTGAGAGTTCAGGCAGTCACCGATGTGCTGACCGGTCTTCCGAACTGGTTCGCGACCACGGAGCTGATCGAGGAACTGATCAGAAAGAAGGAGCCCTTCGCCGATGTTACCATCGACATGAACGGCTTCAAGGTCATCAATGACACCATGGGATTTGATGTGGGTAACGAGGTTCTGATCGAAGCTGCCAAGAGATGGAAGGCTGTGGCAGACGGCGGGGCTTCGGGAACACTCGATTTCGTATCGAGACTCAGCGGAGATGAATTCACCCTTATCATCAGGGAGTTCGAATCCGATGAGGATATCCAGAACAGCATCAGGATGTATGAAGCCGCTCTCAAGGATCAGATGGACAATATAGGATATGATTTCTTCCTTACCGCAAGCTTCGGCTATTCCGTATTCCCCTACGATTGCGGCAGCATGGACGATCTGATCTCTTATTCGATGCTTGCGATGCAGGAAGTCAAGAAAGAGGCAAGCAGCGAGCACGTCAAGAAGTTCACCAAGGATCTCCTGAAGAAGGAGAATACCCTTGAGATGGAAAGCAAGATCAAGAACGCTCTTGATAACGATACTGTTTTCTATATGCTTCAGCCCCAGTACGATATGAATCACAGGCTCCGCGGATTTGAAGCGCTTGCGCGTATGAAGGATGAGGACGGATCGATCATATCTCCCGCAGATTTCATTCCCGTTGCCGAAAAAGCGGGGCTTATCGACAAGGTTGACTCAGCGGTTTTCAGAAAGGCCGCTTCCTATGTCGGCGATCTGATCAAAGAGACCGGATCGGATGTGATGCTCAGTCTCAATGTTTCCGTAAAGCACCTGATGAAGAAGGATTTCCTTGTAGAGGTCAGCAACCTTCTGACCTCCAGCGGTATTCCCGCAGGACAGCTTGAGCTTGAGATAACCGAATCGATAATGATCGAATCGGTCGAAAAGGCAATGCACTGCATAGACGAGATCCGCAAGATGGGAGTCAAGATAGCCATAGATGATTTCGGAACCGGATATTCGTCACTGAGCTATCTGAACAATTTCCCCGCTCATCTTCTCAAGATAGATAAGTCGTTCATCGACAAGATGAATTCGAGTGACAGCTCCAAGCAGTATGTTGCGGCTATCATCTCCCTCGGACATGTAATGGGATTCAATGTAATCTCCGAAGGTGTCGAGGAGGATTCACAGATAGATACCCTTAAGTCCATCGGATGCGATTATATCCAGGGTTATATCTGGGGACGTCCTCTTTCTCCCGAGGATGCGGGTAAGCTCGTCGCCGCAGGCTGATACGGGAGACTGAAAATGGATACGGTATTTTTTTTCTTTTGGTTATATGTTCTGATCATTAATTTCATTTCATTTGCAATCTACGGTATAGACAAACAGAAAGCTGTAGACGGACAGTGGCGTATCCCCGAAAACACGCTTCTTTTTACCGGGTTTATCGGTGGTGCTGTCGGAAGTTTTATAGGAATGAAATTCTTCAGGCACAAGACAAAAAAACTTAAATTCCGAATCCTGGTGCCCATTTTTATATTGCTGAACCTGGCTGTCATGGTTTTTGTTTTATGGTGGGCCCGTGAGTTTCCGATCTGATATTTTAATTCTCTGTTTTAGGGAGTGGTTTTAATGCTTTTCAACTCCTTGTCATTTTTAATATTTTTCCCGGTGTGTCTGGCAATGTACATGGTCCTTCCCGCTAAGGCAAGGACTTTTATACTGCTTGCGGCAAGTATCTTTTTCTACATGTGCTGGAATCCGGTCTATGTTCTTCTTCTTGCTTCATCGATACTTGTTACCTATCTATGCGCACTGTTGCTTCCGAAGTTTGCGGGCAAAACGGGCAGCAGGCGTGCGGTCCTTATAAGCGGACTTGTCATCAATTTCGGCATTCTCTTTGTTTTCAAATATTTTAATTTCTTTGCCGACACGGTATCCCGGATTTTCCCGGGGATCGTAAGACCTCTGGACCTTCTGCTTCCGGTCGGTATTTCCTTTTACACATTTCAGGCTGTCGGATATCTGATCGATGTTTACCGCGGTGATGAACCGGAAAGGAACATCTTCAGGTATGCGCTGTTCGTATCCTTCTTTCCCCAGCTTGTCGCGGGTCCCATCGAAAGAAGCGGCAATCTCGTAAAGCAGATACGTGAACTCGATAAGCGTCCCCTTATGAACCTTGATGATTTCAGGAAGGGTGCGTTCATCATGCTCTACGGTTATTTCATGAAGATGGTCATCGCGGACCGTGCGGCCATACTGGTAGATACTGTTTATGATCCCGATCATTATATGGAGTACGGAGGCTTTGCGGTATTTCTTGCGGCGGTACTTTTTTCCGTGCAGATCTACTGTGACTTTGCGGGATATACCTACATAGCGATCGGCGCCGCAAGGATGATGGGCTTTACCCTGCGCGAGAATTTCAATACTCCCTACCTTGCGACCGGCATAAGGGATTTCTGGGACAGATGGCATATGTCACTTACGGGCTGGTTCAGGGATTATCTGTATTTTCCCCTCGGCGGTTCCCGCAAAGGAAAGACAAGAAAGTATATCAATATCCTCATTGTTTTTCTTTTGAGCGGACTGTGGCACGGTGCGGGCTGGCATTTTATATTCTGGGGACTTCTCCACGGAGTGCTCAGGGTTTTCGAAGAGATGGTATCCCCTGTATGGAACAGGTTCCGTGATGTTATGTCCGTTACTTTCTTCGAAGGAAAAAAGGACGAAAAGTCATACAGGGTTCTCACGCAGGCGGTTACCTTCCTTACCGTGACGGGATGCTGGATGTTCTTCCGTGCGGGAAGTACAAAACAGGCTGCGGACCTTATCATAAATATGTTCTCGGGCGGCGGCCTCTGGCAGCTTACGGACGGATCGCTCCTTACGCTCGGACTTGATGCGAAGGAAATGAACGTGCTCATCATCGGCATATTCATCATGATCCTGGTCGACAGGCTTAAGAATAAGAAGATTGATGTTCCCGCATTCTTTGCGGAAAGGGCGGAGTTCGTTCAGGGATTTGTCCTTCTTCTCGGTATCATGTTCATAGTCATATTCGGCATCTACGGAAAGCAGTACGATGCCACAGCATTCATATATTTTCAGTTCTGAGCGTTACTATGCGTAAAAAGTTTGGAATCTTCGTAAAGTTCATAATCTTCAATGCGATCCTTCTGCTTTTGCTTGCGGGGGCTGATAAAGTGCTCCGCAACAAGGAGTATGAGGGTGCACAGGATATGTTCGTAAAGTGGAATCCCGCACGTGCGGACATTGTTTTTATCGGCAATTCGCATCAGTTCTGCACGATAGATACGGATCTTCTTTACTCCCGGTACGGGATAGAATCGTACATGCTCGCAACGAGTGCGCAGACCGTTCCCATGTCGTATTATGCGGCCAAGGAAGCCATAGAGCTGAAAAAGCCCCGGGTGATCGTTTTTGAGGTGGCTTATTGTGCGAATGATTTTATGACCGTTCCGGGAATGGACCATTGCTTCTTTGACGGTTTTCCGCGCTGCGAAGCAAGAAAGGAAGCACTTGAGGATCTTATCGATCCCGAGGACAGGATATATTACATTCTTAACCTGGGACTGTTCCATTCGAGATGGAAGGATCTGACCGAGGCGGATTATTCGGGATTCCCCGTCTCCTCCAGGGGTGCATATCATCTGTACAATGTCTATGTTAATCAGGATATCCCCGTTGTCGGAGAGGATGAGATATACCCGATGCCGGGTGAGATGGAGCGCTATCTCAGGATGATGATAGAACTCTGCGAGGAAGAGAATGTAAAGCTCATCCTGTACGCAGCTCCCTTTAACGGAATGTATCCGGGCGAAGAAGGAAGCATTCAGGATCTTGAGACGAGGGAAATGATATTCAACCATGTCGGTATTGTCGCCGCAGAATACGGCACGGAATATCATAATCTTTTCTATGAACTGGATGAGATAGGTATAGACAATGAGACCGACTGGGCCGATTCACAGCATTTTAATGCACTCGGCCAGGCAAAGCTGACAAAATATATGGCGGAACACGGTTACCTCGGATATTGACTTTTGTAGTATAATTCCGAGGTAGTGTTTTTTTTGAAAGCGGTTTTTGATGACTTCGGTAGTAAATAACGAAAAAAATGATAATCTCGTGATGCAGGCATCGTTCCTTGCGATAGCCGGCATAGTGAGCAGGATTATAGGACTTTTGTACAGAGGTCCTCTTTCCTCGATCATAGGCGATCTCGGACTCGGCTATTACCAGTCCGCATATAATTTCTATACGATAATACTTCTTGTTTCTTCGTACAGCATACCGTCCGCAATATCCAAGATCATCGCACAGAAGCTTGCGTTAAAGGAATACAGGAATGCCCACAGGATTTTTCTCGGGGCATTTATATATGTGCTCATCGCGGGGCTTACGGCTTCGATGATCCTTTATTTCGGAGCATCTCTTTTTGTCCAGGATGCGGCGGTTCCGGTCCTGCGCGTATTTGCTCCGACGATCTTTATTTATGGAATACTTGGTGTGCTCAGGGGATATTTCCAGGCACACAGGTCGATGTCACAGACCTCACTGTCACAGATACTTGAGCAGATAATAAATGCGATCGTAAGTGTCGGAGCTGCGGCGCTGTTCATAAAGCTCACAATGGGGACAATGGAAGAACCTGCGGACAAAGCGGGACAGATCCTCAGAGGTGTAAGGGGTGCACAGGGTTCCGCACTCGGAACAGGCATGGGCGTGGTGACCGCTCTTATCTTTATGGCGATCATGTATTTTGTGAACCGAAAGGCGATCCTTAAGAGGGCTGCGGAAGACCCGACCGAAAAGTTTGATTCGTTCGGAGAAGTGTTCGTAACCATATTGAAGGTCGTTACTCCTTTTATTCTGAGTACGGCTGTCTATAATGTTTTCGCACCCATCAACAACAAGATCTTTACCGAATACTATCCCGTCTGGAGAAGCCCGGATGAAGCAGAGCTCCTCCTTCGCCAGGTCGAAGCGACCGCTCATTGGGGGATTTTTTCCGGAAAGGCACAGGTCCTTTCAAATATCCCGATAGCTTTTTCATCCGCGATGGCGGCGGCGATAATCCCTTCCGTATCCTCTTTTATCGTTAAGAAGGACAGAAAATCCGCATGTGCCAAGATCGCACTGGGAGTAAAGAGCACCATGCTCATATCGATCCCCTGTGCAGCCGGTCTGTTTACTTTCGCTGCACCCGTGATGCTCCTTCTTTTCCCCAATACGAGACCCAATATCGCACTCGGTTCGCACAGTCTCATGGCGCTGTCCGTATCCGTTGTGCTCATCGCACTTTCCACCCTGAATTCGTCGATCCTGCAGTCGATCGGAAAACTTAATACCCCGATAATAAATGCGGTGATCGCTCTTGTGCTCCAGACGATCCTGCTCGTTCTCCTTTTAAGATTTACGAACCTTGATGTTTTCGCGGTAGCGATATCTTATACCTTCTACGCGGGAGTGATGGCGGTGCTCAACCAGCTTGCCGTAAGGAGAGCGATAGGATATAAGCAGGAGATGGAGACGACCATTGTTAAGCCTCTTGCCTCATCCGTAGCAATGAGCCTTATTGCGTACGGCGTTTACAGACTTGTGCTCCTCAGCGGATGCGATGAAAGGATCGCGGTGCTGCCTGCGATAGCTGTGGCGGTTCCCGTGTATTTCGTATTCCTTCTGCTTCTCGATTCCGTTACCGAAGCGGAGCTCAGGACCCTGCCCGGCGGAAGCAGGATAGTTACGATCTTAAAGAAGGTACATTTACTTTAATGGCATTTGACGGTATCACAACGGCTGCACTTTGCAGCGAACTGAATAAAAGATTATCCGGCGGACGCATCTCCAAGGTTGCACAGCCGGAAAGCGACGAGCTTCAGATCACGGTAAATACGCCGGAAGGAAATCTGAAGCTTCTTCTCAGTGCGGATGCTTCGCTTCCGCTCGTCTATATCACGGAAAGTTCCAAGAAAACTCCGCTGAATGCACCGAATTTCTGTATGGTCCTGCGCAAGCGTCTGCAGGGCGGAAGGATTTTGTCCGTATCGCAGCCCGGTCTCGAAAGGGCGATAAGGATAGATGCCGAGCACCTCGATGAAATGGGAGATGTAAAGCGTGTGAGCCTTGTGACGGAGATCATGGGAAAGCACAGCAACATCATTCTGACCGAGGATGATAACGGGACCGAGAGGATCATAGATTCGATAAAGCATGTATCCCTTGCGGTAAGCTCCGTCAGGGAAGTTCTTCCGGGAAGGGAATATTTCATTCCGAACACGATGGAAAAAGAGGACCTTCTTTCATCTTCCGCGGATGATATAAAGAGGATCATGTCAGCTTATCCCGGACCTGTTTTCAAGGGTATCTATACTTCCTTTACGGGTCTTTCGCCCCTTGCCGCTCATGAGACCGCATTTGATGCCGGAGTTGACGGAGATGCCCCCGTGGCCTCTCTGTCGGATGAGGAGATGGGGAAACTTGTCTCATCGCTTGTGTCCGTTAAGGAACGCATAAAGGCCGGTGATTTTTCTCCCTGCATTGCATACACGAACGGAAAGCCTGCGGAATATGCGGCATTTCCCCTGAATATGTACAGCGGGGAAGATGACAGCATTGTGACTATTGACTCGATGTCAACAGTTCTGGAGAAGTATTATTCCGAGAAACAGTCCCTTGTCAGGATAAACCAGAAGTCCTCGGATCTTAAGCGAGTGGTAAGGACCCTGATCGAAAGGGATTCGCACACTCTGGATGAACAGACGAGACAGCTTCAGAAGACCGAAGACCGCGACAAGTACCGTATATGGGGAGAGCTTCTGAATGCCTTCGGTTATTCGGCACAGCCCGGTGCGAAGGAGATCACGGTAGACAATTACTATACGAACGAAAAAGAGACCATTCCGCTCGATCCGACCCTTTCCGCTCAGGAGACGGCGGTAAAGTATTTTGACAGATATACAAAGCTGAAAAGGACTGCCGAAGCGCTTGCCGTACAGTCGGAGAATGTAAGGGAGAGGATAGAGCATCTCGAATCCATCCTCGCAAGCATCGGCATAGCGGAGAGTGAAGAGGACCTTGCCTGGATAAGGCGAGAGCTTTCCGAGGCCGGATATGTCAGGGAGCATGTGCAGAAGGGCAAGCCGGTAAAGCTTAAGGGTGAGCCCTATCACTATATTTCATCGGACGGATACGATATCTATGTCGGCAGGAACAATATCCAGAACGATCAGCTGACATTTAAGTTTGCGGTCGGTGCGGACTGGTGGTTCCATGCCAAGAAGATCCCAGGATCGCATGTTGTACTTAAGGTAAAGGAACCCGGAGAAGAGCTTCCCGACAGGGCATTCGAAGAGGCTGCGGCACTTGCGGCATATTATTCCGCGGGCCGTGACCAGTCCAAGGTTGACATTGACTATGTCCTGAAAAAGGAAGTAAAGAAGCCCTCGGGAGCAAAGCCCGGCTTTGTCGTCTACTACACGAATTATTCAATGACCATCGCCCCGGACATCTCATCCCTCAAGGAAATATAAGTAGGTCCGCGTCACCCGCGCAAATTATTAAATTTCTTGAAGATTTAGGCGATTTTTGGTATTTTATAGTATGCGCACAAATAGCGCATTGTTTGCGTGCGGGAGCGCGTGTTTTGATTGGAGACAGCTATGGTTAGATCGATGACCGGCTTCGGCAGGGCCGAGGTCGTAGAAAATAACAAGAGATACACCGTGGAGCTCAAGTCCGTCAATCACAGGTATCTGGATCTCTCGGTAAAGACACCGAGGGCTTTGTCGTGTCTTGACGGAAACGTAAGATCCGAGATCAAGAAGTATCTGAGCCGCGGCAAGGTGGATGTATATATTTCCTATGAGAATCTTTCCGAGTCCGAGGCTGAGCTTAAGTACAACCACGACCTCGCTTCCAAGTATGCCGCATTCGTAAAGGAGATATCCGAGGAATTCGGTCTTGAGAACGACCTTCGTGCGACCAGGCTCGCTAGCTTTCCCGATGTGTTCGAAGTCATCGAGGAGAATGATGATGAGGATGAGCTCTGGGCCGGACTTAAGAAGGCTGTGGACGGTGCCTGCGAGAAGATGGTCGAAGCAAGAACGGCAGAGGGCGAGAACCTTGTTAAGGACCTTATCCCCAAGCTTGATAACCTTCTTTCCGTTGTCGATTTCATTCAGGAAAGATCTCCCAGGATCGTTGATGAGTACAGGGAGAAGATCTACACAAGGGTAAAGGAGATACTCGGAGACAACACCCCCGATGAGGGAAGGCTTCTTACCGAGGTCACCGTATTTGCCGACAAGGTATGCGTTGATGAGGAGATCGTAAGACTCCGTTCACATATCGAAACAATGAAGAAGGAACTCTCCGGAAATGCGGATGTCGGAAGAAAACTCGACTTCATCGCACAGGAGATGAACAGAGAGGCCAACACCACTCTTTCCAAGACCACGGATCTTGAGATCTCCAACAAAGGCATAGAGCTCAAGACTGAGATCGAGAAGATACGTGAACAGATACAAAACATCGAGTGAGGCAATAAATGGATAAAGGAATTCTGGTTGTAATATCCGGTTTTTCCGGTGCCGGTAAGGGAACGGTGATCAAGAAGCTCCTTTCCGAAAGCGATGATTACTGGCTTTCCGTTTCGATGACAACGAGAGCACCGAGACCCGGCGAAGAAGACGGCAAGGATTACTTCTTCGTAACACATGAAAAGTTCGAGCAGACAATCGCGGAGAACGGACTCATTGAGTATGCACAGTTTGCCGGCAACTACTACGGAACACCCAAGGCTGCCGTCGAACAGAAGATAAACGAAGGCAAGAACGTAATCCTTGAGATTGAGATCCAGGGTGCGAGAAATATCAGAAAGCTCTATCCCGAAAGCGTTCTCGTATTCATCACTCCCCCCACCGCCGATGAGCTTGAAAGAAGACTCAAGGGCAGAGGCACGGAGACCGAGGAGAAGATCGCCGCAAGACTTTCGAGAGCATTCGAAGAGTCGGAGGGCATCGATGAATATGATTACATCGTTGTGAACGATGACCTCGATAAATGTGTCAGGGACGTGCTTGATACGATAGATACCGCAAAGAGACAGCCTTTCAGAAACGAAGGCTTTATCGATTCTCTGATAAAGGGACTTGAGAAATACCATAAATAAGTAAGTTATATGCCTTATGGCGAAAAGGAGATAAATATTATGATGCTTCATCCCTCTTATGTTGACATGATGGAGGCCGTTAACTCTGACGCTCCCGAAGGCGAGGAGATCGTACAGAGCCGTTATTCGATCGTAATGGCATCCGCAAAGCGCGCGCGCCAGATCGTAGCGGGCGATGAACCTCTTACCGGTACTCCCGATGAGAAGCCCCTTTCGATAGCGGTTGACGAGCTTTACGAAGGACAGGTACACATCCTTCCCAATATTCCCGAGCAGCAGTAATGAAGATCCTTTTTGTATCTCTCGGATGTGACAAGAATCTGGTGGATTCCGAGAAAATGCTCGGTATCCTTTCAAAGCACGGGTATGAGTTCACCGATGACGAGGCCGAGGCCGAAGTCATAGTGGTCAATACCTGCTGTTTTATCGGAGATGCCAAGGAAGAAAGCATAGGCGAGCTGATCCGTCTCGGCCGGTTAAAGGAAAACGGAAAGCTTAAGGTGCTCATCGCGGCAGGCTGTCTTGCTCAGAGATACAGCAGTGAGATATTCGACGATCTTCCCGAGGTCGATGCGGTGATAGGAACCATGTCCATCGAATCTGTTGCGGATATCGTTGAAGAGGCTCTCAGGAAAAGGGAAAATTCAGAGGAAGAAAAACTTTCCAGGGTTGATCCGCTCGATGCAAAGCCATACTCGGATCCTCACAGAAGCCTGACAACGGGCGGCCACTACGCATACCTCAAGATCGCGGAAGGCTGCAACAAGAGATGTACATACTGCATCATCCCTTATGTCAGAGGATCGTACCGTTCGATTCCCATGGAAGATATCATAAAGGAAGCCGAGGAGCTTTCGGCAGCAGGCGTACGGGAACTGATCCTCGTTGCGCAGGAGACGACTCTTTACGGAACCGACCTGTACGGCAAAAAGTCCCTTCCCGAACTTCTGAAGAAACTCTGTGCCATTGACGGGATCAGATGGATCAGACTGTTATATGCATATCCCGAGGAGATCACCGACGAGATGATCGATGTGATCGCATC
>JAFWUY010000101.1 GCA_017524035.1 Lachnospiraceae bacterium | reverse complement strand
TGGGAGTAATGGTCGAAGGTGATCTCAGAAGAGAAGTTGCACTTAACATCAAGACTCTTCAGGAGATCGGCTGCTACCGTGGTGTACGTCACAGAAAGGGACTTCCCGTTCGTGGACAGAACACCAAGAACAACGCAAGAACCCGTAAGGGACCTAAGCGTACCGTTGCAAACAAGAAGAAGTAATTAACAGAGCATAACAGAAAGTAGGTTAGTTTATCATGGCAGATTCAAAAGCAGGATCTAAGAGACGTGTCAAGAAAAACGTTGAACATGGCCAGGCACACATCCAGGCATCCTTTAATAACACTATCGTTACTCTTACGGATGCACAGGGTAATGCACTGAGCTGGGCAAGCGCAGGCGGACTGGGCTTCAGAGGTTCAAGGAAATCTACTCCTTATGCTGCACAGGTTGCTGCAGAGACCGCTACAAAGGCAGCTCTTGTACACGGACTTAAGGATGTGGATGTATTCGTAAAGGGACCCGGAACCGGAAGAGAAGCAGCTATCAGAGCACTTGCTGCATCCGGACTCAATGTCCTTTCCATCACTGACGTAACTCCCGTTCCTCACAACGGATGCAGACCTCCCAAGAGACGTCGCGTATAATCAGTTTTTGTTAACCAGTAGGAGGAAGGCCTTCGGATAAGCCGGAGGTTGTAAACTACATTTAGAAAGGAATTTTAGAAATGGCAGTAAATCGTGTACCGGTACTTAAGAGATGCAGAGCACTCGGCATTGAGCCCGCAGTTCTCGGCTATGACAAGAAGTCCAATCGCCAGAATCAGCGCATTGGAAAGAAAGTAAGTGAATACGGCACCCAGCTTCGTGAGAAGCAGAAGGCTAAGTTCATCTACGGCGTTCTCGAGAAGCCTTTCCGTAACTATTATGAGAAGGCTGACCGCATGAAGGGAATGACCGGTGAGAACCTCATGACCATGCTTGAGAGCCGTCTTGACAATGTTATTTTCCGTCTCGGACTTGCAAGAACCCGTCGCGAGGCAAGACAGGTTGTAGGCCATAAGCATGTTATGGTCAACGGCAAGAAGATCAACATCCCTTCATATCTTGTAAAGGCAGGAGATGTTATCGAACTTACCGAGAAGGCTAAGTCACTTACCAGATACAAGGAGATCGCCGAAGTTACCGGCGGAAGACTTGTTCCCGAGTGGCTTGACGGAGATCTTGAAAACTTCAAGGGAACCGTAAAGAATCTTCCCACCAGAGAGATGATCGACGTTCCCGTAGACGAGATGCTTATCGTCGAGCTTTATTCCAAGTAATAAAAACGGACAGTAACCGATAAAATGTATTTGGAAAATACAGGAGGGTATATTAGTGACAGATTTTGAAAGACCTTCAATCAAGATTGAAAAGTCCGATGATAAAAGATACGGCCGTTTTGTCATCATGCCCCTCGAGAGAGGATATGGTATCACACTCGGCAATTCACTCCGCAGGATCATGCTCTCATCACTTCCCGGCTTTGCCGTAAGTGAGATCAAAGTTGACGGAGTACAGCACGAACTCAGCACCATCCCCGGCGTTAAAGAGGATATGACTGAGATCATCCTTAATATCAAGAGCCTTGCCATCAGCAATTCGGATGAGAGCGGCGAGCCCAAGACCATGTACATCGAGGCAGAGGGCGAAGGCGTTGTAAAGGCTTCCGATATTCACCATGATCCCGACATTGAGATTGCAAACCCCGATCAGGTTATCGCAACTCTTTGCGGCAAGAATGCAAAGCTCTATATGGAGCTTGTTGTAACAGAAGGAAGAGGATATGTAGGAGCAGACAGACTCCGTCCCGGAGATCACAACATCGGAACCATCGCTGTTGATGCTATCTACACTCCCATTGAGAGAGTAAATGCTACCGTTGAGGACACCCGTGTGGGACAGAGCACCGATTACGATAAGCTCACCCTTGATGTCTATACCAACGGAACCATGACTCCCGAAGAGGCAGTAAGCCTTTCCGCTAAGGTTCTTTCCGATCACCTCGGTCTCTTCATCGATCTTTCCGAGAAGGGACAGAGAATTGAGTTCATCGGCGGACCCAGAGAAGAAGGCGGCAATGTAACCGTTGAAGGAATGAGCATCGAAGATCTCGAGCTCTCCGTAAGAAGCTTCAACTGTCTCAAGCGTGCCGGAATCAATACCGTTGCAGAACTTTGTGAGAAGACTGCAGAGGATATGATGAAGGTAAGAAACCTTGGAAAGAAATCTCTTGATGAGGTTCAGCTCAAGCTCGAAGAGCTCGGCTACGGCTTCAAGGCTTCGGATAACTGATTGATATGCGCGGGGGCGGTAAATCCGATGAGTTCGCCCGAAGCGTTGTAGAACGGATAAATGCATAGGAATGGTAAGACCACAGGGCACGTTCCGAATGTACCGTATCACAGAAAGGAAGAATAAAATGGCAGTACATTACAGAAAGCTCGGAAGAACTTCTTCCCAGAGAAAAGCACTTTTAAGAAACCAGGTTACCGCTCTTATCGAGAACGGCCGTATCACCACCACCGAGGCTAAGGCTGAGGAGATCCAGAGAATCGCTGAGAGACTTATCGCTCTTGCGGTTAAGGAGAAGGACAATTACGAGACCGTTAAGGTTACCGCTAAGGTAGCCCGTAAGGACAAGGACGGCAAGAGAGTAAAGCAGATCGTTGACAAGGAGACCGGAAAGGTTCTTTCCGAGAGCACCAGAGATAAGGACGGCAAGCTCGTCAAGATCGAGAACGGCGTTACCGTTACCGTTTACGATGAGGTAGAAAAGGAGATCAAGAAGGATAAGCCTTCAAGACTTCACGCAAGACGTCAGATGCTCAAGGTTCTCTATCCCGTAACCGAAGTTTCAAGCGAGAACAAGGGTAAGAAGAGATCCGTTAAGGAGATCGATCTTTCAACCAAGCTCTTCGATGAGATCGCTCCCAAGTATGCTAACAGAAACGGCGGATACACCCGCATCGTAAAGCTCGGCCAGAGAAAGGGCGATGCTGCAATGCAGGTTATCATCGAGCTCGTATAATTCTTAAAGCTAAAAAGTCCGGTGCATATGCACCGGACTTTTTGCATGCTTATGTTTTATTCACGGGGTGTGGTCGTATACGCATCCTTCCAGCTGTTTTCCGTTTCGGCGTAAGCGGCTTCGGGATTCCTCTGCGCATAATCTGAAAGGGTCTCACTGTTCGATCTTGATATCGCAGAGATGAGACCTATAAGAAGGATGCCAAGCATGATAAAGAACACCATACGTCTGAATTTTTCATTTCCGAATAATTCTTTCATCCGTAAAAGAATACCACCCTTTCGGAAATTTGAAAAGAACGGCAGAACCGTCCCCCTGTTTAATCCTCGCTCCCCTTGTTTCTTTATTCCTATTAGGGTAAAATAATTTTCTATGGATATTGTCAAGGCGGAAAACTTGGTATTTGAATATATCAGGCGTGATGAAGAGGGAAATCCCACAGATGTCACGACTGCGCTCGACCATGTCAACATTGATGTCAGACAGGGAGAGTTTATCGGCATACTCGGACATAACGGCTCGGGTAAGTCTACTTTTGCCAAGCATCTGAATGCGATACTTTATCCCACCGAGGGAACAGTCTATGTCGGCGGAATGAATACCATGGACGATGACAAGCTCTGGGATGTAAGGAGCTGCGCCGGAATGGTCTTCCAGAATCCCGACAACCAGATCATCGGTCAGGTTGTGGAAGAGGATGTGGGATTCGGTCCGGAGAATCTCGGTGTTCCAACCAAGGAGATATGGGAAAGGGTTGAAGAGAGCCTCAGGGCGGTCGGAATGCTCGAGTACAGGAAGAAATCTCCCAATAAACTTTCCGGCGGACAAAAGCAGAGAGTGTCGATCGCAGGAGTACTCGCAATGCATCCCAAGTGCATAGTGCTCGACGAGCCCACCGCAATGCTCGACCCTTCCGGAAGAAAAGAAGTTGTAAGGGCCATCAGGGGCCTGAATGATGTAGAGAAAATGACGGTCATACTCATCACTCACTATATGGATGAGGTGGTGCATGCCGACCGTATATTCGTAATGGATAAGGGCAAGGTTGTAATGCAGGGAACTCCGAGGGAGATCTTTGCCGATGTGCCCACACTGGAGAAACTCAGGCTCGATGTTCCCGGACCCACACGTATAGCATGGGAACTTAAGAAGAAAGGTCTTCCTTTGCCGGACGGAATACTTACCGCAGAGGAACTTGTGAAAGAAATAAAAAAATGCCGCTGATACTCGATCACGTAAGCCAGGTTTATAATGCCGATACCGAAACACCTGTCAGAGCTCTTGACGATGTTTCTCTTGTGCTGCCTGAAGGACAGTTCATAGGCATCATTGGACATACGGGTTCGGGAAAGTCGACACTTGTGCAGCACCTGAACGGGCTTATGCTGCCCACTTCGGGAAATGTGTACTATAACGGCAGGGATATTGCCGATAAGGATTTCAATAAGAAAGAACTCAGAAAGCATGTGGGACTGGTCTTCCAGTATCCCGAGCATCAGCTGTTTGAGACGGATGTTTTTGCGGATGTGTGCTTCGGTCCCAAGAATATGGGACTTTCCAAAAAGGAGGCCGAGCTTGCCGCATTCGATGCACTCAGAAAGGTGGATTTCCCCAACGAACTTTACTATGCCTCCGTATTCGAACTTTCCGGCGGACAGAAGAGAAGAGCGGCCATTGCCGGTGTGCTTGCGATGAAACCGGATTTCCTTGTGCTTGACGAACCTACCGCGGGACTCGATCCCGTCGGAAGATATGAAATACTTGATATGGTCTCCGCACTTCACAAAGAGAGCGGTATGACGATCATCCTCGTATCACATTCGATGGAGGATGTAGCCAGATACGTTGAAAGAGTCATCGTTATGGACCGCGGTAAAGTGGCATTTGACGATACTCCCAGGGAAGTTTTTACGCACGGAGAAGAGCTTGAAGCGATGGGACTCGGTATTCCCGAATCCACACGCATCGCCCGTATGCTGAAAGCCAAAGGGATCGGCGTTGATCCCGATGTACTCACGGTCACCGAGGCCGCGGATTCAATCTACGCCGCCGTGACGGGAAAAGATAAATGATCCGGGATATAACCATAGGACAATATTATCAGACGGATAGTCCGATCCACAGACTTGACCCCAGGGTCAAGCTTTTGGGAACCCTTCTTTTCATCATCACTCTTTTCCTGTATAAGAATCCTGCAGGCTATGCGGCGGGAGCGGTATTTCTTTTGGCGGTGATAAAGCTATCCCGTGTTCCGCTCAGGTTCATTACCAAGGGACTCAAGGGAATACTGATCGTTCTGCTCCTTACCGTTATCATCAACCTGTTCCTGACACCCGGAACGGCTCTTATCAGCTTCTGGAAGTTCACGATCACTTATGAAGGCGTGGGGGTTGCACTGACTATGCTCTTCAGGCTCACCATGCTCATTATGGGATCGAGCATAGTGACTCTTACCACAACGCCCAATAACCTTACCGACGGTCTTGAAAAGGGACTCCGTTTCCTTAAGATATTCCGTGTGCCGGTAGGCGATGTCGCCATGATGATGTCCATAGCACTCAGATTCATTCCCATACTTATGGAAGAGACCGACAGGATCATGAAGGCACAGCTCGCCAGGGGCGCCGATTTTGAGAGCGGCAATATCGTCAAAAAAGCCAAAGCGCTTGTACCCGTACTTGTACCTCTTTTTGTATCCGCTTTCAGAAGAGCCGGTGACCTTGCCATGGCGATGGAAGCCAGATGCTACAGGGGCGGAGACGGCAGGACCAAGATGAAACCCCTCATTTATAAAAAGAGGGATGCCATCGCATATATAATTCTGTTTTCTTTCGTTATATTCAGTGTATGGATCGGAAGATGGCAGGTCATAAACGATTTCTTCAATTCGCTCTATCTCCGTTACATTATCAAGTGATCTTTCCATGGAAAAACGGATCAGGCTGAAAATCTCATATGACGGAACCGCTTATCACGGCTGGCAGATCCAGGACGGAACCGTAACCGTTGAAGGCGTGCTCACGGATGCGGTCAGCGAAGCCGTGGGAAAGCCTGTCGAGGTGATCGGTGCAAGCCGTACGGACGCGGGGGTTCATGCCCTCGGAAATGTTGCCGTATTCGATGCCGATACCCCCATTCCCGCGGATAAGATGGCAATGGTGCTGAACAAACTCCTGCCGGATGACATCAGCATTGTATGCTCCGACGAGGTCCCCTCAGACTGGCATCCCAGGAAGCAGGACTGCCGCAAGACTTATGAGTACCGGATATATACCGCTCCGGTGCGTATGCCTTTAAAACGCCTGTATGCCCATTATACGTACAGCGATCTTGATATAGGGGAAATGGACAGGGCGGCTTCTTTTTTCACCGGAGAACACGATTTTACGGCTTTCTGCGCCGCGGGAAGCCAGGCAACCTCCTTTACCAGGACAATCTACGCCTGCAGCGTGAAAAAGGACGGAAATGAGGCTGTTATCCGCGTTACGGGCAGCGGTTTCCTTTACAATATGGTCCGTATCATCGCCGGAACCCTGTTTGAGGTCGGCCTTGGAAGGAAAAAAGCGGACGATATTCCCGGGATAATAGACTCCCTCGACCGCAGAAAAGCGGGTCCTACGCTCCCCGCATGCGGCCTTACCCTTATCGGGTACGAATATGGGGATCGTCCCTTCTAAAAAAGTCCCCAAAAATCGCGATTTTTCGTTGACTTAACCGTACCCGTGTTGTAAAATGTTAATCCGTGGCGGGTTTATGCGGCCCGGACATCCGCATAATGCAGATCCTGTCACATATATGCCAAGGGGGTAGTACCCGTGATGTATGCGTCTCCCAAACGCTTAAGTCTGCAGCATGATATTTTGATTTTCTTTTATGTACTGTTTGGAGGAATAAAATGAAAACTTATATGCCCAGTGCGGCTGCCATTGAGAGAAAGTGGTATGTCGTTGACGCAACAGATAAGACTCTCGGACGTCTTGCATCTGAAGTTGCTGCAGTCCTGAGAGGAAAGAATAAGCCGATCTTCACTCCCAACCTTGACACCGGTGATTATGTTATCGTTATCAACGCTGCAAAGGTTAAGGTAACCGGCAAGAAGCTTGATCAGAAGATCTATCACGATCACTCCGATTATGTAGGCGGAATGAAGGAAGAGACCCTTAAGGACAGACTTGCAAACTCTCCCTGTGAGGTTGTTGAAGGTGCTGTTAAGGGAATGCTTCCCAAGGGACCTCTCGGAAGACAGA
>JAFWUY010000100.1 GCA_017524035.1 Lachnospiraceae bacterium | reverse complement strand
TGCAGGACCTCATCTGCCTTCTTAAGAGCTTCCGGCATGGATGTTCTGCGGTCTACGATCTCAAGAAGTCTGTCGTTGGGGATAACGATCAGTGTGTCAACATTTTTCTTTAATCTTTCAATACCGTTAAGGGCATTTGTCATACGGGTCTTTGCTTCGAAACGGAAGGGTTTCGTTACAACGCCTACGGTAAGGATGCCGAGCTGCTTGGCAATGCCGGCCACGACCGGAGCCGCTCCTGTACCTGTGCCGCCGCCCATACCGCATGTTACAAATACCATATCAGCGCCTTCTACAAGAGCCTTGAGCTCTTCAGCGCTTTCCTCAGCTGCTTTCTCTCCAACTTCGGGAACAGCTCCGCAGCCAAGTCCCTTTGTGACTTTTTCACCTATCTGGAGGACTGTAGGTGCCTTACAAAGAGCAAGAGCCTGCTGGTCGGTGTTGACTCCCACAAATTCTACGCCGCCTATGCCCTCTTCAACCATTCTGTTTACGGCATTGTTTCCGGCTCCGCCGACACCAATGACGATTATGCGTGCGCCGGATTCGGCTTCACCTGTCATGATCTCTAACAAAATCTCTCCTCCTTTTTCTGCTATAAGGAATACTATCTATAATATATATTTTCTGTAACAATTTCGCAACTATTTTTTTAAAAATACCTGATCCTTTATTTATCTCTCCAGATGATACGCCCTTTATCAAGGTCATACGGAGATAATTCGATCGTGACCTTATCCCCCGGAAGGATCCGGATAAAATTCATTCTCAGCTTTCCGCTGATATGCGCGAGCACAACATGCCCGTTTTCCAGCTCCACCTTGAACATGGCGTTGGGAAGCTTCTCCAGAACTTTACCTTCAACTTCTATCACGTCTGTCTTTGACATCTGTTTCCTCCTTAATAAATAAACGTATTACCCGATAAGAGTAAGTATTTCCGGATCACCATCTGTAATCAGGATAGTATTCTCATAATGCGCAGCATTTTTACCGTCCGCGGTAACTACCGTCCATCCGTCTTCCAGGATCTCGACCTCTTCCGTGCCCATGGTGATCATCGGTTCGATGGCGAGCGTCATTCCGGGTTTAAGCCTAATCCCCCTGCTTTTACACGGGAAATTCGGTATCTCGGGATCCTCGTGAAGATGCGTCCCGATACCGTGTCCTACGAAGACTTCCACCACTCCGTACCCGAAGCTGTAGGCGTAATTACCTATGGCAGCCGATATTTCATGAAGGTGGTTTCCTGCTCTCGCGAACTTGATGCCTTCAAAGAAGGACTGTTTCGTAACATCGATGAGCTGCTGATCCTCTTTTGAGATCTTGCCTACGGCGTGCGTCCTTGCCGCGTCGGAATGATATCCTTTATAGATCATTCCTGCGTCCAGACTTACTATATCGCCTTCATTCAGGATCCTCTTCTTGCTCGGGATCCCGTGAATGACCACTTCGTTGACCGAAACGCAGATCGAAGCGGGATATCCGTTATAGTCCTTAAAGTTCGGCACGCAACCTTTTTTCCTGATGAATTCATCTCCTATGGCATCTATGTCCCATGTCGAAATGCCGGGCGCGATAACTTCTGCAAGCATATCATGCATCTCCGCAAGGTATTTGCAGGATGTGCGCATAAGCTCGATCTCTCTTGGTGATTTAATTGTTACAGCCATGATCTTAAGCCTCGAGGATTCCCTTGATGTCTTCAAATACTTTGTCGATATCCTGCGTTCCGTCTACTGTATGAAGCACTCCGGCTTTTGTATAGTAGTCGATAAGCGGCTGTGTCTGCTCATGATAAACGCGGAGCCTGTTTCCTACCGTTTCGGGTTTGTCATCGTCGCGAAGGATCAGTTCCTTTCCGCATACGTCGCAGATGCCCTCTTTTTTCGGCGGAGCGAACATCAGGTGATAGGTTGCGCCGCAGCCTACGCATGCCCTTCTTCCGCCCATTCTGTTGATGATATTCTCATCCGGAACATCAACGTCAACGGCGAAATCCACTTTTTCTCCTCTGGCATTGAGCGCATTTGTAAGAGCGTCCGCCTGGGGGATAGTACGCGGAAAGCCGTCAAGGACATATCCGTTTTTGGCGTCATCCTTTGAAATACGGTCCACAACAAGATCGCATGTCAGTTCGTCAGGAACAAGTTCTCCCTTGTCCATATATGTTTTAGCTTTAAGACCAAGCTCTGTTCCCTCTTTTAAATTGGCGCGGAAAATATCTCCGGTGGAGATGTGCGGGATGCCGTATGCTTCCGCGATCTTTTTCGCCTGTGTTCCTTTACCCGCTCCCGGGGCGCCAAGCATAATTATCTTCATAAGATCCTCCAAAAATAACCGCGCATGCGGTAAATCTGTTTTTTTGTGTTTCATGCAAACCAAGGCTGTGGAAAAATCCACAGCCTTGAATATAGCATACTCTAATTAATCATTCAAGAAACCTTTATAATTTCGTACGAGCATCATGGATTCTACCTGCTTGATCGTCTCAAGCGTGACTGATCCGATGATGATCAGCGAGGTTCCGCCGAATGAAACCGAAGCATTGAACACTCCGTTGAATATGAACGGAATGATCGCTACGATACAAAGTCCTGCAGCACCGATGAAAATGATGTATTTAAGCATATCATTTAAATACTCGGTCGTAGGTGCGCCCGGTCTGATTCCCGGAATGAATCCGCCCTGCTTCTTCAGGTTGTTCGATACTTCCATCGGATTGAATGTGATGGATGTATAGAAGTATGCGAAGAATACCACGAGCAGAATGTATATAACAACACCTATCGTCGGCAGCCAGTTGTTGGGATCGAACCAGTTGCTTGAGCTTAAGCAGCTGAGGACTCTGCCCCAGAAGCCCGTTGCCGACTTACCCGTAAAGCCGATGATGATCGACGGGAACGACATTATAGATGATGCAAAGATGATCGGTATAACG
>JAFWUY010000099.1 GCA_017524035.1 Lachnospiraceae bacterium | reverse complement strand
GAAAGCTTTGCATCACATGCATATCTGCTGGTGATCGCAGCTGCCCTTGTTCCGATTATATCCGGTTTCACCCAGTGGCTTTCCATCAAGCTTGCTCCGACCCAGTCACAGCCTGCGGGAGATAATTCACAGGCGGATCAGATGGCACAGACCATGAAGACCATGAATGTGATGATGCCTCTTATGTCGGTATGGATCGGTTTCTCATTCCCCACCGGTCTCGGTATCTACTGGATTGCCAACGCTGTTGTCCGTGTTATCATCCAGATCATCATGAACAAGCGTATCGACAAGATTGATTTTGAAGAGCTTATCGAGAAAAATAAAGAAAAGAGCGAGAAAAAGCTTGAAAAGCTTCAGGCAAATCAGGAAAGAATGCAGGCATACGCCGCAATGAATACCCGAAGCATCCAGAGCAAGGCTTCCTATGTCAATAAGGATGCATCCGGTGATGTCAAAGGTGATGATGTTACGAAACCTCTTGATTATGCACCGGGTTCAATGGCAGCCAAAGCAAATATGGTAAGCGAATTTAATAAGAGAAACAGTAAGTGAGGTCACCAATCATGGAATATAAAGAATATACAGGCAAAACGGTAAACGATCTGATCACCGATGCATGTCAGGATCTCGGTGTTACCAGTGACAGACTTGATTATGTTGTAGTAGACGAAGGTTCTTCGGGATTCCTCGGAATCGGCGCCAAGAATGCAGTCATCAAAGCAAGAGTTAAGTCAGACGAACAGATCGCGGAAGAAAAAGCAGCCGAAGATAAGAAGGCTGAAGTAAAAGAGGAAGTTAAGGAAGAGGAAACCAAAAAGGAAGAAGCTCCCAAAAAGCAGTCCTCCGAAAAGATCATTCCCGTATCCGATCCCGCAAAGTATGAATCGATCGCCGTTAAATTCCTCGAGGATGTTTTTAAGGCTATGGGACTTGAAGCTTCCATGAAGACCTCATTCGAACTCAGTGAGAATGCACTTGATATCGAGATCGTCGGAAGCGACATGGGAATCCTTATCGGTAAGAGAGGAGCAACCCTCGATTCACTCCAGTATCTTGTAAGCCTTGTAGTTAACAAGGAAAGCGAACAGTATATCAGAGTAAAGGTTGATACCGAGGATTACAGGGAGAGAAGAAGAGCAACTCTTGAAAATCTCGCAAAGAATGTATCTTCCAAGGTTAAGCGTACCGGACGCCCTTATGAGCTCGAAGCTATGAATCCTTATGAAAGAAGGATCATCCACTCCGCACTTCAGGATAACAAATATGTTTATACCTACAGTGAGGGTGAAGGTGTGGACAGACATATCATCGTAGCGCTCAAGGACGGAGTAAAGCCTACCGGTGATTATAACCGCGGCCGCAGAGGCAAGAGGTATTGATCTTAGTCTTAAATGGCTGAATAAGTATTTGTGTTAAGGGCCATGGCGACTGCTGTGGCCTTTATTTTGTAAAATGACCGATAATCTTCAGAAGACAATTGCAGCGATATCGACCGCACTTTCCGAATCGGGAATAGGTATCATCAGGGTCAGCGGCCCCGATGCAGTTAAGATATGCTCCGAAATACTTTTTGATAAAAAGAAAGAATCTGTTCTTGATAAGATGGAAGCAGGTACTTTCAGGCATTGCTATGTTTTTGATTCGGATGAGATCCTTGATGAATGTATAGTCTTACTCTATAAGGCTCCGCATTCTTATACGGGAGAAGATACCGTTGAGATCCAGTGCCACGGCGGAGTTTTTCTTTTAAAGAAGGTACTCGATCTGGTGACTTCTCACGGAGCTGTTCTTTCCGCACCCGGTGAATTTACCAAGAGAGCATTTCTCAATTCCAAAATGGATCTTGCACAGGCGGAAGCAGTAATGGATCTGATCTCCTCAAGATCCGAAGGTGCGCTTAGAGCATCAAGGGATCAGATGTCCGGAAGGGTTTCCGAAGCCATAAAGGATCTGAGGGCAAAGATCCTCTATGAGACGGCATATATCGAATCCGCGATAGACGATCCCGAGCATTACGATCTTACGGGATATGAAGAAAAATTATCAGCTACAGTAGCCGGAATCTCGGACAGGATATCCGAAATGATAAGATCCTATGATTCCGGTAAATTCGTAAGGGAAGGAATCGCAACCTGTATTGTGGGAAGTCCAAATTCGGGCAAGTCTTCACTCCTGAATCTGCTTACGGGACATGACAGGGCTATCGTTTCCGATATTCCCGGAACAACAAGGGATACTATAGAAGAGTATGTCAGACTTGATGATATTCTCCTGAAAGTAACGGATACCGCAGGTATCAGGGATACTGATGATGTTATCGAATCTATCGGAACTAAGAGAGCGTTCACCGCAGCGGAAAACGCAGATCTTATTCTGTTTATGATCGACGGATCCGAATATCTTACGACCGAGATAATGCAGATCTTTTCTGCGGTTTATAGGAAGAAGCTTATCATCATATTAAACAAAGCGGATAAGACACTTATGGTAAGGCCGGATGATGTTTACAATCATCTGAAGGAGTCTGCGGATAAGGAAATCTCTTCTCTTTCAAAAGAAGATTTTTTTGAAAAATATCCCTGCATCATTATGAGTGCTTCGGGCGGACAGGGACTTGAAGACCTGAAACGCACTGTCAGAGCGGGATTCTTATCAGGCGATATAACATCGAAGTCGGATGTTGTCATCACAGGACTCAGACATAAGGAGCTTTTGGCTGATGCGCTTGAATGTTTATCCGGTGTAAAAGAAGGAATAGAATCGGGTGTGGAGATCGATGTTTACTGCGGAGATCTCTACAACGCATATAAAAAACTCGGACTCATCATAGGCGAAGAACTCGGTGACGATCTTGCCGATGAGATCTTTTCAAAATTCTGTATGGGCAAATAAAATGGATCTTAAATGCAGAGGTGCGGAATTTAATATTGATGTTGCGATAGTCGGAGCGGGTCACGCGGGATGCGAGGCCGCACTTGCATGTGCGAGGCTCGGACTTGAGACTGTTGTTTTTACCGTAAGTGTCGACAGTATCGCACTCATGCCCTGTAATCCCAATATAGGAGGATCATCAAAGGGTCATCTTGTAAGGGAGCTTGATGCTCTCGGCGGAGAGATGGGCAAGAATATCGACAAGACTTTTATACAGAGCAAGATGCTCAATACATCAAAGGGTCCTGCGGTCCATTCACTCAGGGCTCAGGCGGATAAAAGGGATTATTCGGGATCTATGAGAAAGGTCCTCGAATCCCAGGAGCATCTTACGATCAAACAGGCCGAGGTCTGCGAGCTTCTCTGGGAAGAGATCCCTTCCGATGAAAAAACAGGATCGTATGAAAAGTACGTGACCGGTGTAGTGACACAGACCGGTGCCAGATACAATTGCAAAGCGGTTGTTCTCTGTACGGGAGTTTATCTGAATTCAAGATGTCTTACCGGTGAGTCAATTACCTACACGGGACCCAACGGACTTCAGGCAGCGACTCATCTTTCCGATTCATTGAGGAATGCCGGAGTCGAGCTCAGACGTTTCAAGACCGGAACTCCCGCGAGAATGGACGGAAAGACTATTGATTTTTCCAAGATGGAAGAACAGAAGGGTGACGAAGTAATAGTTCCTTTTTCTTTTTCAACGGACCCTGCGACGATACAGAAAGAACAGGTTTCATGCTGGCTTACACATACGAATAAAAAGACACATGACATTATCAGGGCAAACCTCGACAGATCTCCGATATATGCGGGAATCATCGAAGGCACCGGTCCCAGGTATTGTCCTTCCATAGAAGATAAAGTAGTAAAGTTTTCCGAGAAGGAATCACATCAGGTTTTCATCGAGCCCGAAGGTTTATATACCGATGAGATGTATGTTGACGGAATGAGTTCATCACTTCCCGAGGACGTACAGCTTGCGATGTACCGAACCGTTCCCGGACTTGAAAACTGCAAGATCGTAAGAAATGCATATGCAATAGAGTATGACTGCATCAATGCAAAATGTCTCTATCCCCATCTTGAATTCAAAAAGATAAAGGGACTTTTTGCGGGCGGCCAGTTCAACGGAAGCAGCGGATACGAAGAAGCAGCTGCACAGGGTTTTGTTGCGGGCGTCAATGCTGCGATGGAAATTCTCGGAAAAGAATTTCTGGTTCTCAAAAGAAGTGAAAGCTACATCGGAGTTCTCATTGATGATCTTGTGACCAAGGATAACAGAGAACCCTACCGTATGATGACTTCGAGAGCGGAATACAGACTTCTCTTAAGACAGGACAACGCAGATCTCAGACTCAGAAAGTACGGACACCGCATCGGTCTTATTTCCGATGAAATTTATAACGGCATATTAAAGAAAAAAGAATCCATAGATGCGGAGATAGAAAGATTAAAGAGCGTCATGCTCGGAGCGGGAAGTGAGACATGTAAGTATCTCGAATCGATAGGTTCCGCACCGCTTTCCACCGCAACTTCACTGGCATCTCTTCTTTGCAGACCGGAGCTTGATTACAAAAAGCTTGCACCTCTCGATCCCGAAAGACCGCTTCTTCCGGATGATGTGACCGAGCAGGTACAGATTGAGATCCGTTATGAAGGATATATCAAGCGTCAGGAAAAACAGGTAAAGGAACAGGAGAGACTGGAAGTAAAGCTCATTCCCGAAGATATTGATTACGATGATGTTCCTTCGCTTCGCATTGAAGCAAGACAGCATCTGAAGGAATTCAGACCCGTATCTGTTGGACAGGCTTCACGTATATCCGGTGTTTCACCTGCAGATATATCGGTACTTCTGGTTTATCTCGAAAAGATCAACAGACAAAAACTCGGCCATTAATAAAATGACACGTGTGTCATAAACATATGCATGATTATTCTAAATTAATTTCATATCTGTCTCAGTATGGCATATCTGTATCTGACGATCAGGTAAAGCAGCTCGATACATATTATGAGATGATGACTGAGACCAATAAGTCACTTAACCTTACCGCGATAACAGAATTTGATGAGGTGATAGTAAAACACTACATTGATTCGGTTACCATAGTAAGGGATATTGATATGTCCGGAAAAAAATCCGTGATAGATGTCGGTACCGGTGCAGGATTCCCAGGCATGGTCTTAAAGATAATTTTTCCTGAGCTGAATATTACCCTGTTCGATTCATTGCAAAAAAGATTGAATTTTTTGGAAGAGGTAATATATGCTCTCGGATTGAAAGATATTTCTACTTATCATGGACGTGCTGAAGAAGCGGGACATATTTCATCCATGAGGGAGCAGTATGATATATGTGTCTCCCGTGCCGTGGCAAATCTTCCCGTTCTGTGTGAACTGTGTCTTCCTTTTGTAAAAACCGGTGGTACTTTTATAGCATATAAATCTGATAAAGGATCATCGGAAGTGGAAGCTTCCGCTCATGCATTATCTGTTTTAAATTCATCCGTTGTAAAAGAGGACGAGTTTTCTCTGCCGGACAGTGATATGGTAAGGGACCTGGTCATTATTTCAAAAGAAGGACCCTGTCCGAAGGCGTATCCGAGAAAACCCGGAACTCCTTCCAAGAAACCCTTGTGATAGGGTAGGACTTCTATACCATATATAGTTATTTCGAAATTCTTCCTATTATATTGATACTAGATTCTTATGTTTCACGTGAAACAATTTCTAGATTTTGGGGTGGAATGTTTCACGTGAAACAATCAGTAGTGGTTTCTAAAAAAGGTTTCACATAAGGACTTATATATACCACAACATATTGAGGATATAGTTAAAATACATAT
>JAFWUY010000098.1 GCA_017524035.1 Lachnospiraceae bacterium | reverse complement strand
GTGTTAATTATAAATCAACATATATAATTACCGCCTTCAGGAATGTCTGCAGACATAATCCATTGGGTGTCTTTGCTAAATGTCCTGTCGTTAATGTATTCTGTCAGGACTTGCCATGCAAGTTTCTCTGGAATAAACAGGCCAATTGATATATCCAATCCATCTCCCCAAACATAGACAAATGATTGTGTAGCAGCAAATAATTTCAATAAGCACTCTTGTTTTGAGTTTCTGCTGCTTTTTTCAGATCATCAAATGAGATCTTTGATGTTCCTTTTCCCGCAGGGGGTGCGGACAAAATCCTGGACACTTTGACGCCGAGAAAAAACTATGGCATCACGTTATACCAAAGAACAAGTTCATGCCGCACTCATATTGTATCGTAAATTAAAATCTTTGCCTAAAGTAGTAGAAACTTTAGGGTATCCATCTCGAGGAACCCTGGCTTACTGGGTTCATCAACATCCTGAAGTTGTAGTTCCTAAATCTCACAAAAGACATATCAAGGCGCCTATCGATGTTAAACTCGATGCAATTCGACGTTGCTATGAAAACGGAGAAACATTAAAATCAGTAGCAGAAGAAATAGGTTATTCCAGTGTCGCCATTCTTACCTGGCACAAGAAATACCTGGAGAAAGGGCTTGTTGGTCTGATGAACAAATCTGATACTGAATCATCCAGATCTCCTGAGAGTATCCAAAACGCAAAAGACATCGAAGCTTTAAAAGCTCAAATGATGGATATGCAAATGGAAATAGATATCCTCAGAGAAACACTGAATGTAATAAAAAAAGACCCCGGCGTCAATCAGGCAGCTCTGAAGAACTGCGAAAAGACAGTGATAATTGACGCCCTGAAAAATTCTTACTCACTGTCGAAACTCTGCAAGAGAATGAACATATCCAGAAGCAGTTACTATTATCAGGAATCGTTGATCCATGCAGAAGATAAATATAATCAGTTGCGCGATCGCATCACTGAATTATTCCACAAAAACTATGATGCCTACGGTTATCGCAAGATCCATATGCTGTTGAAAAGAGACGGGATCACTGTTTCCGAAAAGGTGATCCGAAGACTCATGAAGCAATGTGATCTCGTCGTAAAGCGCACCCGCCGTAGAAAGTACAATTCTTATAAGGGAGAGATATCTCCGGCCGCACCTAATCTTTTGAAGAGAAACTTTCATTCGGATAAACCAAACGAAAAGTGGATCACGGATATAACGGAGTTCTCAATAAAGGCAGGTAAGGTTTATCTTTCACCGGTTATAGACTGCCTTGATGGTATGCCTGTCAGTTGGACGATCGGAACATCGCCTAACGCGGAACTTGCCAACGACATGATCAAGGAAGCAATCTCAACACTAAAGCCTAATGAAAAGCCGATCATTCACAGCGACAGAGGTTGTCATTACCGATGGCCTGAATGGATTCAGATCGTTACCGACGCCGGCCTGACAAGATCAATGTCGAAGAAAGGATGCTCTCCGGATAATTCAGCTTGTGAAGGCTTCTTCGGACATCTCAAAAATGAAATGTTTTACGGTTATAACTGGGATGACTACAGCATCTCAGAGTTTATCAAAGAATTAAACGATTATATCAACTGGTATTGCACCAGCAGAATCAAATCTACACTCGGAGGGTTCAGCCCTCTAGAATACAGAAGGAGGATAGGTGTGGGTGTCTAAAAAAACGTCCGCACCCCCATGGGAGTTTTTCTCATGAAAAGAGAAATGCATGTTATGATAACTGATCTTTTTGAGGAGAATAAGGTTTTATATCAAAAGGCAAATGTGCCTAATCAGTTAGTTGAATTGCAATTGGAAGAAAGTATTCTTGAATCAGGACAAGTCAGGCTTTTAAGGTTTTAATAGAAAAAACACCTATTGAAATCAATACTTATATAGATGAAACATAATTATAATATTTCGGTTTTCTGAGCAGGCGGGGCAAGGGGCGCTCTTCTGAAAGCAGTTACTGATAGATATCATGATGCTTATCAAATCGAGTTGACTATGGACATAATTCCTAAAGCATTTGTATTATCTTTTGGTTTTACAAACAATGGTAAACGGAGGGACAGATGGAACTGAAGAAACTTGAATATGATCTGACCGTTTGCAAGGTTGAGGCGATTACGGACATAGATCTGACAACAGATTTTTTCTTTGTTGGAAAAACAGATGATGAAATTTCTTTGGTTTGTAAGACGGAAGATTCACCGGCAAAAACAACTGAGCGTGATGATGGATGGAAAGGGTTTCGTATTCAGGGCATTCTCGATTTTTCCTTGATCGGAATCTTATCGAAACTATCGGGAATACTCGCGGAGAATAACATCGGAATATTTGCGGTATCAACTTTTAACACCGATTATATTCTTGTAAAGGCGGAAAACTTCGAGAGGGCTTTAAGTGTGCTGTCTGAGGAAGGATACACTATTGTATAAAATTGTTCGATGCGAACAATCCACCGCTTATAATTCCGGACTGATCGTATTGATCGTTACCGGACTGATACTTCCCCGGCGAGTACCTTGCGGTAATCCTCGAGATTTTTCTTGAGCAGTTCCGGAATATCCAGACCGTAAGGGCAACGGGGAAGACATGCTCCGCATTCCACACAGGACTTTACCTTCTCCATCTCGGCCTGCCAGTATTCACTGAGCCATCCCGAGCTGGGAGCTCTTCTCAGCATCAGACTTATCCTGTTGCACTGATTGATCTGTATACCCACGGTACAGGGCATGCAGTATCCGCATCCTCTGCAGAATTCGCCCGAAAGGGCTTCTCTGTCCTTTTCTATAAAATCTCTTATCTCTCCGCTGTATTCCGGGGTTTCATCCATATAGGAGAGCCACTCATCCAGCTCGCTTTCGCGCTGTATTCCCCAGATGGGCACGGCTCCGTCGAACTGTGAGACGAATGCCATGGCGGCCCTTGAATCCGTTATCAGTCCGCCGGCCAGGCCCTTCATGCAGATCAGACCCACATCATTCGAATTGCAGAGCTTTATCAGTTCGATCTCTTTATCATCCGCCAGATAACTGATGGGATATTGGAGAGTGTCGTAAAGACCCGATTCCACAATCTCCCTTGCCACACCGATCTTGTGTGCCGTTCCGCTTATGTGGCGGATCTTTCCCTGCTTTTTGGCTTCAAGCATGCATTCATACATACCGCTTCCGTCACCGGGCTTCCAGCATTCCCCCATCATATGGAACTGATATATGTCTATATAGTCCGTTTTGAGATTTGTAAGGGAGGTCTCAAGATCCTTCCAAAAGTCTTCCGGTTTCTTGGCGGTAGTCTTGGTAGCGATAATGATCTTATCCCGGTCCGCATATCCGTCCCCGAAGGCAGCGCCGAGCTTTATCTCACTGTCGCTGTATGCTCTTGCGGTATCAAAGAATCTCATTCCCCCGTCATAAGCCTTCCGGAGTATCTTAACCGCTTCGTCCAAATTCACTCTCTGGATGGGCAGAGCTCCGAATCCGTTCTGCGGTACGGTTATATCAGTTCTTCCGAGTCTTACATTTTTCATTTATACCTCCGCCCGTTCCGGGCATTCACCACACCATTAATTATATCATTCTTTGCCATTCCGTACCATTTACAGGCCGGATTGCGGGAGATGCTAAGCTTTCCGTGGACGTAAAATATTATATGTCGGATTATCGGAATGATCTTTGATATAATTGACATGGCAGTATCATCTTACAAATTGTGAAAAGGAAGGTAGATGAGGAAAGCAAATATTCCGGGCTCCGTGATATTCGGAGCTGCATTATTGATAGTGTGTCTATGCGGACTGATAAAGAATCTGGGTAATATGGAAAGTATTATCCCGATCGTTTTGGCCTGCATGGCGGCTCTTGCAATACTGTTTTTCTTTTTGCGGAAGAATGTGTCCGTAACGGAAACCGAGCCCGAGGACTATACAAGAAAACAGCCCAGATCAAAGTATAAAGCGGCAGCCGAAAAAGATACCGTCCATATGAAAAGAATGCTGGAGATCTACCGGAGCGAGCTTAAGGATATCAGACTTAAATCGCGCAACGGACTGATCTATACGGGCATCGCGCTGGTATTTGATTTTATTATGTGGGAAAGCGGAAGATTTGCGATCACGTTTTTCCTTTTGTTCGCACTGGTCTGTACCGTATACGGCGGATTGTGCCTGTGGACCCGGTATCTCAATTCGGACGATCCCGGAGCAGCGGAATTAGCCGAAAAGTTTAACATCACAACGCTTCCGATGAAGATAGAAGATACAGAGAATATCATCCTGATGAATGAAATGAACAAACAGGATGACCGGGATATGAAAATGCTCGAGGGGGATGAATGATCGCCCCGCGGATTTGATAAGGCCTGTAAATAGAGATATAATAATAGTTCGTCAGTACATTTTTCCGGCAAGGACAGAAGGCGCAGGTAGGATATTTCGTATAAAGGAAAACTTTGAATGAAGAGTAAGAATCTCAAAAAGATCGAAAGCCTGAAAAAGGGTCACGGTTGGCTGTCCATCATCGTGTATCTGATCTTTTTTGCATTTGCGGGCGCAATGCTCACATATATCCTGGGGATACTGGGTTATTACGTCATACAGGCAAAGCTTGCATCGGAGTATGAATCCGTATCCTACATGGCCAGGATCTACGACAGAAGCCTTACCGAAGAAACCGGGGAATCCGTATGGGCTCTTTTGGAAGAATCGGAAAAGGAATTCATAATCCGCGATAAGTCCGGAAAGCTTATCTATGGTGACAAGGGCAATACCTGCGATGATGACAGCGGAAAGATTGCTCTTTCGGGAATTACCGAATCGGTCATCATATATCCCGATGAGGATTACCCGTTCATAAGCGCAGGCAGGAACGGGAATGTCAATATTGAACTGGTCAAGGTTTTTGCGACTCTGAACGGGATGAATGACGAGGATTACGATTCCGAGATACTTACCCTGACCGATGCGGATGAAGAGGAACATTTCGAGACCATCGGATTCTACGTTGACGTCACATCCAAGTTCCAGCTCAGACTTCCCGTATGGATGGGATGCAGGGTCAATAAGGGAAAAGAGATATTTATCGGAAAGGGATATCTCACCTTCAAGATGAGCGATCTGTCGATGCTCGCGCTCGTCGTTGTAATGCTCATCGTAATGTTCTTTACCATATTCAATATGTTCATAGTGAACATGGTAAGGGAGATCCGTTCCAGAAAGAGGTCCCTGAAGATGCTCTTCATGGATATAGTGACCGCCGGAAAGAACAGGACCTGGTTCTTCTATAAGGGTGACAGCGTATTGAAAAGCAGGTTCACCGCATCAAATCAGTATGCGATCGTAAACCTGATCTTCGTTAAGTACACCACCTACTGTGCGTGCCATTCCGTTGCGGAGGGTGAGGCCGTTCTCCGCGGTATCAGCGAATGTATCGATAAGCATATCACCAGAGGAGAGCTTAATGCTCACGGAGCACCCAAGGAATTCATGCTCCTTCTCAAAGCACCGGATACGGACGCTCTTACGGCAAGGCTTAATTCGCTGATTGAGGATCTTGAAAGATTCAACGAAGTCCATGCTTTCACATATCAGGCCGGAGTAGTCATCCTTCCTCCCATGAGGGATTCGGCCGGACGTGTTGTCCGCCGCAGGGATATAGACATAGAGCAGGAATACAACAATGCCTGCACGGCAAGGGGAACCCTCGGAGACAAGGAAGATTCCGGAATAGCATATTTCGATCTTACGCTTATCGAAGAAAGAAAGTGGCAGGACTGGGTCGAGGCCAACTGCCGTCTTGCCCTTCAGAATGATGAGTACATGGTCTATTACCAGCCCAAATACGATCCCGTAACAAGTACTCTCAAAGGTGCGGAAGCACTCATCAGATGGAAGCATACGGATGATGAGGGCCGGGAAAATCTCATTGCACCCGGAAAGTTCATCCCCATCTTCGAAAAGAACGGATTTATCACGAATATCGACCATTACATGCTCTCGAATGTCGCCAGGGACCAGAAGAGATGGCTTGACAAGGGCTTCGAATGCGTGCCCGTATCGGTCAATATCTCGAGAGCCCATTTCATAGAGACCGATCTTGCCGAGCAGATAAGAGATACCGTTGATGCGGTCGGCGCTCCGAGAAACCTTATCGAGATAGAGCTTACCGAGAGTGCTTTCTTCGATGACAAGTACGCACTGGTAAGGACGATCAACAGACTCAAGGAATACGGCTTTAAGGTATCCATGGATGACTTCGGATCCGGTTATTCCTCGCTGAATTCGCTCAAGGATATGCCTTTGGATGTTCTCAAGCTCGATGCCGAGTTCTTCAGGGGAGAAAATGCGGGCGAAAGAGGAAGGGTTGTTGTTTCCGAGACCATCAAGCTTGCAAGAAAGCTGAACATGCTCACCGTTGCGGAGGGAATTGAGGACAGGGAGCAGGTCGAGTTTCTTGCCGAACAGGGCTGCGACATGATCCAGGGTTATGTCTTTGCACGTCCCATGTCTTCCGGTGATTATGAGATCAGAATGACCGAAAAAACCGCTGTTTAAAAAACAAGCCTTTTATGGTAGAATATCTGCGGTTTTATATAACTAACCAGACTCTGATTCAGGAGATTATATATGGAAAAAATAGCCAGCTTTACAATTGACCACATAAAGCTTCAGCCCGGAGTTTATGTATCACGAAAAGACCATATCGGAAGCGAGACCGTTACCACTTTCGATATCCGAATGACCAGCCCCAATGAGGAGCCCGTCATGAACACCGCAGAGATGCACACGATCGAGCATCTCGGAGCAACCTATCTCAGAAACCACGCTGAGTGGAAGGACAGGGTTGTTTATTTCGGACCCATGGGATGCAGAACGGGATTTTATCTTCTTCTTGCGGGTGATCTTGAGAGCAGGGACATTGTTACCCTTCTCACCGAAATGTATGAGTTCATCAGGGATTTCGAAGGAGAGATTCCCGGCGCTACCGCCAAGGACTGCGGAAATTACCTCGATCAGAATCTTCCGATGGCTAATTTCCTTGCCAATAAATATCTGAACAATGTTCTGTACGGCATTACCGAGGACAGACTTATTTATCCACAGTGATCGACAGGGGGAGAGTATGACTAAAGTTGGCGTTATCGGTGCAATGGAACTGGAGGTCAGTGCCCTCAAGAGACAGATAGAGGGTATCTCCGTCAAAAAGAAAGCAGGCATGGAGTTCTGCGAAGGTGTCATCGGAGGCACCGATGTTGTTGTCGTCAGATGCGGTATCGGTAAAGTAAATGCCGCACTCTGTGTACAGATCCTGTGTGATGATTTCAAGGTGACCCATGTCATCAATACAGGTGTTGCGGGATCGCTCAACAACGATCTGAACATCGGCGATATACTTATTTCGAAGGATGCCGTTCATCACGATGTCGATGTCACTATTTTTTCGTACAAGATAGGAGAGGTTCCCCAGCTCGGCATCAGGGAGTTTCCCGCAGATGCCCATCTTATTGAAGCTGCGGAGCAATCCATCAAAGAGACCCAGCCCGACCTCAACTACCGCATCGGCAGAGTTGCCAGCGGTGACCAGTTCGTATCCAGTTCCGAGGTAAAGGACAGGATAATAAAGAATTTTGAAGCCGACTGTACCGAGATGGAAGGTGCGTCGATCGCACACGGAGCATACCTTAACAAGATTCCCTTTGTAATCATAAGGGCTATCTCCGACAAGGCAGACGGTTCGGCTGAAGAGGATTATCCGGCATTTGAAAAGGCTGCAGCCGCTCATTGCGCAAAGCTTGTTGCGGATATGCTTCCCAGAATCTGATATAAGGAAAGGAATTAAAAATGGAACAGAGTATTGAATTCAGATATGACACACAGCTTCTCATCGAGAGCGAGAACGAGGATCTCGATGAGGATGTGATCAGGGATTATATCACCGCCAATTTTGTCGGTGACAGCCTTGTTGCCGCAGGTGACGAGGAACTCGTCAAGATCCATTTTCATACCAACGAGCCCTGGAAGATACTTGAGTATTGCAGAAGCCTCGGCGAGATCTACGATATCGTCGTAGAGGATATGGACCGTCAGTCAAGAGGCCTTCACGGCTGATAAATAGTTTTACTTCGATGCCTTTGGGATCGTGGTCCCGAAGGCATCTGTTTGAGAACGGAAAGTACTTACAATGAGCAGGAAAGAATCATCAATATCTGAAAAAACCGTCGAAAAGAAAGCATCGTACCCTCTGACTGCACTGGGACTTACTTTATTTTTCGGACTGTCGTTCTTTTACATGGAGCTGGTATTTAAATACTCGGTTTCAGCGATAGTGTTAGACGCATCCGTAGTAAGGATGCTTGCGATATCATTTATAACCGGAAGCATAATTGCATTTCTCATTTACATGCTTCCCTGCGTTCTTGCACGCATCACCGCGGCACTGGCCCTTCTGGTCTCCACGGTCTCGTTTCTGATCGAATTTTTCATTCAGAGAGAATTCAGCGTATTCTACGATATCAATACCATACTCAATGCCGCCACCGACGCACTCAAGGGATTTGCCGGAGATATCAGGGCGCTTATCTTCTGCTTTGACGGAATCTCCCACATCCTTCTTTTTCTCGTTCCGACCGTTTGCTGGATAATATTCGGAAGAAGACTGGTTAAAGGCATCAGGCGCACAAGGATGATAGAAAAGTCATTCCCCGTTCCCGAAAAGGTAAAGGGTATCGAGATGATAGACCTTTCCGAGGCAGAGGAGGAAGACGATTCTCCGAGGACAATGGAACAGCCTTGCGGAGGACCTCTTTCCAACAGGGGAAGGCGTTTTGTTGCGGGACTTATCCCTGCGGGAGTACTGCTTCTTGCGATTTCATCCCTTTTCATCATGTCTTATGCGGGCGTGATCGATAAGGAGAAGCTCGGACCGAAGTACAGCTTCCAGAATTCCGTAGTAGATCTCGGACTTGCGGGCTCGGTCGCACTTGATGTGAAAAACATAGGCAATTCCACGGTTACCGAGAGTGAGTTCGTCATCGTTGATTATCCCGATCCGATCGAAGTTCCCGTTCCCGTAACCACGGATGTGTCCGTATCCGGAAATGATGACGGAACCGTAACCGTGGCAGAGCCCGTAGTATACGGCGTAAATGCATATGATATAGATTTTGCGGCACTTGCCGAAGCCGGCGGCGCTTATTCGAATATGAATGCGTATGTCGCTTCCCTTACTCCTTCTTCAAAGAATGAGTACACCGGACTTTTCGAGGGAAAGAACCTTATAGTCTTCTGTGCGGAAGCATTCTCCTCGAGCATCATTGATCCCGAGCTTACTCCCGCCCTTTACAGACTTACCACCAAGGGAATCAATTTTACCGATTATTACGAGCAGGCAACCGCGGGAACCACCGGCGGAGAATTTGAGCTCATCTTCGGACTGATGCCTCTTGCGGGCGGCGATTCGATGCTCACCATGACGGCTCAGGGATCCTATACCAATATGGGAGCAATGCTGAGTTCGGATATGGGTTATTACGGAATGGCCTTCCATGATAATGACGACCTGTATTACAGCAGAAACATAACCCATAATCTTCTCGGCTACAGCGAGGGATTCATGGGATTCGGAAACGGAATGGAGAAGCTTATCTCAAGGGCATGGCCCGAGAGCGATCTCGAGATGATGCAGGGAACCCTTCCGCTCTATACCGATCACCAGCCTTTCAATATCTATTACATGACGGTCAGCGGACACAGCGGATACAACTTCTCTTCAAATGCCATGTCCGTACGCAACCGTGAAAGGATCGAGGAGTGGTGTGCAGAGAAGGGACTCGAATATACCGAACCAGTTAAGGCATATATCGCCTGCCAGCTCGAACTGGAGAAGGCTCTGGAGTATACTCTCGAATATCTTGAGGAAAACGGCCTTGCCGATGATACCGTGATCGCACTTGCTCCGGACCACTTCCCCTACGGTCTTACAAACGGAGGATATCTCGGAAATCTTCCCTATCTCGATGAGCTTTACGGATATAAGGTAGAGACCCAGCTCGACCGTGACAGGAATACGGCCGTCATATGGTGCGGAATCCTTGAGGATATGGATCCCATCATAATCGACAAGCCCACATCTCCCCTTGATATCCTTCCCACGCTCCTGAATCTTTTCGGATGCGAGTGGGATTCGAGACTCTACATCGGAAGGGATGTTCTCTCGGATGCCGAGGGACTGTATTTTGACAGCGGATATAACTGGAAGACTGAGGTCGGCTCTTACAGGGCTTCCACCGGAGTCTTTACACCGAACCCCGGATACGAAGAGGTCGGAGAGGCTTATATCAAGCGTCACAATGCCATAGTTGCCAATAAGATCGCGTTCAACAGGAATGTCATCTATAATGCGTATTTCCCGTATGTATATTCCCTGTTGGCACAGCAGGCTGCCGAAGAAGCAGGCGACGGGTCCGGTGAAACGGGCCCTTAAAGGCTTCTTTTTTATAAAAATTTTTTAAATTGCTCACAACGTGTTCTAAAGGCACTATTTTTCTGTGCTATACTTTTCACCATGAAGATACATACAAGAATGGTAATAACGTTTCTGGCGGTAGCTCTTGTACCGCTGGTTATGATGGTTATCGTTTTTTGTCTTCTGAGGATGTCGCTTGATGTATCCCGAAATGACGGATTTAACCTCGGCAGCAACATGGAGGCCATCGTCATCAGGGTGGATGAACTCTATTCCGGAATCTGCGCACGTATTGATGAAGACCCGTCCTGTATGGAGGATAAGTCGTATCTTCAGGATCTGTCCGGAGAGCTGGCTTCGCTGTCCGGCACACTGATCATAAGAAAAGGCGGAGAGCTGTATTTTACGGGCAATTCCCGTATGACCGACGAGGTATGGGACAGACTTCCCGAATACGGAAGCAATTCCACCGGAGCCGGTTCCGGAATTTATTTCGGGGAGCTGGAAGAATTCGTAAGACAGTACGATTTTGTTTTTCCCGACGGTGGCAAGGGTACTCTTTTTATCCTGGTAAATGCCAATACCGTTATGAACAGAAAGCTTACCGTCGATATGTTTGTATCGATGATCCTCATCCTTCTGATCACCGCACTTCTCGTAACCTTCTGGAACAAGAAGGGAATGCTCGATCCCATGAGCGAGCTTTCAAGGGGACTTACGCAGGTCAGGGAAGGTAATTTCGATTACGTCATCGAGCACACCGGAGAAAGAGGCGAGGTCGGAGAGCTCTTCAGAAATTACGAAGACATGAGAATGAGGCTCCGAGAGAACGAGGAGCGCAGCGCCGAACAGGAAAAGAAAAACCGTGAGCTTATTTCGAATATAAGCCACGATCTTAAGACGCCCATTACATCGATAAAGGGTTATGTCGAGGGAATTCTCGACGGAGTCGCATCCACACCCGAAAAGCAGGAAAAATACTTAAGGACCATATATAATAAAGCTGTTGATATGGACAAGCTCTTAAACGAGCTGACTCTCTATTCAAATGTTGAGAACGACAGGATCAAGTACAATTTCCTCAAGCTCAACGTTACGGACTATTTCAAGGACTGTATCGAGGAAGTCGGACTTGATATGGAGACCAGGGGTATCGCATTCAATTACGTCAATACCCTGCCTTCCAAGACGAAGATCATCGCGGATCCCGAGCAGCTCAGGAAGGTCATCAACAATATCATCGGAAACAGCATCAAGTACATGGATAAGCCTTCGAAGACCATATCCATGAGAGTGCTTGACGGCGGCGATGACATAATAGTCGAGATCGAGGATAACGGCAAAGGTGTAGCCGTTAACGATATAACAAGGATCTTCGAAAGATTCTACAGATCCGATTCCGCGAGAAACACCGCACAGGGAGGAAGCGGAATAGGCCTCTCGATAGTAAAGAAGATCATCGAGGACCACGGAGGACATATCTGGGCCACTTCAAAGCTGGGGGAAGGAACCTGCATGCATTTTGTCATAAGGAAATACAAGGAGGATGTTTATGGCTAAGATTCTCATAATCGAGGACGAAAAGGAAATAGCCGATCTCGAAAAAGATTACCTTGAGATGAATGATTTCGAGGTTGAATGTTATGACCGCGGTGATACCGGTCTCGAAGCGGCCGAAAAGAATGATTACGACCTGATCGTACTGGATCTGATGCTTCCCGGTCTCGACGGCTTTGATGTATGCCGCAAGGTAAGGGCTGCCAAGGATATTCCCATCATCATGGTCTCCGCGAAGAAGGACGATATCGACAAGATCCGTGGTCTCGGCCTCGGTGCAGACGATTATCTTACAAAGCCCTTCTCTCCCGGTGAGCTAGTTGCAAGAGTCAAGGCACATCTCGCACAGTACGAAAGACTTGTCGGTGCCGGCAACAAAAAGAATGATAACGATCTCATCGAGATCCACGGAATCAAGATCGACAAGTCCGCCCGCAGGGTATTTGTTGACGGTGAGGAGAAGGTTTTCACCACCAAGGAATTCGACCTCCTTGCATATCTTGCCGAGAATCCCAACAAGGTCTACACCAAGGACGACCTCTTCAGGACGATCTGGGGAATGGAATCGGTAGGTGATATCGCGACCGTAACCGTGCATATCAAGAAGATCCGCGAAAAGCTCGGTGATGTCAGCGGAGATTCAAAGTATATCGAGACCATCTGGGGTGTCGGATACCGCTTCAAGATCTGATGATAGGACTTAAGGCCTTCCGTGCGTAAATGCGCCCGGGAGGCTTTTTAATGTGTAAAATCCGCGTGTTTTTTGGTAGAATGTGTTTTATGGTAATCACGGATGTAAAATTCTTGATATTCACCGCAGTACTTCTGATAGTGTACTGGTATCTTCCGACACGTTTTCAATGGATGTGGCTTCTTGCCGGAAGCCTTGTTTTCTTTTTCATAAATTCGAGACCCTATACATTCATCTATATGGTCGCCGCTGTCATGGCGGTATATCTGGCCACCTCGGTCTTCGAAAAATACCCCGATGACAAAAAGAAGAAAAAAGGAGCGTTCCTCGGAGCACTGTTCTTAAATCTCATATTCCTTGCCGTTTTGAAGTATGTGAACCTAGGAGTTCATACGGTCAATTCCGTGGGCGGTCTTTTCGGCAGGGGCGGGATCTTTCCGGATATCCATATAGCCGCACCGCTCGCGATAAGCTTCTACACCATGAGCCTTTTGTCCTATCTGATCGACTGCTATATGGGATATAAGGACATCGAGAAAAATCCGTTCAAGGTTCTTCTTTTCGTATGCTACTATCCCCTGATGGTATCCGGACCCATGAGCCGTTACAAGGATCTCGGAAAGAAGCTTTTTGAAGAACACCGTTTCGATTATGACCGCGTGACCCGGGGAATAAGAAGATGCGGCTGGGGCTTTGCCAAGAAGCTCGTGGTCGCCGACAGACTCTCGATACCCGTGGACAGCATGTTCTCAAACAGTGCCGAGTTCCCGGGACTGTGGGCGCTGCTTATGCCGATGATCTATTCGGTCCAGCTGTATTTCGACTTTTCCGGATGCATGGATATTGTCCTCGGAATATCGGAGTGCTTCGGAATCACACTTACCGAAAACTTCAGGGCGCCTTTCTTTTCAAGGACACTTCAGGAGTTCTGGCAGAGATGGCACATCGCCCTCGGCACATGGCTCAATGACTATATACTGTTCCCTCTTTTGAAAACCGGACCTTTCAAGAAGCTCAAGACCAAGTGTAAGGACCGTTTCGGAAAAGAAGGAGCACGCATTGCGACATTCCCCGCTCTTTTCATTCTCTGGTCCGCAATGGGTCTGTGGCACGGGGATTCGTGGAAATACATATTCGGCGAAGGCTGGTGGTACTTCTTTGTGATCGTGACCGGACAGGCTTTCGCACCTCAGTTCAAAAAGCTGAAGGCCAAGCTGCATATTAAGGATGAGAATCCGTTGTGGATCGCTTTCCAGACCGTAAGGACATACATATTCTTCAGTATAGGCATGCTGTTTTTCAGGGCGGCGGATTATCCTGCGGGACTGGGACTCCTTGCAAGCTTTTTCCGGGGAGGAGACCCGATAGCATCCGCCAAGAGACTCAAGGACCTGTCGTGGAACGAGTTCGGCGGTGTCAGGGTTCTGGCAGTTGTTACGGTACTCATCGTCATTCAGCTCATTCTTGACTACAGGGAGTATCACAAGATCTCAAATGAGACCGTGATAACAAAGAGACCTCTTATAGTCAGATGGATACTGTATTTTGCACTTGTGTATGTGATAATAAGATTCGGCGCGTTCGGAGTTTCGTCGTTTATCTATTTCGGTTTCTGAGGGATGAAGAAGTTAATTTTTAAATGCGTTCTCATAGCGGCATTTGTCTATGCGATCGTCATAAGTGTCAATATAATAGCGGATCCCGCCAACATTGCCGGCGACGATATGGTAAACGAGATGGCCGGCAGGCTTCTTGCGGGAGAGATCGTCGCCAGCCCGGGTGATTACAACGAAGGACTCCTGCAGAAGATCATGCTCGATGCCGGGGATCCCGATACGGTGATCATAGGATCGAGCTCGGTTCTTTACATTCCCTGGGAATACGATAACTATCAGGTGATCGGTCTTTCGGGAGCGTATCTCTGGGACGATCTTGCGGCCGTCGGACTGCTTGACGCGGAGGGTGATCTTCCGGAAAGAGTCGTCATATGCGTTGATCCCTGGATACTCAGGACGGATCAGGGAGTGGGTCATCACGACAGCATTGCCGAATACGGAAGGTTTGAAGCCGCGCTTTCTTCCGGAGTTCCCTATGAAGAAGCGGCAATGATCCTTGATGAGAAAAAGACCGATGATTCCTGGAAGGAGTTTTTGTCCTTTTCCTATTTCCAGTCTTCGGTGGAATATATCGGAAAATGGGGATGGGGTTATGCCCTGAGTCCCGCTGAAGAGAAGATACGAAGCATTTCCGAGGCGGATTCCGAATCCATACCCTGCATACTTCCCGACGGAAGGCACACATGTCTCGGACAGGATTCGGTCGCGAAGATGGACGGGGATGTGAACTGGTATATAGAGAGCGGACATATCGATTCCTTCGGCGAGGAATTCGCATCGCTTTCGGAGGATAATGCAGGGTTTTTTGAAGATCTCATCAGGCATCTGACGGAGGAAGGCGTTACCGTTGAACTTTATCTTCCCGCGATGTATCCTGTGCTGTACGATCATATCGCATCTTCCGAACTGTACGAGGGAGTTGAGCTTTCCGAGATCCGGATAAGGGAAATGGCTTCGAGGTACGGCATTACCGTGCACGGAACCTTCAATCCTCATTTATCCGGTATCGAAAAAGAGGACTTTGCCGACTGGCATCACATAAAGCCCGAAAAAGGCATTGAAGAATATCATTTTATATTGGAGCAGTCATGACCGATTTTCTTGAGAAAATAAAACAGCATTCGGAGAGTGATCCGGACGGAGTATTTTACGAGTATGCGATCCCCGGCGGGGAATGCAAAAAGCTTACATGGAAAGAGCTGTGGGACAGGGCGGAAGGCCTTGCGGCATATCTTGACGGGAAGCTTAAGACCGATACTCCCGTGGTCGTATACGGACACAAGGATCCGATGATGATAGTATGCTTTCTGGGTTCTCTTTTGTCGGGAAGGGGGTACTGTCCCGTTGATACATCCGTTCCCTCCGACAGAGTCAAGGGAATCATAGAAAACCTGGAGCCCGAGATCATCCTCAGTCCCTGCGATGAGGAGGGCCCCGAAGGGTGCGTAACGCTTGAAGAGATAACCCGCATAACCTCGGAAGCTTCAAAGGGAGTGCCTGCGGATAAGGCGATATCGGGTAACGATGTTTGCTATATAATCTACACTTCCGGAAGTACCGGAACTCCCAAGGGCGTTCAGATAACAGGAGACTGTCTGGATAATTTCATTCACTGGGCGATGGGGCTCGGCGCGGGAGTTGCGGAAGGTGAAAAGCCTGTATTTTTGAACCAGGCTCCGTTTTCCTTTGACCTGTCGGTCATGGATCTTTATATGTGTCTTTACAGCGGCGGAACACTGCATGTTCTTCCCAAGAAGGTACAGGCGGATATCGGGCTTCTCATGGACTCGCTGGAATCGAGCGGTGCAGGGATCTGGGTATCCACTCCTTCCTTTGCGGAAGTGTGTCTTTCGGACAAGAGATTTTCACAGGAGCTTTTGCCGGAAATGAAGAGGTTCCTGTTCTGCGGTGAGACGCTTCCTCCCGTTGTCGTAAAGAGGCTTCGCGAAAGATTCCCTAAGGCAGAGGTCATCAACACGTACGGTCCCACCGAGAGCACCGTTGCGATCACCGACGTGACCGTTACGGACGAGGTGTGCGGGGAATATGATCCGCTCCCCGTGGGCAGGATCAAGCCCGGAAGCGAGCTGAGGATACGGGGCGAGAATGGTGAGGATCTTCCCGAAGGCGAGAGCGGTGAGATAATAATCCTCGGAGATACCGTCAGCATCGGATACAGGAATCTGCCCGGGCAGAGTGCAAAGGCATTCTTTGAAGAGAACGGAGTAAGGGGATACCGCACCGGCGACAAGGGTTACCTCAGGGACGGTCTGCTCTTTTATCAGGGAAGGATAGACCTTCAGATCAAGCTCCACGGATACCGCATTGAGCTCGAGGATATTGAGAACAATCTGATGAAGCTTACGGGTGTGGAAAAGGCAACGGTCATCCCGAATGAAAAGGACGGCAAGATCGTTAGTCTTACCGCATGCATCATTCCCGAGAAGATGCCGGAGAGCGCATTCAAGGCGGGACAGGAGCTGAGAGCCGAGGCAAAGAGCTTTCTTCCCGATTATATGATCCCCAAGAAGTTTCTCTTTTTCGAGGAGCTGCCGATGACGGGCAACGGAAAGACCGACAGAAGAGCACTGCTTGCATCTCTGAAAAAATAGAGTGATAATGTACTCGTTTCATATGATCCCCTACGGAGGTTTTTCGGATGAAAGAAAAATTACTGCAGCTGCTTGCGGAAATATGCGATGACGAGGTTGTTCTCGAGGAAACGGATGTGGATCTTTTCGAGTCGGGACTTCTTGATTCGATAGCTTACCTCGATCTTCTGGTGGAGGTTGAGAGCCGATTTAACATCTCGATCGCTCCTTCCGAGGTTTCAAAGGAGGAGATCAACACTCCCGAGAAATTTGCGGAATATGTGATTTCCAGAGCATAACAGTTGACACGGCCGTTTGGCCGTGTTATTTTATTGTCACAAGTGTATTAAATGTCTTAATACACCATAGCAGCATCGGAGGTTGAGATGATAGTACTTGATTACAGGGACAAGCGGCCGCTGAACGAACAGGTTGCGGAGAAAATAATGAATCTCATAGCCCAGGGCGGTCTTGTTCCGGGCGAAAGACTTCCCAGTGTAAGGAATCTTGCCATGGATCTGTCGGTGAATCCCAATACTGTACAGAGAGCTTATGCAGCTCTGGAGGAAAAAGGATACATAACGACGATAACGGGGCGTGGAAATTATGTCAGCGAAGAATCCCAGTGGAAGAATAATCTGAAGAAGGAAGTGCTTGATGAACTGGAAAGCGCAGCAGGGAAGGCCATGTCATGCAGCGTCGGGCTTGAGGAAGCGCTTGAATGTGTCAGAAAAGCATACGAGAGGGATGTAAGATGATCGAGATAAAAAACGTCAGTAAAAAATACGATGATGTAAACGCACTTTCGGGAGTGACAATTGAAGTGCCGGAGGGACAGGTCTTCGGACTTGTGGGAACAAACGGTGCGGGTAAGAGTACCCTTCTTCGGAGCATCTGCGGAGTTTGCAGGCCCGATGAGGGAGAGATCCTTGTGGACGGAGAACCGGTCTATGAAAATCCTTCCGCAAAGCAGAAGATATTCTTCATATCGGATGACCAGTATTATTACCCGGGATCCAACGCGGAGGAGATGGAGAGATTTTACCGGACCATGTATCCCGATACATTCTCTTCGGACAGATTCCATGATCTTATGAAGAGCCTTTCTCTGGATCCGAAGCGCAGGATACAGACATTCTCCAAGGGAATGAAAAAGCAGCTTGCCATCATGCTCGGCATCGCATCGGGATGTAAGTATATCCTCTGCGATGAGACCTTCGACGGACTTGACCCTGTCGTAAGGCAGGCCGTCAAGAGGCTTTTCATACATGATATGGAAGAGTTCGGGATCACTCCCGTGATCGCTTCCCACAACTTAAGAGAGCTTGAGGACATATGCGAATATGTGGGACTTCTTCACAAGGGAGGAGTTATCCTTTCCAAGGATCTGGAGGATATGAAGCTGGGCATTTACAAGGTCCAGGTTGTCTTCAGGGACAGCACATCACTGGAGACGGTAAGGAACAATCTCAAGGTGATATCCGAAGAGCACAGGGGCTCCCTGGTAACTCTTACGATCCGCGGCGGACGTACGGAGGTTGAGACAGTTATCACGTCACAGGTTCCCGTGTTCTACGAGGTCCTGCCACTTACTCTTGAGGAGATATTCATAAGCGAAACGGAGGTGCTGGGATATGACTTCACCGGAATCACCAAATAATAATCCAGTAACAGAGGCGGAAATCATGAAAGAAGATAATGCAAAGACTCAGAACACTGAGCCTGCGGCAAAGACCGGAATATCATTCGCAAGCCTGATGATCGAGGATCTCAGGCACAGAAAGTGGATGCTTGTCCTCTCCGGTATTGTACAGCTGCTGCTCGGTCCTTTTGTGACGGTTTTTATACTTTCCAGATACAACAGCAGGTATTATGTAACTGATCCCGAAGTGATGGTCCGGCAGGCATTGGACTCCGTTGACACGCTGTTCAGGGGTTATCTGGGCGGATTGGAGATCGTAATAGCAGTATGCGGAGCACTCATAGTGGGCATCGGAGGCTTCAGGCACCTGTTCAATAAGAGCATGACCGATATGATGAATTCCGTTCCCGTAAAAAGAGGGAAGCAGTTTGCGGTCATCTATCTGAACGGATTTCTTATGTGGCTTGTGCCCTTTATGGTGTCCGTTGCGATAACACTGATCATAGTAGCCGCAAGGCTGGGTTCTTACGGGGTGATGCCGACAGCCTTTGCGTGCTTCCTGCAGACGTTTGCGGGTGCGCTGATCACATTTATGTGTGTGTATAACCTTGCGGTACTTGCAGCTGCAATCTCGGGAACCGTATTCAATTCCCTGGTCAATATGCTGTGTCTCGGGCTGGATGCTGCCATAGCGTATCTGTGCCTGATCCTTATGGCCCAGAACTTTTTTGATAATTTCTGGAGGCCCTCGCTGGATATTCTCGAGATAGGCTGGATGTCACCGCTGGTTTCATCCGTTACGTACGGTTTTGTGATAGCCGACCGGATGGACAGGGCGGATCTGTATTTCGATTCACCCTCTACGGTCATATGTCTGATACTGACCATTGCGGTATGCATCATCAATTTAATAGTCGCATACAGGATCTATGTGACAAGAAAAAGTGAAGCTGCCGAGAGCGGAACCATCGGAAAGGTATATAAGTTCGTTCTTCGTTTTGTGAACAGTATGCTTGCGGGACTTTATGTGGCACTCCTTGTCAAGAATGTCATCGGAGACGAGGGATATGTTTTCTGGTGCATGGTCATAACGGCAGTGTTCACGGTTCTGATGTTCGGAATTCTGGAGATCATACAGAAGAAATCCTTCAGAAGCTTTTTCGATCACATCGGTCAGATGATAGGAAGTGTCATTGTCGCAGAGATCATTCTGTCCGTATTCTTATTCGATCTGATCAATTTCGACAACCATATCGTTCCGGAGGACAATATAGCCGAAGCATATATACGTATGAACCCTGATTATTACTACTGGGGTGATACCGGCGGTGGCTACAGAGCTGTCGAAGACAGGCCCGGATATATATGCTGGACGGAAGACCGTTTCATTTCCGACCATTACGGTGATGTGGCGATCCCGAAGGAACTGGCTGTGAGAATACTGAGCGCCGAGAAGGTGTATTCCGAAATGTATATTGCCGGTTCGGGCTATACATATTACATTGAGGATCCGGTTACGGGACTTAAGACCACTTACACGGGCAATGATCTGTATCCGGGATCGGGAATGATCAGTTACGTATACTTTGAGGCCGACAGGAAGACCGGTCCTGATTTCTACAGATCGTACCGGCTGGCCGATCCCGATCTTGTCCTTGAGATCTCCAAGCTCGATGAATACAGGGATATCAATTATCCTCTCAACTGCGGACTGCTGGGTTATCCTCTGTCAGTGGAACTGGTGGACGATTACGGAAACCGTGTCTACAGTTTTACAGATGAAGAGAAGCAGCAGTTGATGGACACATACTTTGATGAGTTCAGGAAAAACTACGATGAAGAAGGAATAAACGTTCTTGACGGAAACATCTATAAATACCAGCTTATATGCAGGTATGAGATGGTCTACAACGAAGAGTCGACTTCGACACATTTCTTCTATATCTATCTTAAAGACAATGATCGCAGGACCGTAGAGCTGATCGAAAGACTGACAGGAATCACCATAGATGAATTGGTAAATTACAATTATGACGATTACGGTTATTACGAAGATGAATATTACATAGAACCGTACTGATGACGGATGTTCCATCCGGACATTCTTCCCCTGAAATCTTTTGAAAGACTCCGGCAATGGCCGGAGTTCTTTCGCATATAAGGACTTTTTGGCGGATATGATATATAATCTATAAAGATATCCGGCTATGAAAAAGATTGAAAAAGAAAAAAGAATAATCTTCGGGATGACGCCCCTTGCTGCGGTACTGTCACTTGTCTGTGTGACTGCGACCGTTCTTGCGGCGTTACTTTTATTTCTGTCCAATGTGAGAGTTCCCTTCATGATGGATGACCTGTGGTATTCCACCGATCTTCGGAGCGGAAAGTCTCTGAGCGGCATCGGAGACATCTTCGGTTCCCAGGTCTGGCACTACAAAAACTGGGGAGGAAGATCCTTTACGCACGGTATTCTCCAGCTGCTTTTGATGAGCGGCGAAAGATCCGCCGATGTTATAAACACCGTTACATCCCTGGCACTGGCGGCGCTTATGTGCCTGGCCGCAAGGATCTCTTCGGGAAGCGGCTTTCCCGCAAAAGACAGAACAGAGTACATTTCGGAATTTGCTCTTGCCTTCGGACTTCTGATCTCCTGCTGCCCCAATTTCAGGATGAGTATGCTCTGGCAGGCGGGATGCGCAAACTATGTTTATTCATCGGTCTGGATAATTCTTTTCTATATCATTTATCTGAGGGTGCTTGATAAGGACAAAAAAGATATTCCGTTTGTCTGCGCGTTCATTCCGGTTCTTGGCCTTGTGACCGGATGGAGCACCGAGAGCATGGGACCGTCCGCATGTCTTGCCGCGGCGCTTGTCACATATGTCTGCATACGCAGCGGTGCACCCCGCTCCAGGAAGATATGGATGATAGAAGGAGTGGTCACATCGTTTATAGGTTCGTGCTTCTGCATCCTGGCTCCCGGTAATTTTGTGAGGAAGACCGGCTCGGGGGATGACCTTGCGCTCACCCTTCCCGAAAGACTTCTCCAGATGCTTAAAGGGGCGGGAGATTATCTCTTTCCATCGCTTGCGATTCTTGCCGGTGCGCTTATCGCACACAGGATAGTGGTTGGTAAGAAGCTTTCCACGGGAAATGCCGTGATCCTGCTCGGAGCATTTCTTTCATACGGCGCCATGATCGCATCACCGCATTATCCCGACCGTTCCGCATTCGGAACATGTGTCCTTATAGAAGCCGTATCGGTTTCGCTGATAAGCGAAGTGCTGCGTGAAAAGAAAAATGCGGTGCGTTTTGTTCTTCCCATAATGCTGCTCGCCTCATCGGCTGCGGTTATGTATCTGATAGTGGTATGAAGATGACCGGTTTTATTTCGAAAAAAAGAAATATCGATATCATCCTGTGTCTTGAAGCACTGATCGTATTTGCTCTTTCCGTGCTTGCGGTTCACGATACCAATACCTCGGCAGGTGCGGGATATTCCCTGTTCATCAGGACCGGTGCTCTTTCCAGGGAAGGCTGGAATGTGATCGTTGATCTGGCGCTTGTAATCCTGATGATCGTACTTTTGATCGTTCCTTCTCTTGTGCTTAAGTCAGGCCTTGGAAGCTCCGCACTGTTTTTCCTGGCCGTTTCCGCATTTTCCTTTTACGCACGCCCCGACAGGCTGATCGCTCCGTTTACGGGAGGCACGATTCTTTCGCTTTATGATAAGCGGAACGCATTTGTCACCTGGTTTCCGACATGGATCATATGTGCGGGAATTCTGATGCTTGTTTTCTTTTCGCGTAAGAAAGAGGAGTACGGGACTGTGCTTGTGTGTGCGGCTCTTTCCGCGGCAAGCGTGCTTCTCGGATTCATCACTCCCGCTTTCGAGGGCTTTCTTTTTGCGGCGGGGTACTTTATCGCAATGCCTTTTTTAAGACTGCCGCCGACCGGAGAAAAGGATGATGCACCCGTTATATACGGACTTGTTCCCGGAACCGTTCTTTTCCTCTGCGGTGCCTGGAAACTGATATTTGTGCTTTCGACCTATCATATGTAAACAGAGCGTTTTATGCTATAATTTCCTTATGTTTTTTGAAGTGTACAAAAAAGATCATAAAGCAATAGTTCCTGCGATCCTGCTCACTTTTTTCAGCTTCTGCGGACTGTGCTTTCTTGTCCGTGATTCGGGTAAGGAGCCCGGATCGTACGGTTTTCTTTTATCTGCTGTATCCATTGTACTGATATTCATGATTCAGACGGGACTGCTCGGACTTATCGCAAAGGACGGACATGCTTCGGTCAAGATGCTCAGGTACGCATTTGTGTACGGAGCTCTTTTCGGTATTGCGACAGACATGGGTGTTCAGTTTGAACTCAGAGAGATGACGGCGCCGGGAATCAAGGGCAAGGCGGTCATCCTTTTGTGCGGTCTGTGCGTTTCGCTTCTTATACTTCCGTTCACCTACAGACTGTTCAGGGCAGTTGAAGGAAAGTATTCTTTCGGAAAGTCTTCCGGAAAAGCCGGGGTTAATGAAAAGAAGTCGTTCTTTATGGGACTTGCGGGGCTGGAGCTTTTCTGGTTTCCCGCTTTTCTTGCGTATTATCCCGCGATCATGAGCTATGATTTCAACAGGCAGTGCGAAGAGGCTGTCAGGGGATACATATGGTTCTTTGAATATCAGCCGCTCACACACACCTTTCTGATAAGGATGTTTTATCTGCTCGGATGCAGACTCGGCTCGCCCGCAGCGGGAATGGCGATATTTGCCATACTTCAGAGCATCGTACTTGCATCATCGATCAGTGCGGGGATCACCTTTGTACTCAGGAGATCGGGCAGGATCCCTGCGGTCATCTGGTTTTTGATGTTCGCGCTTCTTCCATACAACCCCATCCTTGCCATAAGCATGACCAAGGACATTCTGTTCACGGCTTTCTTTGTGTTCATGATTCTGACGGTGAAGCGCATGACGGAAAAGCCTTCGGCGCCTTTGACGGTTCTCTTTATCGTGACCGGCATTCTGAACATCCTTTTCAGAAACAACGCATCCTATGCGCTTGTTTTTCTGATCCCCGCATTTCTTCTTGCGGGGGACGGGGTCAAAAGGAAAGTGCTCACGATCCTTCTGACGGTCCTTATGATCGCAGCCGGGCTCGGTTCCAAAACCCTTATCAGAACATGCATGAATGCAATACCGGGTTCCGAGACAGAGAAATACAGTGTTCCCATTATGCAGATGGTAAGGGTCACCAAATATCAGAACGACAATCTGACACAGGAACAGAGAAATATCCTCTGCAGATACATACCGGAATGCAGCTGGGGTGACTATTATCCCTGGATAGCGGACGGAGCCAAATCGGCTGTTTCCGCTTATAACTCCTCTGCCTGGATCGGTGAAGCCAACACTCTGATCGCGGACTATATAACGATCGGGAAAGCATATCCCAATGATTTTCTCGATGCGTTCCTTGGTCTTACCATAGGCTACTGGTATGTCGGCGACAGGTCTCATGCGGAGATGCTCGGATACGGTGATGACAGTGATCTCGGACTGCTGTACACATTCAATGCTTCGCCGAATGCCGCGCTTAAGGAGGGTATTCCTTCGCACTCATATCTTCCTTCGTTGGAAAGAATGTATTCCCATATCGTTAACGGCAATTCGTATCTGAAGTGGCCGGTGGTATCTGTCCTTATGAAGCCCGCGTTTTATTTCTGGTTCTTTGTGCTTGATCTGTTCATCATCATCTACAAAAGAAATAAAAAGAGCATCGCGGTATTTTCATATCCGTTCTTTTACCTGATGACCATGTTCCTCGGACCCTGCGTCAATTTCAGGTATATCTATCCTTTCATAGCGGCACTTCCGATACTGACGGCTGTGGCTTTGTCGGAGAAAAAAACGGAGGAAGCAAAGTGATATCGGAAACGGGTTCCCGGAATAAGAAATGTACAATTTCATTTCTGATCGTAACTGCCGGGATCGTGCTTTCCTGTGTCACGGCATTTTTCGGATACGATATTCTTCCCGATTATCAGGATAAGCTGATCCATCTCAGAAGGATCGCAGCCCTTGCGGATACTCTCAGGGCAGGGTATTTCCCCGCAAGGATCTACTTTGTAATGAACGGCGGCACAGGGTATGCGATGCCGGTTTTCTATCCGGATCTGAATCTGTACCTTCCGGCTGTTCTTCATATTCTCGGTATGCCGCTCGGCATAACCTACACCGTTTATGTGATACTTACCAATATCGTGACTGCGGTCATGGCGTACCTTTGCGTAAAGGGATTCCTCGGATGTGTTTCGCCTTCGAAGACGTCGGAGGGCTTATGTACATGCAAGGAAGGAAATGCGGGATGCATTCCCGCTGCGGTAGCTTCGTTTCTCTATACCCTTTCCGTTTACAGACTCACGAATATCTACATCAGGGACGCGATAGGAGAGTACACCGCAATGGCGGTGCTTCCCCTTGTCATATACGGCTTCGCAAGGATCTATACATATGAGTCTCCGGAAAAAAGACCGCATTTTGACATCATAAAGTGCGCACTGCCTCTCGGAGCGGGGATGGCCCTTCTTGCGTGTTCGCATGTTCTTACGACAATGATCGTGACGGCGCTTCTGCTCGTCACCTCACTTATTCTCATCAGGAAGACCTTTACTCCGAAGGTATTCGGAAGACTTGTGACGGCGGTTGTGATTTTCGCCGGTCTGTCGGCATATGCACTTCTTCCGATGCTTGATTATATGAGGAGTGATACTTATCTCGTGAGCGGATCGTCATATACGATGAGAGGATTCTATCCGGGATGGAGGGAGCTTCTTGAGCTGATCCCTTCGGGAAGCGGATCCGGAATTGCGATCGAACTGAGGATGCCTACCGCGATAGGTGCCGCACTTACGGCTGTGCTTGCCGCATATGCGGTTTCGGCGGTTATACGTTTTGCAGCATCCGTTAGGAACGGATCCGTTAAGAAAGGTTTATCCGCGGTTTCTGCGGTAAAACTGTATCTGTTCATTCTCGCAGGCATCGCGCTCTTTATATCGAGCAGATATTTCCCCTGGACATATATCGAATCGAGACATGATGCGCTGACCGCACTTCTTTGCAGCATTCAGTTTTCGTGGAGATATATAGGGATTGCATCCGTTCTGACCGTATTCTTAGGAGCCATGCTTGTGAGGGATGTTATTATGAGGAACCGCCGTATGGGCCTGTGCCTCGCCGCTCTGCTTGCGGTTCTCGCACTGGTACCCGCGCTTGTCCTTGAATGCAGGGCCTGCAGCGAAAACAGACATGTACGGATAAATACCGGAAGTGATATAGGCATTGTCGGGGATGAGCTTTATTATCCCGTGGCATGGAATCGTGAAGCCGATTATGAGAGGGCGCCTCTTGCCATAGGCGGTGCCGTTATCGAAGGATTTGAGATCGTAAACTACAGATGGACTGTAGATGCATCCGCGGATAACGGAGAGGGCTTAGTCATCTTTCCCGTTGTTTACTACAAGGGATATAAGTCCGTTACGGAAAACGGACAGGTGCTCGATACTTATCAGAGTGAGGACGGAAGAGTTGTGACCGGTCTTCCCGCGGGATTTGACGGAAGCTTTGTGATGAAATTCTCCGTGCCGGCGCTCTGGAGGATATCCGAGATTCTTTCGGTTCTTACCTTTATCTTCATCTGCATCGCGGTGTATGTAAACGGAAAAAGCATGAAGACGGAGGTGACATCATCAGACTGATCGTTACCGACATGAATGATACTTATCCGGAAGATCTTGCGGGCATCCTTTTCAAAGCCGGAATTTGTGACAATCCTGTCAGAATTTCCATGAAGGATGTCGAGGGAAGGAATATGTACTGCGATGATGAGGCATACCGCATCATCAGGGAAAGACTGTCCGGGATCGCCGCACCCGCATCCGGAATACATCTGATCGATACGGGCAACTATCATTATCTTTCGAGAGTATTTACTTCCTTTATCGATGAGCCTTACGATCTTCTTCTCGTCGACCATCATACCGATATGCAGGAGGCTTCCTTCGGAGGGCTCTTAAGCTGCGGAAGCTGGGCAAGGGAAGTGCTCGAAAAAGATGAACATCTCGGAACGCTCACGGTTATCGGTCCCGAAAAGTTCGAAGAGGGCGGCGAAGAAACAATGCTTACCGAAGCCGGGAGAAAGCTGACCGGATGCGTTTACAGGGGCAGAGGCTTTACGGGTGATGTATTTCCCCTGTATATCTCCGTAGACAAGGATGTGATGAACAGATCGGAGTGCATCACAAACTGGGATCAGGGTGATCTTACTTTGGATGAGCTGTCAAAGCTTCTCGAGGGACTTGCGTATGGGCGCAGGGTGATCGGTGCGGATATATGCGGAGGACTTTCCGAAAGCGATCCGGGCTATACGGATGAAATCCGCTCCGGGAATATGTCATCGGACATGAAACTATTAATGATATTGAAAGAGATAACGGAAGATAAGTGATCTTCCCGGAATTTTAAATGCTGCCTGAAGAATTCTTAAACGGAATAAGGGAAATGATCGGAGAAGAGGAAACCCTTCTTCTTGAGCATGCCTGTGAGGAAGAGGCAGTAAAGGCACTCAGGCTGAACCCTCTCAAGAAAGCGGCGGCCGGAGGAGCGGATCTTGTTTCGGAAATAAAGCTTGAAAAGCTTTCCTACGAAGAGGACGGATATCTCTTCGATCCCGAATGCGTACCCGGAAGAAGACCTTTCCACGATGCGGGAGCATATTATATCCAGGATCCGGGTGCAATGATCCCGGGAGCAATTCTCAGGAGCGGCGGATATCTGAAGGAAGGAATGAAGGTTCTCGATCTGTGTGCTTCGCCGGGAGGAAAATCAACTCAGGCAGCATCCGCAATGGCGGGAAAGGGTATTCTTTTTTCCAATGAGATCGTAAAAAACAGATGCGCCGTTCTGTCCGGCAATATCGAGAGAATGGGCATCACCAATGCCGTAGTGCTGAACGAATCGCCGGAGAGACTTTCGGAAAGATTTCCGGGATATTTCGATATCGTGATCGTCGATGCTCCCTGTTCCGGAGAGGGGCTGTTCAGGAAAAATTCCGATGCGGTGTCACAGTGGAGCAGGGAAAATGTAAACATGTGTGCCGGGAGACAGGAATCGATCCTTGAAGATGCTTACACCTGTCTTAAGAGCGGTGGGATCCTGCTCTATTCCACCTGCACATTTGAAAGAGCGGAAAATGAGGACAGGGTTTCTGGACTTATCGAAAAGCATCCCGACATGAAGCTCCTGAACACGGACTTTTTCAAAGAGAAAGCGGAGGGGCTCCGTGACGGTTTCGGGTCCTGCCGTGATGCCGTGCGCGTATGGCCGATGTATTTTAACGGCGAGGGACATTTTGCCGCACTTCTCGAAAAGGAAGGAAGCACTGCGGACCTTCTGCCTCCCGGAGGATATGAGCCCTCATCCGATGTAAAGAACAGAAAGGCACTGGACGAATTTCTTTCCGAAACACTTACGGAGGAAGCGGCAGCGCTGATCACATCTGCAAAGGACAGGTTCAGACTTTTCGGCGATAATCTTTTCATAATGCCCGCGGATACGCCGGCCCTTTCGGGCCTTAAGGTTGCCAGGTGCGGACTTCATATAGGCACGTTCAAAAAGGACAGGTTCGAGCCGGCACATGCCCTGGCACTTGTTCTCGGAGAAGGTGATGTGCGTCTTTCAAAGAGAGTGGGAGAAGACGAGGCCGAGAGCTTTGTTAAGGGGATGACTCTTTCGGGTGAAGGAAAGGGCTGGTGTCTGATAAGCGCGGGCGGATATTCGCTCGGCTGGGGCAAGGTCTCCGGCGGGATCATCAAGAACCATTACCCCAAGGGACTGAGGATACAGGGATGAAACCGGAGATAAAGATCATTTTTGAAAATGACAGCTTCATGGTCATATATAAGCCGGCCGGGATCCCGGTACAGACCGCATCCGTAAGCACCCGGGATGTTTGCAGTATTTTGAAGAACCACCTGAAGGGCGGATACCTGGGCGTGATACACAGGCTTGACCAGCCTGTCGAGGGACTGCTTGTTTTTGCCAAGGACAAAAAGAGCGCAGCCTCTTTGTCCGAAGAGGTATCAAAGGGAGAACTGAAGAAATCCTATATCGCCGTAGCTTACGGTGAGGGACCCGAATCGGGAACCGATGTGTGTCATATGAAAAAGACCCGGGACAATCTGTGCGTGATAGGTGAAGGTGAGGATTACAAAAGAGCCGAGCTGAAATATGAGCTTCTCGGAAGAGCGGAAGGAACTTCGCTTTACCGTATCGAGATCATGACGGGGAGGTTTCATCAGATAAGAGCGCAGATGGCAAGACTGGGACTTCCGCTGCTCGGTGATATGAAATACGGAAGCAATGAGAGCCGGGCGTTTTCAGAAAGCAAAGGGATATCCGCTCCCGCACTGTGTGCAGACCGCCTTACGGTCAGGGATCTGTCGGACGGTTCGTTCAGGACATTTGATGTAAAGCCGGAAAATCCGGCATTTAAGATCTATGCTCAAGAAGTTTTTGAAATATAATACCCTGTTATTCAGAGGCGCCGCACTTTATTACCTGCTGACAGCAGGACTTTTGCTTCCGCTTTATCTGCCGGGATACAATTCCCTCGGCACGGACAAATCGTTATTCTGGATAACGCAGCTGAAGGTAACGCTGTGTATCGCGGCGGCAGCGGTCTTTGTATATGCCGTATCGTTCGTTGTCAGGATCCTTACGGAAGAAGGTCCTCTTTTCCCGGGATTCGGGGAGATCAAAAAGGGGTTCCTTCCGCACGAGATATGGACGATACTGTTCATGATCTGCATCGGACTGTCCTATGCAATGTCATTTCGAAGGGATATTGCGGACATGGGAGAGACAAACTGGTATGTCGGTGCGTGGGAATACACAGCGATGTGCCTTTGCATCCTGGTGATCGGAAGAACCGTCATGAGCGGCAGGCTCTTTACCGGTACAATGCTCCTTGCTTCGTTTGCGGTATTTGCGGTCGGAATAGTGTTCGATATCGCGGGAAATCTTTTTGATATAGACGGATGGAACACATCCAAGATGTCCACCGTCGGAAACATAAACTGGTTCTGCGGATATATGGTGTGCGTTCTGTTCTTCTCTGCGGCCTGTTACATGACAGCGGGGCCGGACGGAAGAAAAGACACACGTGTCATAAAAATCCTCGCGGCTGTCGTTTTCGGAAGCGGGGCATACTGTTTCTTTTCGCAGGGATCGTCGAGCGGTTATCCCGCTGCACTTGCGGCACTTGTCGTCGCAATGTATTACTGCGGCAGGAATATTGAAAGGCATAAAAGTCTCGCGGAGCTGTGCGTTCTCTTTTCCGCGGGCGGTGTCGTTCATGCGGCTGCGGCAGGGTTAGGCGCGGTCGAAAGATCGAATGACATTGTCACGAAGTTTCTTGACGGTCCGGTATTCCTTTTGTTCCTTTTGACGGCGTCAGTGATCATAATGTTCATAATGCGCGGAAGGCTGAAGAGCGGAAGGAAAGAAACAGGCATTCACACCGGCAGGGCAGTTCTTGCGGCAATCTGTGCATCTCTGGTCATATATGCCGTTATCGTAACGGTCAACACATTGAAGGGCGGCTTTCTCGGAACCGGTCCGGTACTTTATTTCGGAGATGAGTGGGCGAGCAGCAGGGGTATGACAATATCCGTCGGACTGGAGCTGTTTCGCGGGATGACGATCAGGGAGAAGCTCTTCGGAACCGGCCCGGATACATTTTATTCGCTGATCTACAGCGGAAGATTCCCGGACCTTGCGGACAGGGTCACCGATTATTTCGGCGGCGCGAGACTTACAAATGCGCACTGTGAGCCGGTGACCATGCTCGTAAATACGGGACTTGCGGGATGCGTATGCTTCTACGGGATCATCATTTCTCTTTTTGCGGAAGCATTCGGTGCGGCGAAGAGAAGTGCATCCGGTAAGATGCGAAGCCTGAATGCGGCGGTGCTTGCGGCGTCGCTCGGGATCGCGGCATATATCGTAAACAATCTATTCAGCTTTCAGACGGCGATGAACCTTTCACAGCTTTCGATTCTTGTCGGATTCGGGGCATCGGCTGTAAGGAAGCTTTCCGGAACGGAGGATGAATGAACGGACTTAAAGTGGTAAAGGTAGCGGAGCTCAGGGCACGACTGGCTGTGATACCGGCAAAACTCATAATGGCGGTGCTCCTTACAGGTCTTCTTTTCTGGGAAGGGGATGCCGGGGCAACACTTGCGGCGATGTCCGCGGATCCTTTGCGATGTGCTAAGATTTTCATCACGATGTACGGTATCGTGTCATATGTTTACTTTTTCATCAGGATATTCAAGAACTTCTTCGTGGGCTGCGGTGTTGCGGCGGTTGCGGCTTATGTGCTCTATACCCTGAAGGATAAGGTCACGGATGAGCAGCTCCGTCTGATCGTGATCATCATGATCGTAGGCGGACCTGTTCTGGATGTGCTCAGGCTGATAAGGTACATCAACCTCAAGCGTGAGGTACTCGAGGAGTCGGAAAGCCTTACAGAGAAGATCGACGACATATATGAAAATGTCCACGGCTACGACGAAGGATATGACAGGGGCTATAATGACGGCTATACAAAAGGCAGGCACGAGCGGATACCCGGACGCAGGAATGAGCGGATCGAGGAAGATTATTACGACGATGACTATTCCGATGAAGAATATATCGAAGAAAACGATGAAGATTATATAGAAGACAGCCGGGGCGGAAGAGGCTCTGTGAGCGGATTCTTCGAGGGCTGCAGGACTCCCGAACAGATAAAGAAAAGATACCGCGATCTGTGCAAGGTTTACCATCCGGACAGCGGAAACGGATCCGAGGCGATCTTCGAAGCGATATGCGAGGAATATCAGCGTTTAATGGACGAATAAAGCCATTTGTGGTAGATTAGTCTATTATATTCGAAAAGACAGACGTTCGTTATGCGACGCCGAAAAGGAAGGTGATAGGTATGCAGAATAAAGGACCTTATTACATTACAACGGCAATAGCCTACACATCAGGCAAACCCCATATAGGAAATTCTTATGAAATAGTAATGGCGGATGCGATCGCCAGACATAAGAGACAGCAGGGTTTCGAAGTCTTTTTCCAGACAGGAACCGATGAGCACGGTCAGAAGGTAGAGGAAAAGGCCGGGGCTGAGGGTATATCCCCCAAGGAATTCGTTGACCGGATAGCCGGCATCATCAGGGGCATCTGCGACAGTCTTAACGTTTCTTACGACAAATTCATCCGCACCACCGATGCGGATCATGAAGTCCAGATCCAGAAGATCTTTAAGAAGATGTACGACAAGGGCGATATCTACAAGGGAGCTTACGAGGGACTTTACTGCACTCCCTGTGAGTCATTCTGGACCGAGAGCCAGCTTGTCGACGGCAAGTGTCCCGACTGCGGACGTGAGGTAAAGCCCGCCAAGGAAGAGGCATACTTCTTCAAGATGAGCAAATATGCCGACAGGCTCATGAAGTATTATGACGAGCATCCCGAGTTCATCCAGCCCGTATCCCGCAAGAACGAGATGGTGAACAATTTCCTCAAGCCCGGACTTCAGGATCTGTGCGTATCCAGGACCTCCTTTAAATGGGGCATCCCCGTTACATTTGATGAGAAGCATGTGGTGTATGTATGGCTTGATGCGCTCAGCAACTACATCACCGGTATCGGATACGATGCGGACGGCAACAGCTCCGATCTGTACTAGAAGTTCTGGCCCGCAGATCTTCATCTTATAGGAAAGGACATCGTCCGTTTCCATACGATCTACTGGCCCATTTTCCTTATGTCCCTTGAAGAGCCCCTTCCCAAGAAGGTATTCGGACATCCCTGGCTTCTTCAGGGCGGTGAGAAGATGAGTAAGTCAAGAGGAAACGTGATCTATGCGGACGATCTCATCTCCCTCTACGGTGTCGATGCGGTACGTTACTATGTGCTTCATGAGATGCCTTATGAAAATGACGGAACCATCACATGGGAGCTCATGACCGAGAGATACAATTCCGATCTTGCGAACATCCTCGGAAATCTCGTAAAGAGAACGATCTCCATGACCAACAAGTACTTTGACGGCGTTGTAACAAAGACCGGCGCAGAGGCAGATGTCGATGCCGATCTTAAGGCAGTCGTTACAGCCGCCAGGGATAAGGTAGCAGCGAAGATGGATGACCTCAGGGTTGCCGATGCCATCGACGAAGTATTTGCGATCTTCAAGCGTTCCAATAAATATATCGATGAGACCGAGCCCTGGACTCTTGCCAAGGACGAAGCCGGTAAGGACAGACTCGCGGAGGTTATGTACAACCTTACCGAGTCCATCGCTGTGGGAGCAAATCTCCTGTATTCATATATGCCCGAGACCGCAAAGGCCATCCTTGCACAGATCGGCGAGAATGACCTCAGAGATTACGAAGATCTCGATAAATTCGGTCTTTTCGAATCGGGAAAGAAGGTTACCGCAGATCCCGAGACTCTCTTTGCACGCCTTAACCTTGAAGATATAATGAAGAAGGTAGAGGAGATCCGCGCGGCACAGAGAGCGGAGTACGAAAGGGAGAACGGCATCACCCCCGAAGAGAACAGGGAAGCTGCCGCAGATGACGGCATAGATCTTGAGCCCAAGGCTGAGATCACGTATGACGATTTTGCAAAGCTCCAGCTTCAGGTCGGACAGATCATCTCCTGCGAAGAGGTTCCGAAGTCCAAGAAGCTCCTCTGCTCACAGGTTAAGATCGGAAGCAAGACGAGACAGATCCTTTCCGGTATCAAGTCGGGTTATTCGGCTGAAGAGATGGTCGGAAAGAAGGTTGTTGTTCTCACCAACCTTGCACCCCGCCAGATCGCGGGACTTACAAGCGAAGGAATGCTCCTTTGTGCGGAGAATGCAGAGGGCGAGCTTTCTCTTCTCGGCATAGACAAGGATATGCCTGCCGGTGCGGAAATAGGATGATTACGGAAGGAGTACTTCCATGAAAAAAGAAGAATTCTATTTTGATTCAAGAGACGGCGAAACTTCCATACACGGCGTAAGATGGATGCCGGATAAGGGTGAGGCCGCAGGCATCATCCAGATCATCCACGGAATGGAAGAGTATGTCGAAAGATACGAAGATTTTGCTTCATTTATGACTTCAAACGGCTTCATCGTGACCGGGGAAGATCACCTCGGCCACGGCGGAAGCATTCCCGAAGGCGGGATCACGGGGTATTTCTGCGAGCAGGATCCCGCGACCGTTGTTGTAAGGGATGTTCACAGATTAAAGAAGATCACCCAGGAGAAATTCCCGGGACTTCCCATCATAATACTGGGTCACAGCATGGGTTCCTTCATAGCAAGGAACTACATCTACAGATACGGGACCGGCATCAACATGGCGGTCATCATGGGTACCGGGACCACGCCCGGAGGACTTGTTTTCGCCGGAAGCACGATCGCAAAGATGACGGCTCTTTTCAAGGGTTCGAAAGCAAAGTCTCCCCTTATGGCCAAGATGAGCTTCGGAAGCTACTGCAAGAGGATCGAGTCGCCCCGTACATCCTATGACTGGCTCAGCGTAAACAGCGGGAACGTGGATAAATACATCGCCGATCCGATGTGCGGATTCGGATTTACCGCCAACGGCTATATCACTCTCATGGAGCTGATAAAGCGAATGCAGAAGCAGAGCAATATAGATGCCGTGCCCAAGAATCTGCCGCTGCTTTTTGTTGCGGGAGAGGAGGACCCCGTCGGAAATTACGGCGAGGGCGTTAAGACTGCGGCCGAAAGCTACAAAAATGCCGGGGTCCGCGATATCACCGTGAAGCTCTATCCCGGAGACAGACACGAAATACTCAACGAGGATGACAGGGAAGTTGTCAAAGAGGATATCCTTGAATGGATAACGGCAAGGCTCTCCTGAAATCCCGAATAACCTACGAATGGGCCCGCCCCGAGGACTGGACGGACAGTATCTCTTTGGTCTGGACTACCTTTATGGAATTTGAGGCCGAAGATTACGGTTCCGAAGGAGTGGGTCATTTTTTTGAGTTTGTAACGGATGACGATCTGCACAAGGCATTTCTGGGCGGAAATTACCCGATGGTCGTTGCCAGGCTTGACGGTCAGATCATCGGAGTCGGGTCGCTGAGGAACACCAACAGGCTCTCCCTCCTTTTTGTGAAAAAGGAATTCCACCGCATGGGCATAGCGACAGAGATCGTTGATAAGCTCTGCAGATATCTGAGGGATATATGCCACGAGAACACCATGGTGGTAAGGGCCGCACCGTATGCCGTAGATTTTTACAAAAAGATAGGATTTAAGGTAACCGAGCCGGAGAGGAACATCTCGGGCATCAGGGTTACCGGAATGGAACTGGTTTTTTAGGAAGGTACAAAGTGAAATTATTTAATCCCGATTCAAAATTTATGGTCGCACTGACCAAGATGGCCGATCTTATGTGGATCAATATCCTGACGCTTGTGCTCTGTTTCCCCATCATAACGATAGGTGCCGCACTGACCGCCAAGGATTACATGTGCTATAAGCTCCTTAAAAACGAGGATACGGGCACGACAAAGGGATTTTTCCGCTCGTTCAGGCAGAATTTTAAGCAGGCTACGATCATCTGGCTGATCATGCTCGTTGTGATAGTGCTCGGAATATTCGATGTCTTTTTCGCACTCGGACTCGAGGGCGAAGGAACACAGATAGTACGTGCAGTGATGTTCGCATTTCTGTTCTTTATCTATATCGGTTGCATCATGATCTTCCCCGTACTCGCGAGATTCGACAATACCATCAAAGGAACCATCAAGAGCGGTCTCCATATGACGGTTGCGATCCTGCCCAAGGCGATCCTTATGGGAATCCTTTATCTGATCCCCGTGGCAATCCTTCTTTTTATCGGAATTGAGAGTCCCCTGATCCCCATAGTCATCATGTTCGGCATCAGCGGCCCCGGATATCTGAGCGCAATGCTCTACAGGAAGGCGTTTGAGCAGGTGGAGAACAGGTTTTACGAGGAACACCCCGACCAGGCACCTGAGATCGATCCCGTGGAGGAAGCTATGCAGGCTGCCATGAAGAGGGATGAGAAATAACGTCATTTTGCCGAAAGTGTTCCACGGACTGTTGGGCAATATGCCAATAGATTTTGTGTTTTTTTACCATTAATGGCAATTTGACCAAACGATTGACAAAACTTTGTCTAAGTCGGTTATTTCCACGAATGGCGTATGATGGTATATTTCGTATGTATTGGGCGTAAAACGCCTATAATGGTATTCTGAAAGGAGTATGAACTAATGGCAAGTCTTTCACTTAAGCACATCACCAAGGTTTATCCCAACGGCTTTGAGGCAGTTAAGGATTTCAACCTGGAGATCAACGATCAGGAATTCATCATTTTCGTCGGACCTTCCGGATGCGGAAAGTCAACCACTCTCCGTATGATCGCAGGTCTGGAGGACATCTCCGGCGGCGAACTTTACATCGGCGACAAGCTCATGAACGATGTAGAGCCCAAGGATCGTGATATCGCAATGGTATTCCAGAACTACGCTCTGTATCCTCATATGTCCGTTTATGATAATATGGCTTTCGGACTTAAGCTCCGTAAGGTTCCCAAGGATCAGATCGACAAGATGGTTAAGGAAGCAGCTCGTATCCTCGACCTCACCTCTCTCCTCGACCGTAAGCCCAAGGCTCTTTCCGGTGGACAGAGACAGCGTGTTGCCATGGGACGTGCTATCGTACGTAACCCCAAGGTATTCCTCATGGACGAGCCTCTCTCCAACCTCGATGCTAAGCTCCGTGTACAGATGAGAATCGAGATCGCTAAGCTTCACCAGAGACTCGGCACCACCATCATCTACGTTACCCACGACCAGACAGAGGCTATGACCCTCGGCGACAGAATCGTCGTTATGAAGGACGGTATCGTTCAGCAGGTTGATTCTCCTCAGAATCTCTATGACAAGCCTTGCAACCTCTTCGTTGCAGGATTCATGGGATCACCTCAGATGAACTTCCTTGATGCAACTGTAGTTGTTGATGGCGATGTTGCTAACCTTGAGATCGCAGGACATGCAATTCCCCTTCCTCCCGCAAAGAGCAAGAAGCTCATCGAGGGCGGATATGACGGAAAGATCGTTACCTTCGGTATCAGACCTGAGGACGTTTACGATTCAGAGATGTACATCGAGACCTCTCCCGCAAGCGTATTCGAGTCAGTTGTTAAGGTTTACGAGCTCATGGGTGCTGAAGTATTCCTTTACTTCGATCTCGAGGAGTTCCCTATCACCGCAAGAGTCGATCCTCGTAC
>JAFWUY010000097.1 GCA_017524035.1 Lachnospiraceae bacterium | reverse complement strand
GGTGTAACCACCTCTCTTGAGAACAACTACACCGGCGCTTGGCCCATCATCACCGGCCAGGACTGCGATATTGTAAGCGTACAGAACATGATCGCAGGCAAGCAGTCAATGTCTATCTTCAAGGATACCCGTACTCTTGCAGCTAAGACTGTAGAGATGGTTGACGCTATCCTTAAGGGCGGCGAGGCTCCCGTTAACGATAAGGAAACTTATGACAACGGAACCGGCATCATCCCTTCATACCTCTGCGAGCCCGTATTTGCTGACATCAACAACTACAAGGAGCTCCTCATCGATTCAGGTTACTACACCGAGGATCAGCTTAAGTAATCAGTTCTGAAATATATATGCACAGGCGGGTTAATTACCCGCCTGTGTTATGGGGTAGGTACAGCAGCGTGTATGCGAAGGAGGAATAAAGTTGGCTGACTATATACTCGAAATGCGGAATATAACCAAAACATTCCCCGGAGTCAAGGCCCTCGACAATGTTCAGCTTCAGGTTGAAAGGGGCGAAATTCACGCTCTTGTCGGAGAAAACGGCGCGGGAAAGTCAACTCTCATGAATGTTCTCAGCGGAATATATCCGTACGGATCATATGAGGGTGATATTGTTTATAACGGCAAAGTATGTAATTTCCATACCATTAAAGACAGTGAGGGCTGCGGAATAGTAATCATCCACCAGGAACTTGCCCTCGTTCCTTATATGACCATCGCCGAGAATATGTTCCTCGGCAACGAACGCGCTAACAGCGGCGTTATCAATTGGAATGAAACTTACGAGCTTGCGAAGAAGTACCTTGATATTGTAGGACTCAAGGAATCACCGCAGACTCTTATCAAAGATATAGGCGTGGGTAAGCAGCAGCTTGTTGAGATAGCCAAAGCGCTTGCCAAGAACGCAAAGCTTCTTATTCTCGATGAGCCTACATCATCACTTAACGAAGAGGATTCCAGAGCACTTCTCGAACTTCTCCTGAAATTCAAGAAGGACGGAATGACCTCGATAATCATTTCCCATAAGCTTAACGAAGTATCATATGTTGCGGATAAGATCACAGTCATCAGAGACGGCTGTTCCATCGAAACTCTTGACAAGCAGGTTGATGACTTCTCGGAGAGCAGGATCATCAAGGGAATGGTAGGACGTGAAATGTCCGACAGATTCCCCAAGCGTGAGCCCCATATCTCGGACATCAAGCTGGAAGTCAGGAACTGGACCGCATATCATCCTCTCTATTCCGAGAGAAAGGTTGTCGATAACGTCAACTTCAATGTCAGAAAGGGTGAGATCGTAGGTATTTCCGGACTCATGGGTGCGGGCAGAACAGAGCTTGCAATGAGCCTTTTCGGAAAGAGCTACGGAGAGAACATCTCCGGAGAGCTTTTCATAGACGGCAAAGAAGTTAAGCTTAATTCCGTAAAGGATGCCATAGCACACGGACTTGCGTATGTAACCGAGGACAGAAAGGGCAACGGGCTTATCCTTTCGAATCCCATCAAGATAAATACCACACTTGCAAATCTTAACGGTGTCAGCAAGAACGGAATAATCGACAAAGACGAAGAGTACAATGTTGCTTCCGAATACAGGGAGAAGCTGGGCATCAAGTGCCCGACCGTAGAACAGAACGTAGGAAATCTTTCCGGCGGTAACCAGCAGAAAGTCCTTCTTGCCAAGTGGATGTACACGGATCCTGATATCCTGATCCTGGACGAGCCCACAAGAGGTATAGACGTAGGTGCGAAATACGAGATCTACTGCATTATGAACGATCTTGTTGCGGCAGGAAAATCAGTCATCATGATCTCCTCCGAAATGCCCGAGATACTCGGTATGTGTGACAGGATCTATGTCATGAACGAAGGAAAGATGGTTGCCGAACTTAAGGGCAGCGAAACAAGTCAGGAATTAATCATGTCTCACATAATCAAAACTGCTTAAGGAAGGATTGAAGGAGAATAAAATGAGCAAAACAAAAACACTTGATTTCGTTAAGAAATATACGATGATCATCGTGCTGATCCTCGTCATAGGTCTTTTCGCGGTAGCTACCAAGGGAACCATTCTGCTTCCCATGAACGTATCCAGCCTTATCTCACAGAACGCATACGTGTTCATTCTTGCAACCGGTATGCTCCTGTGTATCCTGACCGGTGGTAACATCGATCTTTCCGTCGGTTCGGTAGTCTGCTTTACCGGCGCAGTCGGTGCAACCCTTATGGTCACCTACAAAGTGCCCTGGTATCTGGCAGTTGTAATCATGCTTATCGTCGGTATTCTCATCGGCGCTTTCCAGGCTTTCTGGATCGCATTTGTAAGAATCCCTCCCTTCATCGTAACTCTTGCCGGAATGCTTATCTTCAGAGGTCTTTCCAACGTAGTCCTCAATGGTATGACCATCTCCGTTAAGAACTGCACCACATTCGTTAACGTATTCGGCGGCGGTGCCAACTGCTATATCCCCGATATCTTCAAGTTTAACGGATTCAATATGACATGTATGGTGGCAGGAGCCATTGCCACAGCTCTTTTCATCGGACTTCAGATCAAGAACAGAGCAGCAAGACTCAAGAAGCACTACGAGGTTGAAGGAGCGTTTTCATTCTGGGGCAAGCTCGTATTCATCTCCGCAGTTATCCTTGCTTTCTCATTCAGACTTTCACAGCACAAGGGTATTCCTACCGTTCTCGTATGGGTACTACTCGTCATAATTATTTACGGCTTCATTACTTCCAGCACCAAGACCGGACGTTACTTCTACGCAGTGGGCGGTAACGAGAAGGCTACCAAGCTTTCCGGTATCAATACCAACAAGGTATACTTCCTTGCATACACCAACATGGGTCTGCTTGCAGCACTTGCAGGAATGGTAACCATCGCAAGACTTACCTCTGCACAGCCCACTTACGGACAGAACTATGAGATGGATGCCATCGGTTCCTGCTTCATCGGCGGTGCTTCGGCATACGGCGGAATCGGAACCGTTCCCGGAGTTATCATCGGTGCGGTTCTCATGGGTACCATCAACCTTGGTATGTCACTTATGGGAGTTGACCAGAACATGCAGAAGGTTGTCAAGGGTCTGGTTCTCCTCGCAGCCGTTATCTTTGATGTCGTTTCAAAGCGCGGCGGTAAATTGATCTCAAAGGACTGATATAAAACTATATAATCCTCCCTCCCTTTGGGAACAAAAAAGCAATTGTGCGGCCGGTCCCCCACCTCGCCGCACATTGCTTTTTTTATGCCCAGGATGTAAAATAAAGTGATATTTTGTGGTCACTATGCCCACACGAAAAAATGACCTCCGGATATGTCCGGAGAGACGGTTTAAGGAATCTGAAATGGTTGAATGTGACGTTAAGATATCGTCGGGTGACCTGTACGATTACAACCTGAAATATACATACGGAAAACCCATTAATATCATCGCGGAAATCGCAGGTATTTTTGCGATCTGTTACGGTATTTATTCGAAAAATATACCCCTTGCGGCCATTGGCGCGGCCGTGCTCGTGTACCTGCCCGTAACTCTCTGGATAAGGAGCAAACAGACTGCAGCCCTTAATCCGGCTTTCAAAAAGCCGCTCCACTATGTCCTTGATGACGACGGCCTTACCGTATCGCAGGATGACCAGACCCAGACCGTGGAGTGGGACAAGTGCTTAAAGGCCGTTTCCACATCCAGGAGCATACTTCTTTTTACATCGGGCGTAAGTGCCACGATCTTTCCCAGGAACCAGCTGGGAGACAAGACCGCGCTCGTCATACGCACCATTGCGGCCCACATGCCCCCCGACAGGGTCAATATAAAGGGATAACGCAAAATGGGTGAAGGAACGAAGATAACAGAATACGAATCATTTTCCGAGGATGAAACATTCCGCATCGGAAAAGAATACGGTGAAAAAGCGCAGGCGGGCAGCGTCTTTTCGCTTGAAGGTGATCTCGGAGTCGGCAAGACGGTTTTTGCCAAGGGCTTTGCGGCGGGACTTGGGATCACAGAGACGGTCAACAGCCCGACCTTCACCATCATGAAGATCTATGAGGGCGGAAGGCTCGATCTGTACCACTATGACGCATACAGGATAGAAGACCCTTCCGAGATGGAAGAGATAGGGTATACGGATTATTTTTACGGCGAGGGATGCTGCCTTATCGAGTGGGCATGCAATATTGAGGAATATCTGCCGGATAATATGACGAGGATATCCATAGAAAAAATTCCCGAAAAGGGATTTGATTACCGCAGGATAACGGTTACCGAAACATGAAGATACTGGCACTCGATTCATCTGGCCTTGTCGCAAGCTGTGCCGTCCTTGAGAAGAAGGAAAACGGCGAAGAAAAGATACTTGCGCTCTGCTCGACGGATTTCAAAAAAACACATTCGCAGACGCTCCTTCCGATGATCGACCATATTTGCGAGCAGACGGATTCAAAAGCGGAGGATTTCGATGCGGTTGCCGTTGCCGCAGGTCCGGGCTCCTTTACCGGACTCAGGATTGGATCCGCTACCGCCAAAGCCATAGCAATGGCTGCGGGTATTCCGATAATCGAGGTTCCGACGCTTCTCGGACTTGCATATAACTTCAGATGCGAAAAGAGGCTTGTATGCCCGATGATGGATGCCAGAAGAAACCAGGTCTATTCCGCACTTTATGGTTTTGAAGAAGGAAAGACCGTCATATATAAAGACCAGTCCGCGCTTGCACTTGATGAGATGACGGAGTTCATAAACTCACTCGGAAACGAAGTCGTCTTTTTGGGAGACGGTGTGGATGCATATAAGGATGAGATTGCGGGCAGGGTAAAGGTTCCGTATGTGCTTGCACCGGCGCATTTAAACAGACAGAATGCCGCATCGGTTGCGGTTCTTGCTTCGGAGATGTATGAGGAGGGCAGGACGGTTAATGCGGATGACCACAGTCCCGAATACTTGCGGGTTTCGCAGGCCGAAAGAGAAGGTGCGAAGGATTTCAATCTGACATAAGTTTCATCAGAGGTGGGGATAATGGGACAGACTATCAGAGATATCAGGATAAGACGTATGGAGGTCAGCGATATAGGACCTCTTGCCAATATTGAGAAACAGTGTTTTTCGAGACCCTGGTCAGAAAGGGAATTCGGTCATCTGATGGGTGAGACCGATGCTCTCTATCTTGTTGCGGATGTTACTTTCGAAGACGGGATGAGAAAGATAGTCGGAACCGCGGGAATGAGAATCCTCGGAAACGAAGGAGATATAGATAATGTTGCGGTGCTTCCCGAATTCAGGAATCACGGTATAGCCGGAAAGCTTCTTGACGGACTTCTCGATATGGGAAGACAGAAGGGTGTGACGGAGTTTACGCTCGAGGTCAGGGTCAGCAATGAATATGCCGTAAAGCTTTACGAAAAAGCAGGCTTTGTATCCGAGGGCATCCGCCCCGGATTTTACGAGGATCCCAAGGAAGATGCCAACATCATGTGGATCCGCAGCAAACAGTAATGTTCTTATCGGAGTATTTAAATGGTTGATGTAACACTGCTCGGAACGGGAGGAATGATGCCCCTGCCTTACAGATGGCTGACCTCTCTCATGATCAGATATAACGGCAGCTCGCTTCTTATCGATTGCGGCGAAGGTACGCAGATCACGATGAAGCAGAGAGGCTGGAGTGCGAATCCCATAGATGTGATCTGCTTTACTCATTACCATGCGGATCATATCAGCGGACTTCCCGGACTCCTTCTGGATATGGCCAATTCCGACAGGACCGAGCCCGTGACTCTGATCGGTCCCAAGGGGCTTGAAAGGGTTGTCAGCGGTCTGAGGGTGATAGCTCCCGAGCTTCCCTTTGAAGTAAGACTCATCGAGTTTTCCGGAGAATGGGAAACCTTCGAGCTTTTCGGTTACAGGCTTAAGGCTTTCAAGGTAAACCACAGCATCACCTGCTACGGTTATTCATTTGAGGTCGACCGCGCGGGAAGATTCGATAAGGATGCGGCAGTTGCAAATAACATTCCCCTTGAATTCTGGAGCAGGCTTCAAAGCGGTGAGACCATTGTGAGCGGTGATGTGACTTATGAACCTTCAATGGTAATGGGACCTGACAGAAAGGGAATCAAGGTCACATACTGTACCGATACAAGACCCGTACCGTCAATCACGGAAAATGCCGCAGGAAGCGATCTGTGCATTCTTGAGGGGATGTACGGAGAGGCGGAGGATGCCCCCAAGGCTCTCAAGAAAAAGCACATGACCATGCAGGAAGCTGCGAAGATCGCGGCACAGGCGGGAGTTCGGGAGCTGTGGCTCACACATTTTTCACCATCCATGGGAAGGGCGAAAAAGTACGAAGCCGAGATAAAGGAAATATTCCCCTCATCGCTGATCCCCAAGGACGGCGAAAGCAGGGAACTGAATTTTGAAGAAGACTAACGGAAACTGTTAACACTAACCGGGAAGGATCCCATGAAGTCCGGACAGATCAGAGTGACAATCATCATATTGATCCTTGTATTCGGCCTGGTAGGCTATTATTCCTATCTGACCGGTAAGGCCAAGACCGATGCCAAGGAAGCCGAGATGACGGCCGTGGAAAAGATTCTTTCCAGGGACCTTGTAAGTAATTATCCTCCGACACCCAAGGAAGTGATGAAATACTACAACGACATCATGATCTGTTATTACAGTGACGATGTTTCGAATGACGAGATAGACGAACTCGGCATAAGGGCAAGGGAGCTTTTCGATCCCGACCTTCAGGCGATCAACGAGACAGGTTCCTACCTTGTAAGGCTCCACTCCGACATCAGGGAGTACAAGGAAGCCGGCAGGAAGATCACCAATGCCTCGACTGCGGCCAGCACCAATGTCGACTATTACGAGCGTGACGGACACAGCTTTGCCAGACTTCTGTGCACATACAATGTCAGCGAGAACAACAATAACTATACGCTGAAGCTTATATATCTATTGAGAAAGGATCCGACCGATAAGCGCTGGAAGATATTCGGATGGGATCTTATGGAGAATGTTGATCTCACCGGAGAAGGAGCTCCTTCTGACGGTGAAAACTGATCGTGATTATGAGTACCAATCTATCGGAAAATAAAGATCTGCTCGTTCTTGGTATTGAATCATCCTGTGATGAAACTGCCGCGTCGGTTATCAGGGGATGTCGGACCGTTCTTTCCAATGTCATCTATTCGCAGATAGATATCCATACCGTTTACGGAGGAGTTGTTCCCGAGATCGCATCGAGGGGACATATCGAGAAGATCAATCTCGTTGTAAAGCGGGCTCTGTCCGAAGCGGGCGTGGGATTAAAGGATCTGGATGCAATAGCCGTAACCTACGGTCCCGGACTGGTAGGTGCGCTTCTTGTCGGAGTCGCTCATGCAAAGGCCCTCGGCTGGGCAGCAGGCGTTCCGGTTGTCGGAGTAAACCATATCGAAGGACATATCTGCGCAAACTTTATTACCAATCCCGGACTTGAGCCTCCGTTCATGTGTCTTGTCGCATCGGGCGGTCATTCGCATCTTGTAAATGTTTCGGGATACGGTGAATACGAGATAATCGCAAGAACCCGGGATGATGCGGCGGGAGAAGCTTTTGACAAGGTTGCAAGGGCAATAGGGCTCGGATATCCCGGCGGACCCAAGATCGACAAGGCGGCACGGGAAGGCGATCCGGATGCGATAGCTTTTCCCAGGGCGAAGGTCAGGGAAAATGAATATGATTTTTCGTTCAGCGGACTAAAGAGTGCCGTTCTCAATTATCTCAATTCCTGCAATATGAAGGGTGAGAAGATAAACACTGCGGATGTTGCGGCATCCTTTCAGAAGGCTGCTGTCGACACACTCGTGGGTCACAGCATGCAGGCGGCAACAGACAGAGGTGTGACAAAGTTTGCGATAGCGGGAGGCGTGGCCTCTAATTCGTCTCTTCGAAAAGCATTCGAAGAAGAATGTGATAAGAGAGGGATAGAATTCTTAAGACCGGAGCCCATATACTGCACCGATAACGGAGCAATGATAGGAGTCGCAGGCTCATATGACTATCTGCTCGGATACAGAAGCGGACTCGATCTCAATGCAGTCCCCAATCTGTCGATAGGTGAGAGGAAGGGAGTGTTTAAGGTATGAGCCGTAAAAGAAATGCTCTCGTACTCCTTGCGGGCGGCAGGGGAACAAGAATGGGCACGGATGTGCATAAGCAGTTTCTTGAGCTCGGAGGAAAACCGCTCATATGGCACAGCCTGAATGCGGTTCAAAGGTCCGATCTTATAGATGATGTCATACTCGTTTCCGGCGAGGACGATATGGCACAGATCAGGGAACTTGTAAGCAGATACGGTTTCGATAAGGTCAGCATGATCGTAAAGGGCGGGGAGGAAAGATACCTTTCCGTGGCTAACGGGGTAAAGGCAATCTTCGAAAGAGGAAAGGAATGCGAAGCCTTTACCGGAATGCCTGAGATAATACTTGTACATGACGGAGCAAGACCTTTTCTTGATGATGAGATCATCGGAAGATGCCTTGACGGAGTGGAAGAAACGGGAGCATGTGTTGCGGCCGTTCCGAGCAAGGATACGGTAAAGCTTGCGGATGACAATGATATCGTTACAAGCGAGCCGCCACGCAAACAGGTCTGGAATATGCAGACGCCTCAGGTTTTCTATTCGCAGATCCTGCATGAAGCCTGTATAAAAGCTTCCGAAGCGGACAGGGATGCCGGAATAACGGATGATGCCCGTATGGTGAGCATGTTTACGGAAACAAAGATCAAACTCGTCATGGGCAGCTATGAAAATATCAAGATAACTACACCGGTTGATGTGCTTATCGCCGGTAAGATACTGGAGGACAAAATTGGACATATCTCTTAAGATCGCTGAAGAACTGAAGATCAAAAAATCCCAGGTGGATGCCGCTGTGGGCCTTATCGACGAAGGAAACACCATTCCCTTTATCGCAAGATACAGAAAGGAAGTAACCGGTTCGTTAAATGATGAACAGCTCAGAAGCCTTCACGAAAGACTGGTTTATCTGAGAAATCTCGAAGAGAAGAAAGCATCGTATATCGCTTCGATCGATGAACAGGGAAAGCTTACCGATGAACTGAAGGCCAAGATTGAAGCGGCTGAAAAACTTGTCACTCTCGAAGATCTCTACAGACCCTATAAGCAGAAGAAAAAGACAAGAGCATCGGCTGCGAAGGCGAGAGGACTCGAGCCTCTTGCAGAGTACATACTTGCACAGAACGCTGCCGCTCCCGTTGAAGAGGAAGCAGTTAAGTATGTCACCGGCAAGATCACTCCCGAAAATGACACCAAGGAGGCTGCGGTCAAGGCTGCAGAGAAGGAAGTTCCGGATACCGCTGCCGCTATCGCGGGTGCATGCGATATCATTGCGGAGAGAGTCTCCGATGATGCGGATGTCAGAAGCTATTTAAGAGATCTTACCGTAGCCGAAGGAAATCTTGTTTCCGTTGCCAAGGATGCTGAAGCAGAATCCGTTTATACCAATTACTATGATTATTCAGAACCCGTCTCCAAGGTGGTGGGCCACAGGATCCTTGCAATCAACAGAGGCGAAGCGGAGAAGATCCTCACTGTTTCCGTTCAGGCACCCGCTGAGAAGGCTGTCGGATATCTCGAAAAGAAATACATCACTTCCGATAACGAATACACAACTCCTCTCCTTAAGGCTACCGTGCAGGATGCATATGACAGACTCATTGCTCCCGCCGTCGAAAGAGATATAAGGAGCGATCTTACATCCAGGGCTGAGGACGGAGCTATCGACGTATTCGGTAAGAATTTAAAGCAGCTTCTTATGCAACCTCCGATCGCAGGCTGTACCGTACTCGGATGGGATCCCGCGTTCAGGACCGGATGTAAACTCTCGATCGTCGATCCTACCGGAAAGGTTCTTGACACCCGTGTCATTTATCCCACCGAGCCCCAGAACAAGGTTGAAGAATCCAAGAACATTGTTAAGGTTCTTATCAAGAAGTACGGAGTAAATCTTATCTCGGTCGGGAACGGAACCGCATCGAGAGAATCTGAAGCCATTATTGCGGAGATCATCAGTGAGATTCCCGAATCTCATGTACAGTACGTGATCACCAACGAAGCCGGTGCTTCCGTTTATTCCGCAAGCGCTCTTGCAACCGAAGAGTTCCCGAATTTTGATGTAGGTCAGAGAAGCGCAACATCCATCGCAAGAAGAGTTCAGGATCCACTTGCCGAACTGGTTAAGATCGATCCGCAGTCAATCGGTGTCGGACAGTACCAGCATGACTGTGACCAGAAAAAACTTGCCGAGACTCTCGGCGGTGTTGTCGAAGATGCGGTTAACAGCGTAGGAGTTGATCTCAATACCGCTTCCGCCGCGCTTCTTAAGTATGTGTCCGGTGTATCCGCGGCACTTGCCAAGAACATAGTTACCTACAGGGAAGAGAACGGAAGATTCGAATCCAGGGCTCAGCTCAAGAAGGTGCCCAAGCTTGGACCCAAGGCATTTGAGCAGTGTGCGGGATTCCTTCGCATAAACGGAGGAAAGGATCCGCTCGACCAGACATCGGTGCATCCCGAAAGCTACGAGGCGGCAAGAAAGCTTCTCGACAAGATGGGATGTGAGATAAGGGATGAGAAGTCAATCAAGGCATATGAGATGACAGCCGACAAGGTAAAGCTCTCCGAGGAACTCGGTATCGGTGAGATCACACTTACCGATATCTTCCATGAGCTTGAAAAGCCCGGAAGAGATCCCAGAGAAGATATGCCCAAGCCCGTTCTCAGAAGCGATGTCCTCGACATCAAGGATCTTAAGCCCGGAATGATCCTGAAGGGTACCGTAAGAAATGTCATCGACTTCGGCGCATTCGTCGATATCGGTGTTCATCAGGACGGTCTCGTCCATATTTCGAGAATGACAGATCACTACATCAAGCATCCTCTTGAAGTGGTATCCGTGGGTGATATCGTAGAAGTAAGGGTTGTTGATGTAGATCCGGTCAAGCAGAGGATCTCACTTTCCATGAGGCTTGATGATGACGGAAGCGGGGAAAAGAAAGTCCAGGGTGCCGGAGCACCTAAGAACAATGCCCCCCGCAGTGACGGATCCGGCAGGCCGCACGGTGACAGGCAGGACAGACCTCACAGAGATCACGGAGACAGACCCCGCAGGGACGATCGGAAGTCCACGGGAAGAAGTGAGGAATTTGCTCCCGGTACCATCGGATATATGCTTGCCCATCAGAAGAAAAAATAACCCTGTGCGTTTTGTGACGTTTATGTCATGTTTGCGAGGACTGTTTTATGAAGAAACTGAAGGAATTACTTGAAAAGAATTGGTTTGCGTATACCTTTGCCGCATGCGTTGCAGTCGTTCTCTATGTCGTACTGACACACTTTTCCGGTATAGGCAGTTTTTTCGCGGCGTTCAAAGATGTTGTTTCGCCCGTCATATGCGGTGCGGTAATGGCATATCTGATGAATCCCATATGTAAATTCTTCGAGAGGAGCTGCTTTAGTAAAGTGAAGAAGGAGAGATTCAGACATACGCTTGCCGTGATACTGACTGTCCTTTTGGTTGTACTTGCCGGAGCGCTGCTCTGCATTGCACTGATCCCTTCACTGGTTCAGAGCATATCCGTGCTGATATCCAATGTGCCTGCTTATGTTGAGAACCTTGAAGCCAATCTTGACAAGCTTTCGGTTACACTTTCCAAGTTCGGTATCAACGTTGAAGATATAGAAAGATCGGTGGAGAAGAGCTTTACGGATCTTATCAAGACCATCCCCGATAATATCGGAACTATATTCTCCACATCCGTAAGCGTCGGAAGTTCTCTTTTCAATCTTGTTATAGGATTCATCCTTGCGGTGTATTTCATCGCGGATAAAGAGAAGTTCAAAAACAGCATAAGGCGTATACGCCATGCGCTTCTTACCGACAAGAAATATGCTTCCCACACTGCGTTCTGGAAAAAGTGTCATGAGATCCTTATCAGATATCTGGGATTCGATATCCTTGACGGTATCATCGTGGGTGTAGTGAATGCGGTATTTATGGTGATCGCTCAGATTCCTTATGTTCCTCTCATCTCGGTGCTTGTGGGTGTCACCAATCTCATTCCTACATTCGGACCCATGATAGGTGCTGCAATAGGTGCATTCATACTTGTACTGGTCGATCCCATGCAGGCGCTCATATTCCTGATCTTTACGCTGGTGCTTCAGCTTGTGGACGGCTATGTGCTCAAGCCCAAACTCTTCGGAGATTCGCTGGGTGTACCTGCAGCATGGGTTCTCATTTCCATCGTTGTGGGCGGAAAGCTGTTCAGTGTAGCCGGCATCATTCTTGCGATCCCCTTTGCCGCAATAGTGGTATTTACTTATGAAGAACTCATCATGCCCCTTCTCCTGGAGCACAAGGCCCGGAAAGAGAAGATAGAATCGACCGAAAACGCTGAAGAAGATAATTGATCCAAAATGGAGCGAAACTCAGTATTCATCACGCCTGCAGGCAAATCCTGCAGGCGTTTTTCATTAGCAAAATGCAATTCTGAAAAGAAATATGTAAAATATAGTTGACATTATGCTATCCACGATGTATTATCATTTCAGAAGCTTCCAAGAGATGTTTTTACCGACGGGTAAACACACAGGACATCAGGAACAATAAACAAAAAGATCACTCTTTACAGAGAAAGGAATAAGGAAATGAGAAAAATCAATTTTGCAAGTTTTAAGGAACTTCCCAAGCACGTATTTGTATGCTGGATCATCTCCATGATCCTCTGTGCACTCGCAATCATATTTATGTCCCTCGATGTTTTCGCCGGCATGTGGAATATGCATAATCCGGGAATGCTCATGCTGATCGTCGCTCAGTCAATGAATTTCTTCTTCATCTGCAAGTACAGGGACAGGATCTATCCAAAAAAGAATGGCTGATCTTTGCAGTTTGTTAAGCTGAAACAGAAAGGAAAATGAAATGAATTATGTAGGTTATGCGGTTATCGGCGGTATTGTCTTTGGTCTGTTCCTGACTGCGATTCTTTATCTGGTCATACATACGGATGGCAGGCTGAAAGGCAGATATGATGAGATGCAGAATTCCGTAAGAGGAAGATCATATACATATGCGTATTACACGCTTATGATATCCAATTTTATAATGATGGCACTGTTTGCTCTGAATATAGACCTTCCCCTCGATCCTTACCTGGCATTCTTTATTGCACTTCTTCCTTCCGGATTTGTATTCGGATTCATGAATGTATGGAATAATGCAGATGTAGGATTGAATTCGAAAAGAAAGACCATGTTTATCATGTATATCGTGATCGGCACAGTCTGCCTGGGTGCGGCCGCGTTAAACGCAGCTTTGGGACTTATGTATAAGGACGGTAAATTAGGTATTGCCTTCGGAACTCTTCTCTGCGGAATAATGATGCTCTTCCTGGCTGTTGTTACCGTGATCAGAAATCATATCGGTGATAAGGAAGAAGAGGAGGATTGAGCTTATGAAGAATCTCAGGCTTAAAGCCGCCAGGGCTTCACTCGATCTTTCACAGGAGGATCTTGCGGCAAAGTGCGGTGTATCCAGACAGACCATAAGTGCCATAGAAAAAGGCGATTATAATCCGACGATCAATCTGTGCATTTCAATATGCAAAGTCCTGAATAAAACACTCGATGAATTATTCTGGGAAGATGAGGTCTGACGGTAAAAAGAAGGCACCGGCCGAGGCGTTTTCGGATAGCTTTGGCCGGTGCTGTTTTGTATAATTATGCTGTCGGTTTTTACATACAAAATATAGTTAAAAAAAACTTGAAAATTGTGTTGACTATACCAGGTGATTTTGCTAATATAAACGTTGCCGCTGTGCTGGCGCTTTTATTTTTTTGTGCTCTAACAGCCTGGAGAGGTATCGAAGCGGTCATAACGAGGCGGTCTTGAAAACCGTTTGTCCGAAAGGGCGCGTGGGTTCGAATCCCACCCTCTCCGCTCAGACCGGTTAAGACCTACGGTTTATGACATTTTAATACTTGCTTTTGATTCAAGCATTGTACTTTGGAGAAGTACTCAAGTGGTTGAAGAGACACCCCTGGAAAGGGTGCAGGTCGTTAATAGCGGCGCGAGGGTTCAAATCCCTCCTTCTCCGTTCTGAAGTTGCATCGATGTCAGAATGCAATGGAGGTACAAACGGGTCGAGGGTTCAAATCCCTCCTTCTCCGTTGGATCTATGATCCGAATTGTTCCTTGATAATTCAATACTAATGCATCCCTGAAAATTCCTATTAAAAGATGTAGAGATACATCACCGGCACTCAAGCC
>JAFWUY010000096.1 GCA_017524035.1 Lachnospiraceae bacterium | reverse complement strand
CCTTTACCGGTCTGACCTCCCCCTTGGGAGCGTAATGCCTGTATCTCATTCCGGGAGCCTTCGGTCTGTCCTTGCAATTCGGATCGAGCAGTGCGGGATCCGTGATCACTTCGGTTCCGAGAGCTTCCGAAAGCATCTCGTTCGTTATAAAGCCCGGGCGAAGGACCATAATGCGTTCTCCCGTAAGATCGACTATTGTCGATTCAAGTCCTATCGGGTTTACGCCTCCGTCGATTATCGCATCGATCCGTCCGTCCATATCCTCAAGCACATACTTAAATGCGGTGGGACTGGGCCGCCCGGAAATATTTGCGCTCGGGGCCGCTATATATCCCCCGGATGCTTTTATAAGCTGTCTTGCGGTCAGATCGTCCGGCATTCTTACCGCGACCGTATCAAGTCCGCCGGTCGTGCGGCTCGGGACCTTCCCGGATGACTTCATTACCATAGTGAGCGGTCCGGGCCAGAATCTGTCCGCAAGTATCCTGCACTCATCCGGCATGTCCGTAACAATGCTTTCGAGCGAAGCCATATCCGAGATGTGTACTATCAGCGGATTGCCGGAAGGTCTTCCCTTCGCGGAATAAATCTTTGAAGAGGATTCTTCGTTCAGTGCATCCCCTCCGAGTCCGTAAACCGTCTCCGTAGGAAAAGCAACAAGCCCGCCTTCTTTTATGATGCGTCCGCATTCTCCGATCGCTTTCAGATCGTTTTCCGTAAGTGGTCCTTCGGGCTGTTCTATTTTGTAGATCAATGTTTTCAATATCTTACTGACCGTATGCGTAGACCCTAAGAAGATTCCAGCTGTCGGAGGTTCCGTATCCGATCCTCCATGCTCCGACTCCTCCGAGGTCAAGGGTATTCATAACATTGAGCTTGGCCATCAGCGATGAAGTGTCCTCAAGCCATACCTGATAAAGCGTGGTACCCTCTCTCCACTCGATATAATTCTGTGAAGTCTCTTCATCCCAGACGGGAGTAAGACCCAGGTTTGCAACATATTCGGCCTGGTTGACAAGTGTCAGATACTTTCCGGTGGTAGTGCCGTCCTTGGTTGTCCATACGACCGTATAGAAAGGAACAGCGTTGATGACTTTCTCGGAAGGAACCTTTTCAAGGGTAAGCGTAAGTCCGTCCGAAGTAAAACCGAGGCTGGATACGCTTCCTGCGGTTCCGCCGTACGGAGTGTGCTCGTCATAACCCATTATCAGGACATAGTCGACGAACTGACCCTGAAGGTCGAGCCTGTAATGAGAGTTGTAATCATAAGGTACATAATTATCCGTGGAAAGGCATATTCCGTTCTGTCTGCACAGCACGGATATCTCTCTCAGGAACTGGACGAAATAATCGCTGCTTTCAACGGGCAGCTCCTCAAAGTCGAAGTTCAGACCGTCGGCGCCGACTTCCATGACCGCAGCAACAAGGTCGGATTCAAGCTTCCTTCGCTTTGCGGTATCCGACAGAAGAGCCGTCTCATCCAGATCGATGCCGTTTTCATTGGCGTAGTTGAAGTTATCGGCTACGACCCAGACCTTGATCCCCTTAAGATGGCACTTTGCAACATAGTCGGCGGAGCAGAAATTCCTGAACGAACCCTGCTCATCGGTAAGTGATATCCACGTAGGAGCTATGACGTTGATGCCAAGAGCCTCATTAAGCGCTTCGCCGAGAGTATCGTTGCCTCCGATGCCCGCTATCTGGTGGAATCCCAGATTGACTCTTGTATCAAGTCTTACAGTCGTGTATTCGGGAAGAGCCGGTGCGATGGGAGCTGCGTCCGTTACAGGCTCTGCCGAAGTCATACGCTTATTCTCTATGTATCCGATGATCGAGTCGGAGGTCTTGACCTTGCTCCAGTCCTCCATAGCCTCTATCAGTTCGACCGTTTCTCCCTCTTCGACTTCTCTGAGGATGGGACTCTTAATCCCGCCCTTTTCGCGGATCTGTGTATCTCTTGTGACAGTGCGCATTTCATGGGCGGTTCCCCAGCTGGTATAGAGCTGGACACGGCATTCATAGATATCGACGGTAAATGTGCAGAACATCTTCAGATAATCCGCAGAGATGTAGAGACGTCCGTTTTCCCTTAAGGTGAGAGGATATCCCAGATCGGTAGTCACACCGGATACGCTGTACGAACTCGATCCGTCCGTAACTTCATAAGTCTCCTTGGCGGTCGTGAACATGAGCGTTCCGTCATTATAAGCTCCGTCATAGAAAAATCCCTGGGTAAGGTAGGCTCTGACGGTATCATAGCCAAAATAGCACCGTCCGTCCCTGACAAGGGCCTGATCGGCAATCTGTT
>JAFWUY010000095.1 GCA_017524035.1 Lachnospiraceae bacterium | reverse complement strand
GCCCTCGATACGATCATCAATCAGAAGGGTAAGGGAGTTAAATGCATATATGTGGCGATAGGCCAGAAAGCCTCCACTATAGCGAAGCTTGTAAATACGCTTAAGACCGCGGGCGCAATGGATTACACGGTAGTTGTTTCATCGACCGCATCCGATCCGGCACCTCTTCAGTATATTGCACCTTATTCGGGAACCTCGATCGCGGAGTATTTCATGAACAAGGGCGAGGACGTGCTTATCGTATATGACGATCTTTCCAAGCATGCGGTTGCCTACAGGGCGCTTTCGCTTCTGCTTGAAAGAAGCCCGGGAAGAGAAGCTTATCCCGGAGACGTATTCTATCTTCATTCAAGGCTCCTTGAAAGAAGTGCGAGACTTTCGGATGAACTCGGCGGCGGATCCATAACCGCGCTTCCCATAATCGAGACTCAGGCGGGAGACGTTTCGGCATATATCCCCACCAACGTCATCTCCATCACCGACGGACAGATCTATCTTGAGAGCGACCTGTTCTTCCTCGGTTTCAGGCCTGCCGTAAATGTCGGGCTTTCCGTATCGAGAGTCGGCGGTGCGGCACAGACCAAGGCTATGAAGAAGGCTGCGGGATCTGTCAGAATAGACCTTGCCCAGTACAGGGAGATGGAGGTATTCACACAGTTTTCATCCGATCTCGACGAAGCGACCAAGAGCCAGCTCCGTCACGGAAGGCTTCTCATGGAACTTCTGAAGCAGCCCATAGGTCATCCCAGATCCATGGCGGATCAGGTCATCACACTCACTGTAGTCAATTCCGGTGTTATCGATACGGTGCCCGTGGAAATGGCAAGAGAGTTCATGGCGGGTTATCTTGAAAAGGTTCACACCGAGGAACAGACCATTGTTCATGATGTCGAACTCGGCGGTGTCCTGAATGATGACGAGAAATATTTCCTTGTACAGAAGGCACAGCAGCTGTTAACGGAGTTTATGAGCATCAGGGAATGATATGGCGGGATTAAGAGAAATCTCGGGACGCATCAGAAGCGTGCGGGATACCATGAAAATCACAAATGCCATGTACATGATCTCATCGACGAAGCTTCGAAAGGCCAAGAAGGATGCGGAGCTGAACGATCCGTATTTTGATGCTCTGCAGGAAATGCTCCTTACGATAATGAATGCTTCGGAGCATGTTAAGCACCGCTTTACCGATTCCCGCCCTGAGAAGAAGGGCATGGACCGTACGCATGCGGTCATTGTAATAACGGCCGACAAGGGACTGTGCGGTGCATATAACCACAATGTTCTGAAGCTTACCGAGAGCACTTTTTCCGACAGCAAAGAGAAGGTTGTGCTCTATGTCGTAGGTGAAGCCGGAAGACAGTATTTTGCAAGCAAGAAGGTCCACCTCGAAGGACAGTTCAAATATACGGCACAGAACCCGACACTCAGCAGGGCCCGTGTTATCTGCGATACGATGCTGAAGGAATTTAATTCCGGTAATGTGGATGACGTATCGATAGTCTATACCACAATGAAAGACCAGCTGACGAGTGAAGCGAGGATAATGCATCTTCTTCCTCTGGTCAGGACCGAGGTCGATGACAGAAGGGATATTAACCCGAGCAGCGAGGAACTGAAATTCGTTCCGTCGGCTTCGGAGGTTATGGATATAATCGTTCCCGATGTTCTTACGGGATATATCTATTGCGCACTTGTCGATTCGTACTGTGCGGAACAGAACGACCGGATGCTTGCAATGGATGCCGCGGACAGAAACGGCAGTGAGATGATAAGAAATCTCGGGATTGAATACAACCGTGAAAGACAGGCGATGATAACACAGGAGATCACCGAAGTGGCAGCCGGCGCAAAGGCTCAGAAGGCCGCCAAAGCACGAAGGAATAAAGCGGATGAGAAACATAACTAACAAAGGAACGGGAGTTATCGTGCAGGTCATGGGACCTGTTGTTGACGTTGAATTTTCCCCGGACGTAAAGCCTTTCATAAAGGATGCGCTTACCGTAAAGGCGGACGGCGAGACCAGAGTCATGGAGGTTGCACAGCTCCTTGACGACAACACGGTCAGATGCATCATGCTCTCGCCTTCGGAAGGCCTTTCCAAGCATATGGAGGTTGAGGCTACGGGAGGACGTATTTCGGTGCCTGTCGGAGAACTTACTCTCGGAAGACTTTTCAATGTCTTCGGTCATACACTTGACGGCAAGGGTGAACTTGAAAATACGGAGAAGTGGTCCATACACAGGGATGCTCCTTCCTTTGAACATCAGAGTCCCGTTGTCGAGATCCTTGAAACCGGTATCAAGGTCATCGATCTGCTCGCACCGTATTCCAAGGGCGGTAAGGTCGGACTTTTCGGAGGAGCCGGCGTAGGAAAGACCGTTCTCATTCAGGAGCTCATCACAAATGTTGCGACGGAGCATGGCGGATACTCTATCTTCACGGGTGTCGGAGAAAGATCCAGGGAAGGTAACGACCTCTGGAGAGAGATGGATGAATCCGGAGTTCTCGGAAGAACCGCACTTGTATTCGGACAGATGAACGAACCTCCCGGGGCAAGAATGAGGGTTGCCGAGACCGGACTTACAATGGCCGAGTATTTCAGAGATGTCAAGCACAAGGACGTTCTTCTTTTCATAGATAATATATTCAGATTCGTTCAGGCGGGTAGTGAGGTTTCCGCACTGCTCGGACGTATGCCCTCCGCGGTAGGCTACCAGCCCACACTTGCAACGGAGCTCGGTGAGCTTCAGGAAAGGATCGCGTCCACAAGGGGCGGCAGTATCACCTCGGTCCAGGCCGTATATGTCCCCGCGGATGATCTTACCGACCCGGCACCTGCGACCACCTTCGCTCATCTCGATGCAACTACGGTTCTTTCGAGAAAGATCGTAGAGCAGGGTATATACCCGGCGGTCGATCCTCTTGAATCGACATCGAGAATCCTCGAAGCGGATGTTGTCGGTGAGGAACATTACAGTACCGCAAGAAGCGTACAGGCTACCCTTCAGAATTACAGGGAGCTCCAGGATATAATCGCGATACTCGGAATGGATGAACTTTCGGAGGATGATAAGCTCACGGTTTACAGGGCGCGTAAGATACAGAAATTCCTTTCACAGCCCTTCCATGTCGCGGAGAATTTCACCGGCGTAAAGGGTGTGTATGTGCCTCTTTCCGAGACCATCAAGGGATTCGGGGCAATACTCTCGGGCGAGATGGATCAGTACCCCGAGAACGCTTTCTTCAATGTCGGAACAATCGATGATGTGATCAAAAAGGCGGAGACACTCTGATATGGGTGATTCATTTCATCTGAAAATATTAGCGGCCGACAAGACCTTTTTCGACGGGGATGCGATATCACTCAACATCCCAGCTTTTGACGGTTCGTATCAGATACTTGCCCATCATGAGCCTGTAGTCATGGCACTTAAGGAAGGCGTTCTCAGATTCAGGTTTGTGAATGAAGAGGGAAATGAGGTCGTAAAGACAGGTGTTAACGGACTCGGACTTGTCAATATCCGGAAGGATGTTGTGATGGTGCTTGTCGATTCGATAGAAGCCCCCGAAGACATTGACAGGGCAAGGGCGGAACGTGCGCTCAAAAGAGCGATGGAACAGCTCAGACAGGACCAGAGCATTCAGGAGTATGAGCAGAGCAGGGCTTCAATGGCAAGGGCCATGCTAAGGCTTTCCGAAGCGGGTAATCCATACGACGGCTTCGGAGATAAATGACGGAGAAAGAAAAATGGCACTTCGAAAAAATGAATCGTTGGAAGATTATCTCGAATGTATCCTTATCCTCGGCGGTAAAAAGCCGGTCGTAAGAGGAGTCGATATTGCGGCTGAGATGGGCTTCAAAAAGTCTTCGGTAAGCGTCGCAATGAAGAACCTACGCGAAAAGGAATACATCACCGTTTCCGAGGAAGGATATATCTCTCTTACGGATGCGGGAAGACGGATCGCAGAGATGATATACGAAAGACACAGGCTTCTTACGGACTGGTTCGTCAAGATCGGTATCGACCCGAAAACCGCGGCGGACGATGCCTGCAGGCTGGAGCATGATATATCGCAGGAAACCTTTGAAGCGATAAAAAAATATATAATGTCACATCCCTCGGACTGACGGATGAATGACAATAACCGAGGGAGAAAAATAAAGTGAAGATTACGGCAATTGTTTTATTTGTGATAATGTATGTGCTTATGATCGCATTTCCCAAAAGGAGATCGATCACCGCACTTTCAACCGCAGCAGTATTTGTTATACTGTCACTGCTTCCGATAGCCGATACGAAGATACTCGGAATAGCCGACATTCCTAAGGCGGTTAACTGGAATGTCATTCTGATGATCTCGGGAACAATGATCATCGTTGATTATTTCATCGAATCCAAGATGCCCAATGTCATTGCGGAATCGCTTCTCAGGATCGCACCCAACATCTTATGGGTAACGGTCCTTATGTCCGTATTCTCCGGACTGATCTCCGCGTTTATCGATAATGTTGCAACCGTACTCATGGTCGCTCCCGTTGCGATGGTCATATGCAAGAAGCTGAACGTATCGCCGGTCGGAATGATCATATGTATCGCGGTTTCATCCAACCTTCAGGGTGCGGCAACTCTTGTCGGTGATACTACCTCCATAATGCTTGCGGGTGCGGCAAATATGAACTTTGCCGATTTCTTCGTTATGAACGGCAAGCCCGGAATGTTCTTTGCGACCGAGCTGGGAGCATTCTTCACCATCCCCATCATGATGTTCATGTTCAGGAAGGAGAAGGCTCCCGTTTCATCCGAAGAGCGTACCAAGGTTAAGGATCTGTTCCCTTCATTCATGATGATCGCATATGTTCTTGCACTCATCATCGCATCCTTCATTCCGAACACTCCCGATCTTATCAACGGATATATCTGCATCACCGGTGCCGTGATCACAGTCATCGGAGAGCTTCTTATCCACAGGGATACGGTAGGTCTCAAGCACTCCTTCAAAAACCTCGATATCGATATGGTGCTCCTTTTGATCGGACTGTTCAGTGTCATCGGCGGCATCACGAATGTCGGTGTCATCGATGATCTTGCGGGACTCATTGCGGGTGCCGGCGGAAACAACAAATTCCTTCTTTTTACGATAGTTGTATGGGGATCTGTTGCAATTTCCGCATTTATTGATAATATACCTTATGTTGCCACCATGCTTCCCATACTCGGAAGTGTCGCCGCAACACTCGGAGTTGAACCTTATTTTCTCTACTTCGGACTTCTCGTAGGTGCGACCCTGGGAGGAAACCTTACCCCTATCGGAGCATCCGCCAATATCGCAGGTGTCGGTATGCTGAGGAAAGCCGGATACGAGGTCGGCTTCGGAGATTTCATGAAGATAGGCGTTCCGTTTACCCTTACCGCGGTAATGACCGGATACCTCTTCATATGGTTCATCTGGGCCTGACATTTAGCAGTTTATAAGTATTATTTCCAAGGAGATCTTTGAAAACATGAGTTCAGAATCTATTGAATCACAGATAAACCGTCGCCGCACGTTTGCGATCATCTCGCATCCCGATGCAGGTAAGACGACTCTCACCGAGAAGTTCCTTCTCTACGGCGGAGCCATTAATCTGGCCGGTTCCGTAAAGGGCAAGGCTACCGCAAGACATGCCGTTTCCGACTGGATGGAGATAGAAAAGCAGCGTGGTATTTCGGTCACATCATCCGTTCTCCAGTTCGAATATGACGGTTACTGCATCAATATTCTTGATACTCCGGGTCACCAGGATTTCTCCGAGGATACCTACAGAACTCTTATGGCTGCGGATTCCGCAGTCATGGTAATAGACGGATCAAAGGGCGTTGAGGCACAGACAAGAAAACTTTTCAAAGTCTGTGTAATGCGCCATATTCCCATTTTTACATTCATAAATAAGCTGGACCGCGATGCGATGGACACCTTCGACCTTCTCGATGATATCGAGAAGGAACTTGGCATAGCCACATGCCCCGTAAACTGGCCCATCGGTTCCGGTAAAAGCTTCCAGGGCGTATATGACAGAGAGAGCAAGTCTGTCATAAAGTATTCCGATACCGAAAAGGGTACGAAGGAAGGCAATGCCGAGGTTGTATCCGTATCCGATGAATCCGCTATGAGAGCACTGATCGGCGACGACGCCTCGGATAAGCTTCTCGGCGAGATGGAGCTTTTGGACGGAGCCGGTGCCGATTTCTACCTTGATGCGGTAAGGGCCGGCGAGCTTACTCCCGTTTGCTTCGGATCCGCACTCACCAATTTCGGTGTCGAGATCTTCCTGAAGCACTTCCTTAACATGACCACACCTCCTCTTTCGAGAAGCGCAGAGAACGGTGCCGGTGAAAGGATCGAGATAGATCCCGTTAAGAATGATTTCTCGGCATTCGTTTTCAAGATCCAGGCAAACATGAACAAGGCTCACCGCGACAGGGTTGCATTCATGCGTATCGTATCCGGAAGGTTCGATGCGGATAAGGAAGTAAAGCACCCCGCAAGCGGCAAGACAATGAGGCTTTCACAGCCCCAGCAGATCATGGCGGATGAAAGAAAAATCCTTACCGAGGCTTACGGCGGAGATATCATAGGTGTCTTTGATCCCGGAATCTTCTCGATAGGAGATACCGTATGCGCACCTTCAATGAACGTGAAATATGACGGAATCCCCACCTTCGCTCCGGAGCATTTCTGCAGGGTTCACCTTATGGACACAATGAAGAGAAAGCAGTTCGTAAAAGGGGCGACCCAGATAGCACAGGAGGGTGCAATCCAGATCTTCACCGAGCTTTCGGGAACCATGGAGGATGTCATCGTAGGCGTTGTCGGGGTTCTTCAGTTCGACGTATTCAAGTACCGTATGGAGAATGAATACAATGTCGAGGTCAGGATGGATTCCCTTCCTTACGAGCACATCAGATGGATCACCAATCCCGGTGAATTCGATGTCGAGAAGCTCAGCGGAACCTCCGACATGAAGAAGGTCAGGGATATGAAGGGCAACCCGCTCCTTCTTTTCATCAACGAGTGGAGCGCCCAGATGACCATAGACCGCAACAAGGGCCTCGAACTCGCCGAATTCTCCAAGAATTAACATATAATATGGATACTTGGTCCACGGGACCTGCAAGTACATCCATGTACTTGCGGACAGGAGACTTTTTTCTCGGTGGCAGGACCCGTGAATTAGAAATATTTAGCTATTTATGGTATAATGATTCAGTATGATTTTAGGCTTTTGAGATTTGTTTTTTGAAAGGAGACCTGATATGGCAGCTGTTAAGGAAAAGAAGGTCAAGGCACCTAAGAATACAACGGAAAAGTCCGGTATCTCCATCGGAACCAGCGAGAACAACGGACATGTTTTTATAGCGGACGCCGTAGTCGAAGAGATTGCTTCACTTGCTGCAAGTGAGGTTGAAGGCGTTGAAGGCATCAGTGAGAAGACAAAGGGCAGATCACTGATCAAGGCAGATATCGCAGGAACCAATGTCAAGATATCCATGATCATCTCAACCAGATTCGGATATCCCATTCCCGCTACCTGCCAGGCGGTACAGGCCAGGGTTAAGTCCTCTGTCGAGAATATGACCGGACTTACCTGCACAGACGTAAATATCAGAGTTAGCGGAGTAGAGATCTGACGTGGAAGTAAGCGATAAAAAGAACATGACAAGACATAAACTGCGGGACAAAGTCTTCGGACTTGTGTTCCGCATTGAGTTTTATCCGGAAAATGAGCTTGATGAACAGCTGGAAAGCTTCGAGGAATTCGGACAGGAAGAGGGATATCTTCCCGAGGACCTCGAATATATCATCAACAAGTTCAGGGCGGTAAAGGAAAAGCTTCCGGAGATAGACGCCGCGATCGATAAGGCGGCCGTAGGCTGGACAAGAAGCCGCATGGGAAAGGCGGAGCTTTCCGCACTAAGGCTCGGCATCTATGAGATGCTTTACGATGATGATATTCCCGAGAATGTTGCGATGAACGAAGCCGTTGAGATTGCCAAGACCTACGGAGACAATACCGGCGGAGCATTCGTAAACGCCATCCTCACCAAGGTCAGGGACGAATCCTCTTAATGGCATACAGCGTATCTGAATTAGTACAGAATCTGAATAACGCGATCAGACTTTCGTCCGCCTTAAGCAGGATAGAGATAGAAGGCGATATCGTTGGATATAACGGGCCTAACCGAAACGGGCACATCTATTTTGAACTCAAGGATGAAAAAGCGATCATCAAATGCATGATGTTTGCGAGCAAGTGCACCTACGAATACAAACAGATCATTCGGGAAGGCGCGCATGTCACACTTTACGGGAGCCTGAATTATCATCAACAGTTCGGGCTTTCTTTTGTATTTGAGAGGGTTTCCGAATCGGGAGAGGGTGCGCGCATGAGAGCGCTCCTTGAGCTGAGAAAGGAACTCGAAGAGCTCGGAATGTTTGATGAGATGTACAAAAAGGACATCCCAAGATTTCCGAGAACCATCGGTATCATAACCTCGCTCACCGGAGCGGCCGTAAGTGATGTCGTGACCAATGCGAAGAAGAACGATCCTTATGTGCAGATCATAGTTGCCCCCGCACTGATGGAAGGCGAGGGTGCTGCGGAAAGTGTTGCATCGGCGATTGCAGCCATGGATGAGTTTTCGCCCGATGTCATACTTCTTACAAGGGGCGGCGGTTCCAAGGACAGTCTCTGGACCTTCAATGAGAGGATCGTTGCACAGGCCGTGTTTGACTGCAATACACCGATCGTTTCGGCGATAGGACATGACAGGGACAGATCGCTGACCGACGATGTTGCCGATCACTATGAATCAACACCGACGGGTGCCGCACTTTTCCTGACGGAGCAGACGGGGGATCTTCTTTCTTTTCTCGAAGATGCTCCGGAAGTTCTGACAGATCTTATGGGAAGGAATATAAAGGACAAGAGATCGCAGCTGAAGGAATACTATTCCGCGGTCAGGTATTCGTCTCCGGAAAACAGGCTGGAGCGCAGGAAAAAGGATCTCGAAAAATTCCGCATGAGTCTGGGTAATTCGATGCGTCAGACTTTGGACAGGCGGAAGAATACACTTGAAAAGCATTCTGCATCGGTTCCTCTGCTGATGGACCGTTCGGTAAAAAAGGCAGCGGGCAGGCTTGATAACTTCATCGGAAAGCTTGAAGGGCTTTCGCCCGTAGGAAGACTTAAGAGCGGCTTTTCATACGCATCCGATGAAAACGGCAGGAATATAAGATCGGTTACCGGAGTTAAAACCGGAGACCGGATCAACATAAGGGTCCTTGACGGAGAGATTCATTCGACGGTAACCGGAACAGACAGTTTATAAAGAGGCTTGCATATGGCAACTAAAGCAAAAACAGCACCTGAATCTGCTGAGAAAGAAAACACACTCGAAGAGAATTTCGAACTGCTTGAGGAAGTTACTTCCAAATTGCAGTCGGATGATCTGCCTCTCGAAGAGGCCTTCGAGAATTATAAGAAGGGAATGGATCTGATCAAAAAGTGTTCATCCCAGATCGATATGGTCGAGAAGGAAGTATTAAAGCTCGGCTCCGATATGGGTCTTGAAAAGATCTGAAACAAAAAGGGCGGGAGAATTGGACAGAAAGAAATTTGTTGTTGAACTTAAGAAGCAGACCGAGAACTCGGAAAAGATCGTAATGAAATATCTGCCGGATCCGGAGGATAAGCTTCAGCATTCCGTAATGGAAGCGATGAACTATTCGGTTACGGTCGGAGGAAAGAGACTCAGACCTCTTCTCATACAGGAGACCTACCGTATGTTCAGGGGACAGGAGACTTTCGTCGAGCCTTTTATGGCTGCGATCGAGATGATACATACGTACTCTCTCGTGCACGACGATCTTCCCTGTCTCGACAACGATACTCTCAGGAGAGGCTGTGATACCACCTGGAAAAAGTACGGTGATGCAATGGCTCTTCTTGCCGGTGACGGTCTTCTCAACTATGCGTATGAAACCGCGATGAAGAGCTTCGACCTCATCGAAAAAGAAGGAAGCGCATTTGAGGTCAGTCCCGAGACGGAGATTTCGAGATATCAGTCATGTGCAAAGGCGCTTAAGATACTTGCCGATAAGGCGGGCATCTTCGGAATGGTCGGTGGGCAGTGCCTTGATGTTGAGGCCGAGAAACAGAACCTGAATCTTTCCGAGGAAGAGCTTTTGTTCATCCATGAGCATAAGACCGCGGCACTCATTCAGGCATGCTTCATGATAGGCGGTGTGCTTGCCGGAGCCGGGAAAAGACAGATCGAAAGACTCGAAAAGATCGGATACAACGTAGGTGTTGCTTTCCAGATCAGGGACGATCTTCTCGATGTCATAGGCGATACCGAAACGCTCGGCAAGAATGTCGGATCCGACGAAAAGGACGGAAAGCAGACCTATGTAACACTTCACGGAATAGAGCAGTCGGAAGCGGATGAAAAGAAACTGACCGAAGAAGCGCTCTCACTTCTCGAGGGACTTCCCGGCAATCACGAATTTATGGAGGAACTTATCTTATCACTCCTCGGAAGACGTAAGTAATAATGATCCTAGACAGAATTAACGGTACCGGTGATATAAAAAACATAGAAGAAGAGCAGCTTGGAACGCTTGCTTCCGAGATAAGGGAATTTCTGATCGACAAGGTTTCAAAGACAGGCGGTCATCTCGGAGCCAATCTCGGAGTCGTAGAGCTTACTATGGCTCTTCACCTTGAGCTTGATCTTCCCGAGGACAAGATAATCTGGGATGTGGGTCATCAGGCCTATACCCACAAGATCCTCACCGGCAGAAAAGACGGCTTTGACAACCTGCGCAAGTATGGAGGAATGAGCGGCTTTCCCAAGGCATGCGAAAGCGAATGCGACACTTTCGATACGGGACACAGCTCCACTTCGATATCCGCAGGTCTCGGCATGGTATGCGCAAGGGATTTGCGAGGCGGAAATGAGACCATCGTTTCCGTTATCGGTGACGGATCGCTTACCGGCGGTCTTGCATTTGAAGCGCTCAACAATGCCGGAAGAACCGACTCCAATTTCATAATCATACTGAACGACAACAATATGTCCATTTCGGAAAATGTCGGAGGCATTCCGAAATATCTCAATTCGATCCGTACATCAAACGGTTATCTCGGACTTAAGGAGAGCGTCTATAAGAGTATTATCGACAAACCTTACGGGCAGGAGATAGTCGGCAAGATAAGACGTGCCAAGAACAGCTTCAAGTCCCTCATGGTTCCCGCGGGTATGCTCTTTGAGGAAATGGGCATAGTTTATCTCGGACCCGTTGACGGACATAATATCAAGGCGATGAGAAATGCCATCAGGGAAGCCAGGAGGTTCAAGAGGTGCGTTCTCATTCATGTACTTACCAAGAAGGGAAAGGGCTTTGCACCTGCAGAAAAGCATCCGGCAAGATTCCACGGAACGGAGCCTTTCGACGTAACGAACGGCGTTCCACTTCATCCCAGAACCGTAGCGGGCTGGACCGATATCTTCTCGACGGTCATGTGCAAGCTCGGTGAAAAGGATGAGAAGATAGTGGCGATAACCGCAGCAATGGCGGAAGGGTGCGGACTTAAGAGATTCAGGAATAAATACCCCGACAGATTCTTCGACGTCGGTATTGCGGAACAGCATGCAGTAACCTTTGCGGCCGGACTTGCAAAGGGAGGATATAAGCCGGTGGTCGCCGTTTATTCCTCTTTCCTGCAAAGGGCGTATGACCAGGTCATCGAGGATGTGTGTCTTCAGAATCTTCATGTTGTTTTTGCGATTGACAGAGCCGGCCTTGTTGGAGCCGACGGAGAAACTCATCAGGGTGTTTTCGATCTGTCGTACCTTTCGCAGATGCCGGGAATGACAGTCTGCTCACCCAAGAATAAATGGGAGCTTTCGGATATGCTCAAATTCGCCGTATCCTATGATGGTCCCGTTGCAGTCAGATATCCCAGAGGATGTGCATATACCGGACTTCAGGAATACAGGGAGCCTGTCATGCTCGGAAAGAGTGAGTGGATATATAAAGAGGACGGTGTCTGCATACTGGCTCTCGGCGGTATGATGGAAAATGCCGAGAAAGCAAGAGATATCCTGAAGGCTGAAGGAACACATGTAAGTCTTGTTAACGCAAGATTTGTAAAGCCCATTGACAGGGAAATGATAATTGAATGCGCAGGGACTCATTCTCTTATCGTTACGATCGAGGACAACGCACTGATCGGCGGCTTCGGTTCACAGGTGCTTGAATGCCTCGCATCCGAAGGAATAGAAAAAGAAGTACTCTGTCTCGGAATACCCGACAGATTCATACATCAGGGAAGCGTAGACAGACTCCGTGAAGAACTGGGACTTGATCCCGAGGGAATCGCGGGATCGATCAGAGCTAAGCTTTCCATGGGACTGTGATATGAAAGAAAGACTTGACCTGATCCTCACGGAAAAGGGACTGGCTCCTTCCAGGGAAAAAGCGAAAGCACTCATCATGGCCGGTGAAGTATATGTCGACGGCCAGAAGGAAGACAAGCCCGGTACCTCCTTTGATCCGGAAAAAGTAAATATCGAGGTCAGATCCAAGCAGCTTAAATATGTGAGCCGCGGAGGCTTCAAGCTTGAGAAGGCAATGCAGGTCTGGGGATTTGATCTTACCGGCAGGGTCTGTATGGATATCGGTTCATCGACCGGAGGCTTTACGGACTGCATGCTCCAGAGCGGTGCTTCGAAGGTTTATTCCGTTGATGTGGGAAGAGGACAGCTCGACTGGAAGCTCAGGAATGACGACAGGGTCGTTGTGATGGAGCAGACCAATTTCAGGTTTCTGACACCGGAAGACATTCCGGAAAAAATAGATTTCGCCAGTGTGGATGTATCGTTCATCTCACTCGACAAGATCCTGATCCCCGCAAGAAATCTTCTTAAAGATGACGGAAGGATCGTAGCACTGATCAAACCGCAGTTTGAAGCGGGCAAGGGTAAGGTCGGAAAGAACGGCGTCGTAAGGGATATATCGGTTCATGAGGAAGTGATCGCCCGCACGATAAGCTTTGCCGATTATGTCGGATTTGAAGTACTCGGAATTGATTTTTCACCCATAAAGGGTCCCGAGGGGAATATCGAATACCTGATGAACCTGATTAAAAAAGAAGGTATATCGGAGGAGATCCTCTCGATGAATGAAAAAGAAGCAATAGACAGCTTTGAAACTGCAAACGCCGAGGGAAGAGTTCTTGCATCGGATGAAGAATGGAAGAACAGGATCTCTCTCCTTGCGGGCATGTCACACACGGAGCTTGCGAAATGAAAAGAGTTCTGATCTACACAAATCAGTTCAAGGATCCAAACGGAAGAGTCACAAAGAGGGTTTCCGATTATTTTGAGTCCAGGGGTGTGGCATACGATGTTCTCATTTCCGACATCAAAAGAACCGAAGACAGGGAAGCGGAGATAGACCATCCCGGTTATGACTGCATACTTGTTCTCGGCGGAGACGGCACTGTTCTTCAGGCTGCAAGGGAAGCGTGGAAGCTTGATGTTCCGATTGTGGGTGTCAATCTCGGAAGACTCGGATTTCTTACCGAGATAGAATCCGAAAAGCTCGAATCCAGCCTTGACCGCATCTATATGGGTGATTTTCTCACGCAGAAAAGAATGATGCTCAGGGGTGAGGTGATCAGGAAAAACGGCGAAGTGTTCAGCGGCCGTTCTCTCAATGATATAGTCATTACCAGATTCGGCGGGATGAACATGATCAATCTTCCCGTGTATATCAACGGACAGTTCCTGCATGAATACAAGGGTGACGGTATCATCATCACCACTCCCACGGGATCCTCGGGATACAATCTTTCCGCAGGAGGTCCCATCGTGGAGCCCTCCGCCGAGGTCATGGTCCTTACATCCATCTGTTCTCATTCACTCAACCATGCATCACTTATCCTTTCGGCCGATGACATTGTGGAAGTCAGGATACCGGAAGACGGAATGTGGGCTGAAAGAGATATAGAGTTTTCTTTTGACGGACATGTGAGAACTATGCTCTCAAAGGGGGATACGGTAAGAATAAGAAAGTCCGAGAAATCAACGGAATTCATAATACTCAATAACCTGAGCTTCCTTGAGAATCTCCATAAGAAGATGGGAGACGAATGATGCTTAAAAAGGATGCCAGACAGAGAGCGATATTAGGTCTCATTGAAAAGAATGATATAGCCACTCAGGAAGAGCTCTGCGAGCTTCTTGAGAAGGAAGGCTTCAAAGCCACGCAGGCAACCGTCAGCAGGGACATCCGTGAACTGTCCCTTTCCAAGATGCCTTCCGAAAAAAACGGTCTCAAATATGTGCGCATCATGTCGGGCTCCGGTGCGATGGAGGAGAAATACTCCAGAGTGCTCAGAGACGGCTTTGTTGCAATGGACAAGGCTGAAAGAATACTTGTCTTAAGAACCGTTGCGGGAATGGCTATGGCTGTTGCGGCGGCGATAGATGCAATGCATCTTGAAGATGTTTCGGGATGTATCGCAGGTGACGATACCGTCATGATCGCCGTTCGTTATGCGGATAAGGCTGACGAACTCATGACCAGGATAAAGGATATCGTAAATCCCTGATACCTTCGACCGCCTCCTGGAGGCGGAGGAACAAATGCTTAAAAATCTTCATGTCAAAAATCTGGCTCTTATCGAAGATGCCGATATAGATTTTTCCGAAGGACTTAATATCCTTACCGGCGAGACCGGTGCGGGAAAAAGCCTTCTTATGGGGTCCGTGCTTATGGCACTGGGCTCAAGATTCGATACCTCAATGATCAGGAAGGGTGCGGAGAATGCATCGGTCGAGCTGGTCTTCGATGCGGTATCGGAAACCGCACTTTCCGTTCTGAGCGATCTCGATATCACTCCGGAAGATGACGGCAGTATCATCATCAAAAGAACATGTTCCCAGACGAAAAGTTCATGCAGGATAAACGGATCCGTTGTTGCCGTCAAGGAGATGAAGAGACTTTCACAGGCTCTTATCGATGTGCACGGACAGAGGGATTACGAAACACTTCTTCACCGCCCGGAGCTTCTTTCAATAATCGATCTGTACTGCGGTAAGGATGTATCGGAGCTGTCGGAAGAACTGTCCGAAAGTTTCCGCAGGATGCGGGAACTTAAGGATAAGCTTGAAGAGGAACTGAAGGACACTGGAGCCGCGGGCAGGGAATGCGATCTTGCGCGTTTTGAACTTGAAGAGATAGAAGATGCGGCTCTGCAGGAGGGCGAAGACGAAGAAATCGAAAATACTTATCGAAGGATGAGTAACTTCAAGAAGATTGCGGAGGGCGTGAGCAGGGCTCACGAACTCATCGCAGGAGATGAGGAAAATGCCGGCAGTCTTACGTCCCAGGCCTTAAGGGAGCTTTCATCGGTTTCGGAATATGATGACGCGCTTGCAGGCATCGAGGAAGAACTCAGGTCAGCGGAATCCATTCTTTCCGATCTGCAGATGGAACTCGGATCTTATCTGTCACAGATGGAGTTTGACGAAGAAAAGTTTGCTCTCACCGAAGAAAGACTTAATCTTATCAATAAGCTCAAGAGCAAATACGGAAGAACGATCACCGACGTGCTCGCATATGCCGATTCGAGAAAAGAGATCATAGCTAAGTACGAAGATTATGATGCTTACATAGAGGGCTTAAAGGAAGACCTCAAGAAGGCGGAAGACGGATATCGTAAAATTGCCGAAAAGGTTTCCGGTATCCGAAAGAAAAACGCTCCGCTTCTTGAAAAGGAGCTTACCGAAAGGCTTAAGGAACTCAATTTTGAAACCGTGGACCTTGAGGTAAAGCTTGATAAGTGCGAGCCCACTGCACGCGGAACCGATGAGGCCGCTTTCCTTATCTCGGTAAATCCCGGAGAGGACAGAAAACCCATTGCGGATGTTGCATCGGGCGGAGAACTATCAAGAATGATGCTTGCGGTTAAAACCGTCATGGCCGGCAAGGAAGATACAGGAACACTTATATTCGATGAGATTGATTCCGGAATAAGCGGTATCACCGCATGGAAGGTTGCCGGGAGCCTGGCACGTGTGTCGGAGCATCATCAGGTCATCTGCATCACGCATCTTCCCCAGATAGCGGCAATGGCGGATCATCATTTTATCATCGTAAAATCCTCGGATGCATCGTCAACCACCACAGATGTTGTTTCCGCTGAAGGAGATGCATCAACAGCGGAGATAGCAAGACTTCTCGGCACCGATTCGGTATCCGAGAGTTCTCTGGAAAATGCCAGGGAATTAAAGGACAGGGCAGCGGAAGTAAAGAATAACAGATAGAGTATTGACGAAATATCACGGAATCGTCTTATGTAAGGAGGGCAGGAAAAATGAGAGTAATGATAATCATAGCGATAATCGCCAGCACACTGTTGCAGACAGGACATTACATCCAGAGCGCGAGGGAAGCTCAGCAGATCATGGATCAGATGGAGGTCCTTCCGGATGTGGAAGGAGTCGAAACTGTTGTTGATACGGTAGTTGAAGATGACAGAAACGATTATGACGTTCTGATCGGTGGTGAGTGGAAATTGTATATGGCCGATATGGACGGTGAGATACAGTATTTCGACGAAGATTCGAGTTTTGATATGAAACTTGAGTTTAATGATGATCAGACCGTATACCTTTATGAATTTACCGACGGCGTTCAGACTCTGTTTTTGGACATGGATATCGAATATGACGATATCTATGTTTCCTTTATCTGTGATGATCCCGATGTTCTTCCAGCCAATATTGCTTACGAGGAATACATGGTTCTTTATTCCGATGAAGACATTATGAATATCTATCTGATGTTCTACAGTGAAGGCGGATATCTTGAGGGCGGTTATTCTCTGTATTTTGAAAGATAATAAAGCATAAACTGTCAAGGGGGAGAATTATGAAGAAAAAGTATCTTGCGTTGCTTTTGTCCGTGATCATGTGCTCATCAGTATTCTTCACGGGATGCGGCAAGACGGCCGATGAACCTGTGATCGAAGAAGATGAAGACGATGATGAAGATGATGACAACGATGACAGGGATGATGACGATGAAGACGACAAAGATGAAAAGAATGTCTATGTTGGATCAATCGATGCGGACACTTTAGCCGATCAGATCAAGGTCTTTGTCAAGAATAAGAAGCTCTGGACCGTTTCGGATGATATGACTGCAGAGCTTGAAGATGCCGCTTACTGTGTCACGGATCTCGATCATAACGGAAGATGTGAGATCATAGTAATGACCGAATTCGCATATTCCTCGTTGACGGATCTGCGTATTTTTGAGATCACCGAAAAGGGAGATGCTTTCAGGGAAGCCGATATGGATTACACCGGAATTCAGAATGTCACCTCAAGCCTTGTTCCGGATCTTATTTATTATCCATATTCAATTTCCTATTTCGATAAAAAGAAGCAGGTATCACATTATCTTGTAAATAACGAATTTGATAACGGAAACGGTGAATACGGTAACTGTTTTTGTGACATCGGGTATAAGAATGGCGTAGCGACTGTCAATACTTATGCCTCTGTTCAGGTAAACCAGTCCTATGATCCCGATACCATGGAATTTGATTACGATTATACTTACATGTCTCCCGACGGCGAG
>JAFWUY010000094.1 GCA_017524035.1 Lachnospiraceae bacterium | reverse complement strand
GTACCCATGCATCGCGGATTGCGATATGTGCGGTCTTTGCAAGATTTTTCACGGCAAAGATCCTGAGAATGCTTATCATGATTATATAATGGGTGTACGTACATTTGCTGAGGTATCGGATGACTATAAACATTGAATTCCATGATAATAGACTAAGACAAATCGGGCTTTGTCGGCATGAACGTTGGATCATAAAATCGGAAAATATTTTTTTGAGATAACTTAGAGCGACAACCGATATTTGATGAGGTAAAGATGGTAATAATTATAACAGGCGCATCCCATGTCGGAAAAACTGTTCTGGCACAACGAATGCTTGAAAAATATAAATATCCGTATTGCTCAATTGACCATTTGAAGATGGGACTTATTCGCAGCGGCCTGACGACTCTCACACCGGACGATGACGATGATCTTACCGATTATCTTTGGCCAATAGTTCGAGAGATGATAAAGACTGCTGTTGAGAATGAGCAGAACCTTATTATTGAGGGGTGTTATGTTCCTTTTGATTGGAGAAACAGTTTTGATGAGCGGTATCTTCAGTCGATAAGATTCATCTGTCTTGCAATGTCAGATGAGTACATAAGTTCACATTTTGAAGATATTAAATCACATGGCTCTGATATTGAAAGAAGGCTTGATGATTCTTATTGTACAGTTGAACAGCTTAAGCAGGATAACCGACGGATCATAAATGGCTGCAAGTCTTATGGAGAAAAGATAACTTTGATTACAGAAAGCTATGAAGATTCGATAAGAGGCATTTTGGGTTAACTGATATTTTTTTGTTTCCACGATGGAGGATGTAATATATGAAACGATTTAAGCATTTTGTGCTTGCGAGTATTATTTTAGCTTGCTCAGCCGGATGCCAAAAGAATAATACCGTCATGGTTCCGATTGAGGATTATATCGTTGAAGACAATGATGATTCAGGCGATACTTCAATAAGTGTCGCTGAAGATGTTCAACAAGATACAACAGCAGATGAACTATTTGACGTTGAGACCATAAGAAAAATCCTGGCATATAAATATCCGTACGAACCGCCTTTTCATCTGGATTTTTCCAATGAAGATGAAAACGGCTGTTACGTATATCACTTTTTTGAAGTCGTAACAAATGAAGATGAATCTCATACGGCAACGGCAGATTGGTTTACAGTCAACCCTAAAACCGGAGAAACAACTACATTTTACGGGGACACATTCAATTTAAAAGACTATGCATCATATGCCGATGAGGCGGGCACTCCGGGATATTTGTTTGACAGGTTTTTGCACGGAGAAATCGATGCTAAAGTCCTGGATCCGATCGAACCTGAAGAATGGGGTTTTGAGTCCGAAACTGTTAATATCTCCGTTTTGAACTATGAGCCTGAAGAATGGTCATGGGATGCGTTTTATTTTGGGGGTAAGGAAGATCTTGATAATGACGGAGAAAATGAATTTATTCTGGATGGACCCTATGGAGGAATGTACTTTGATGTCATAGACGGAACCCTTTATGTTTTTGCGGCCGGAAGAGGAACTGCCGGAGAATTGAAGTATACATATTATGACGATGCATATTGGATTGTATATCATGATACGACTCATGGCGGGCGACTTTGCTATTGGTTATACAAGTACGAAGGCGCAGATAATCCGGTAGACAGCATGACACTTATGGGTTTCTGGAATTCTGAAGATGATAAAGAATTTACCTATAATGGTGAGTCGATAACGGAGGATGAATTTAACAGAATCCAAGATGAGATCTTCGAATCAAAAGAAAAAAACTGATATACAAGCTGTTTGAGAAGACTCTCCGGGCAATGGCGGCTACGGAAGATACAATTATTGAAGAAATGGCCTGATTTGCATATAATAAAGTAGTGATTATGTTTTCTGAAGACATTGATTCACATCATATAAGAAATCTGCTTAATCCGGGGGGAGAAAGTATGAAAAAACTGATCTGTATTATTCTGGTCATGAGTGTTGTCCTGTCGCTTACTGCCTGCGGCGGTAAAACACCTGCGGAAACGGAGGAGGGATTTGTTCCTGCTCTGGATACGGGTACGGAATGCAGTATTACCGTAGTCGGAAGTTATGATAATTTTGAGGCATTGGAAGCTGAATTTGACAGATTTAACGAGTTTTATCCGAATGTTCAGCTCAGCTATGTGAAGCTCGATGATTATAATAATATACTGGGCACAGTGCTTGAAGGCGACGACAGCCCCAATATTTTCTTTTCCCATACATGGATGATGGATAACGAGAAATACGATCAGGTATTGGCCCATATGGAGGATCTTTCCGATCCTGCGCTGAGACTGAATCTGGACTGCGTACGTCCCGGACTCCTCAAGCATGATGAGGAAGGGCGCGTGATAATGGTACCTGTTTTCTCCAGAAGCTACGGCATGCTGGTGAACAATGACCTGTTTGAAAAGGAAGGCCTCAGCGTTCCTGCCACATGGAGCGAACTTGTTACTGTATGTGATGAGTTACGTAAAAAGGGATATGCCAGCCCTATGATGGGTTACAGCCGTGATACTTCCAGCTGTTTTATGTACACTGTGGCTTATCCGATGTTTGTGGCAACACTTGCCGATAATCCCGAAGCCCTCGCACTTGCCAATGACCTGGATCCGAAGGCCGGAGAATATATGCGTCCGGCACTTGAAAAAATTGGACAGCTCATCGAAAGCGGATGTATCGATCCTGCCGAGTGTGATAAGATCGAAGACAATTATACTCAGGTGATCCTGCGCTTTTTCGAAGGCGATGTTCCAATGATGATCTGCCACGGAGATACCGTATCCGGTACCAGAAAAAGAGAAAGCCAGTCCGAGGCCTTTACAGCATCACCTTTCAATTATTCCTTTACACCTCTCCCTCTGACTGAAGACGGCGGATATTTTATTGACAGTCCGTCCGTAGAGTTTTCCGTTAACAAAGACTGCAATGATCTGGATATGACCAATGAGTTCATGCGCTTTCTGGTTTCTACGGCCGAGCTGGATGAAATGGCTTCCGTGAAGCGCATGATATCACCTACGGTAAATCTGTCCTTCGATCCGGTGTATGCTCCGTTTGGTCAGATATCATCCGAACGTATTATTTCACCTGAAGTGCTCGGTATTACGGATCCTCTTACCGTTCAGATCAAATTAGCCGCATTCCGGGTAGGCAGCGGTGAGATGACCGTGGATGAAGCCGTCGCAATGTACGGAAGCTTTGAGTAAGAGATGCGGATGCATCCGGGAGTTTTTACGTGAAGAGAGCACTGGTCATCGTTCCCAACCTAATAATAATCGGGTTCATTTTACTTTTTGTCATTCGGTATGCGAATTTCAAGGTAGAGGAAAGCAAACAGATTGTTATAGCAGAATATGAGAAGATGACTGTCACCGTTAATCAGATCATCACCAACTATCTCAAGGACGAGCAGCATCTGTGCGATATCTGGTCGAATTATGTCAATAGGTCCGCGGAAGCGGGCACACCAATGACAGCCGAGGATATCGTCTCCTATATCAGAAAGGCCAAAATATCACCCGAAATATCCGGTCACCTTATTTTCATGGATGATCCGGGTCTTTCGGGTATTTCTACGACTGAAAACCAGAGCAGGCCCGGCGATTACTCGGTTTCATATAAGAATATATCCATCTTTGACAATCTTGACCGCCTGAGTGATGAAGGCAGTGTGGTCAATCTCACGAGAGCATATACGAATCCCATGAACGGAATACAGTCCATTGCCTTCATGAATTATGTACAGGTGCTGGATCCTGATACAGGCGAATTAAGGACTGGTCTTTTAATGCGTGTGGTTCCGCTCAGTCTTCTCGAGCAGAAGCTTGTTTTCTTAAAGGGTGAGTACGAGAGCGTTGAAATAAGTCTTATAGACAAGGACGGCAACTACATCATCCATGGCAAATCCCTGAAAAACAGTAATTTCTTCGAATACTACAAATCATATAATACCGTTACCGCTGAGGAATACGAGCACTTTAAGAGTGAGATAACCGGTGGCGTTGGCTCGACTACCATAATGAACTCAAAGGGACAGGAATGCATGGTATCCTATACACCCCTCGACTCACTGAAGGGATGGTATCTGCTGGAATACATACCGATGGATGACCTTGTGGAAAGGCGTGTGGTCGACTGGCTGCTTCCGGGTGCTGTTTCGGCAGGACTCATCATTCTGCTGATATTTAATTTTGTCATTCTTATGATCTATAACAGAAAACTGTCTGAAGCGGCACTGGAGGCGAATCAGGCCAATGATGCCAAGTCCTATTTCCTTTCCACCATGTCCCATGACATACGTACTCCCATGAACGCTATCCTTGGACTTAACGAGATGGTCCTCAGGGAAAGCCATGACGACAACATAATCGGATATTCCGAGAGTATCAGAACTGCGGGCAATACGCTTCTTGGACTTATCAACGACATCCTGGACTTTTCCAAGATCGAAGCCGGAAAAATGGACATCATCAATGTGGATTACAGTTTCGTGTCCGTTCTCAACGATCTTGTCAATATGGTGCAAAAGAAAGCTGAAGACAAGGGACTGGCTTTCAACATTGACATTGACGGGGAGATACCTTCAATCCTTAACGGCGATGAGATCAGGATCAAGCAGGTCATCACCAATATCCTTTCGAACGCGGTAAAATATACTAAGGAAGGATCGGTCACATTCTCCGCGGGATATGAGAAGATACCGGACAGACCTGATTCGATCATTCTGAAGATAAGTGTTGCCGATACCGGAATAGGCATTAAGCCCGAAGATATGGACAAGCTGTTCAAGGCTTTCGAACGTATCGAGGAAAAGAGAAACCGTAACATTGAAGGCACCGGGCTCGGCATGACCATAGCCCAGAGCTTCCTTTCCATGATGGGCAGTCACCTTCAGGTTGAGAGCACTTATGGGGAAGGCTCGGTGTTTTCTTTTGACTTGGTACAGAAGGTGGTCAAGTGGGATCCTGTAGGTGATTACGAGGATGCATTCAGGCAGTCTCTGAGTGAAAGACATAATTATCGTGAGAAATTCACCGCACCTCACGCAAGGCTGCTTGTTGTGGATGACACACCTGTCAACCTTACGGTATTTACGAGTCTGCTGAGCCGGACCGGGATACAGATCGATACCGCCATGGACGGCGACGGAGCGGTTTCGTTGTTTAAGCAGAAGCATTACGATGTGATATTCCTGGATCATATGATGCCGGACAAGGACGGAATAGAGACACTTGCGGAAATGAAGGGGCTGAAGGATACGCCCAATAACGGGACGCCCATCATATGTCTCACCGCCAATGCGATATCCGGTATGCGTGAGATGTTCATAAATGCAGGCTTTGATGACTATATCACCAAGCCGATAGATCCCGACAGACTGGAGGTTATGCTTTTACAGTATCTGCCGAAGGGTAAGATCGCCCCGGCATCCGCGGAAGATGAAAACGATGATTATGCGCTTCCGGACTTCCTGTTCCATCTGGATGAGATCGATGTCAATTCCGGGCTGTCCCACTGCGGAAACGGCAAGGCATATATGACAACGCTCAAAATGTATCTTGACACAGCCGGTAAAAATGCCGATGAGATAGAAAGATTCTGGGCTTCTAAGGATATCAGGAATACCACCATAAAGGTTCACGCCCTGAAGAGTACATCCAGAGTCATAGGAGCTCTTGAGCTGGGTGAGTATGCCGCAAGGCTCGAGAAAGCCGGTGATGTGGGTGATACCGAAACACTGGACAGGGAACTTTCGGATCTTTTATCCCGGTACAGAAAGCTTGCGGAAGAACTGAGGCCTTTAAACGAACATGACGAAGCTGAGAGTGATGATAAGCGTCCGCTCATTACCGCGGAGGAACTGAGTGAAGCATTCAGGGCTCTTTCCGAGTTTTGCGCGAGCTTCGACTTCGACAGCGTTGTTCATATCGCGGAATCCCTCGGAAAGTACAGGATCCCCGAGGATGAGGCGACGAGGGTTGACGCGATCATAAAAGCCGTGGATAATTTTGATTATGAACTGATACCGGGAATAATAGACGGAGAAGTGTGACGGAAATGACAAAGGATAAAATACTTGTTATAAGCAGTGGATCCGGTTTTATGGTTGACGCACTTGTCAATAATCTCAAGGGAGCCGGATTTGAGACCGCATTCGCAGAACCTGTGGTTAAGAGTATCGAAGCCGGAAGGCAGGACTGCGATATCGTTCTTCTTTTGGCTGGAGAATATGTCTATGATTCCGCCGATGCACTCGTCTATATCAAGGACATCACCGCGGACGACGACATTCCTTTTTGTGTTATCGGATATAATAAGGAACTTGCGGAGATAGGAAAGTATATCCCCGAAGAATACATTAACAGGACATTTAAGCGTCCTTTCGATGCAAAGTATCTTGCCGAGGAATTAAAGGCTGTTGCCGAGGTTGCTTCCGAGAACAGGCTTGGAAAGAGGATACTGCTCGTTGATGACGATCCGACATTCCTTAAGATGCTTCAGGGCTGGCTTTCGGACAAATACCGCATTACCGCTGTCAAATCGGGCATGCAGGCAATCACGTATATCGCCAATCATACACCTGACCTGATATTGCTCGATTATGATATGCCTATAACTCCGGGACCTCAGGTAATGGAAATGATCAGGAGCGAATTCAATGCATCCGAAATACCGATAATATTCCTTACCGGCAAGTCTGACCGAGAAAGCATTATGAATGTTATGAGGCTGAAGCCTCAGGGATATCTGCTGAAGACAATGACCAAGGACGACATAGTTACTGCCGTCGATAATTTCTTTATTGAGCACAAGTGGGATTATCTGACCTGAAAAGTGAGGATAAGCGGGGGAGAAAAATGAATGAAAGGGTAGTTGTTGTCGATGATGATGCCATCATCCTCAAAAACGCTAATCTGATACTGTCGGAAGCCGGCTTTAAGGTCACATGCCTGAAGAGCGGAAAGCTTTTGATGGATTATATCGCCGTGAATGATGTGGACATTCTTTTGCTCGATATAAGAATGCCCGATATGGATGGATTCGATACCATTTATGCCCTGCGAGAGTGGGAAAGCAACAATTCGCGCGAAGCTGTGCCCGTGATCTTTCTTACCGCCAACGAAGATTCGGATTCTGAGGCAAAGGGCCTGTCACTCGGTGCGATGGATTTTATAAAAAAGCTGTTTTCATCGGAAGCTTTGAAGATCCGTGTAAGAAATATCATCGATTTGAAAAAACTTCAAAGAGATCTCAACCGCGAAGTCGAGAAGAAAACCGCCGAGCTCAAGAGTCTTTCCCTCCATGTTGTTCACACACTCGCCAAAACAATAGACGCGAAGGATTCATACACAAACGGTCATTCCGAAAGAGTGGCGGACTATTCCAGGGAGATCGCAAGAAGATACGGATACGATGAGGACAGACAGGAAGAGATCTACATGATGGGTCTCCTGCATGATGTGGGTAAGATCGGAATTCCGGATGCCGTCATCAATAAGCCCGGAAAGCTTACCGACGAGGAATTCGGAATGATCAAAAAGCACCACGTGACCGGAGCTGAGATACTCGCAACGGTCAGTGAAATGCCGAAGCTCGTGACCGGTGCAAGATGGCACCATGAGCGGTATGACGGAAGGGGATATCCCGACGGATTAAAGGGAGAGGAGATTCCTGAGGAGGCAAGGATCATAGCCGTTGCCGATGCATATGATGCAATGACCAGTCACAGGAGCTATCGTGACATAATCCCCCAGGATCACGTAAGAAGCGAGATCGAAAAGGGAATGGGATCCCAGTTTGATGAGAAGTTTGCCCGCATCATGCTCGGGATGATCGATGAGGACACCGAATATAAGATGCACGAATGATTTATGTGTTTCCCTGATTACCGATAAAAGGAATAACGCTGATCCCGGCGTTATTCTTTTTGTTTTTTAGGGTATAATAGATGGCTGTGAGGTTTTCACCACAGGGAAAACCGGCAGGAGAGTAAATGAAAGAAATATCATATGAAGAACTGAAAAGTCTGACAGCGGATTCTTATGTGCTGATCGATATAAGGGACGAAGGACTTACAGCCTACGGAATGATACCCGGAGCTGTGCATGTTTTTGTTGACGATCTTGAAAGCGGCAAAGAACTTGAAGATATTCCCCGCGATAAGAAGCTGGTCTTTTATTGTGAGATAGGACGAAGGTCAAGGGAGATCGATGATACTCTTGAGTGTCTGAAGGGGAGGGATTGCTACAGTCTTTCCGAGGGTTATGTCGGTTATGTCAGGGCAGGCATGGACAGTCCGGCGGATATCGAAGAAAAAATTAATCGTGCTGAGGAGAGCATCCGGAAAAAGTTCCACAAGCAGCTTTTCTCACCTTTTGCGAAGGCATGCAAGACCTATAAGCTTATCGAGGACGGAGACCGTATTGCCGTCTGTATATCGGGTGGCAAGGATTCCATGCTGATGGCCAAACTGTTTCAGGAGATCAAGCGTCACAGGCAGAAGGAGTTTGAACTGACTTTTCTTGTCATGGATCCCGGTTACAACAGGGAAAACAGGGCACTTATAGAAAGCAATGCCCGGGCTCTCGGAATTCCGGTCACGATATTTGAAAGTACGATATTCGATACCGTCGACACCATAGACAAAAACCCCTGTTACCTTTGTGCAAGGATGAGACGCGGTTATCTGTACAGCAAGGCAAAGGAGCTCGGATGTAACAAGATCGCGCTCGGCCATCACTATGATGATGTCATAGAGACGATACTGATGGGCATGATCCACGGAGCCCAGATACAGACAATGATGCCCAAACTCCACAGTACGAATTTTGAAGGCATGGAGCTTATCAGGCCTATGTATCTGGTCAGGGAAGCGGACATTTGTGCATGGAGGGATTATAACGATCTGCATTTCCTTCAGTGTGCATGCCATTTCACGGATACATGCACCACATGCCACGAAGACGGCACCACATCAAGCAAGCGTCTTGAGACCAAGAAGCTTATAGCCGAACTGAAAAAGACGAATCCGTTTATAGAGTCCAATATTTTCAGAAGCGTGGAAAATGTCAATCTTGATACCGTGATAGAGTACAAGAAAGACGGCATCAGACACAACTTCCTTGATGAATATTGATTGAAGAGGAGTTCATATGGTTATCGAACATATAGCGTTATTTGTAAACGATCTTGATAAGGCAAGGGACTTTTTCGTCAGATTCCTGAACGGAAGATCCGATGAAGGCTACTACAACCCCAAAGAAGAATTCAGGTCGCACTTCATCACCTTTGATGACGGGGCAAGGCTTGAGATCATGACCAAGCCCGGTGTGGCCGACGACGATAAGGAAAAGGAACGCACGGGATACGATCACCTCGCTTTTTCCGTCGAAAGCAGGGAAAGAGTCGATGAACTGACAAAAGAGCTTAAGTGTGCGGGATATGAGGTTTTAAGAGGACCCAGGACCACCGGGGACGGATACTATGAATCCTGTATCGTTGCCGTCGAAGGAAACCGCATCGAGATCACAGCCTGACCCGGGTACGGATAAGAAGGCAAAGTAAAGATTGCATTTCGTGCGGGTGAATTTGCAACATCTGTCCGGACCTGTGGAAGCTTCGTAATGACTCCGTTATCATCGGATGCAGATGATGACAAAGGAGAACGTTATGAAGAAAACAAAGATCACAGCCCTGATACTGATGCTGGTAACAATGCTTGCGGAAAGCTTCGGCGTATGTGCTTCGGCTGCAACGGAAGATCCGGATGATCATACAGGTATGACCCGGAATGAAATCCGGGAATATGTCAGATCCTTCCGCGATGAGACAAAGTGCGATGCGGTCAGCGTTGCTGTCGTAACCCGGGATGAAGTGATTTTTTACGGCGACGAAGAGGGCCTTTATCAGATCGGTTCGATGACGAAGGCTTTCACAGGACTTGCCGCATTAAAGCTCATAAACGAGGGCAGGATCTCCCTCGATGATAATATCTCTGATCTGCTTCCGGGATTTGAGGCATATTATGATAATGCTCCCGTGCAGATAACGGTGGGGCACCTCCTTTCGCAGACGAGCGGATACAATAATGCGGAGCGACGGTTTCCGAGTGCCGGAAAGGATATGACTCTCGGAGACTGGGTCATGAGCATCTCCGGACTGGAACTTGCATCAAAGCCCGGTGAAAGATATGCATACTCGAATGTAAATTACGATCTTCTCGGTGCGATCATCGAAGGAGTGACGGGAGAAACATTCGCGGATTATATGTATGATGAGATCCTTCATCCGCTCGGGCTGGAGGATACATATGTGGGTACGCCCCCGGCGGAAGAAAGGATCGTTCCCGGTTCGAGACCCGGATACCGTCATGCATTTGAATATGAGATCCCTGTTTATGAAGGGAGGATCCCTGCAGGTTACTTTTATTCTAATGTCCGCGATATGGCAAGATGGCTGCAGATCTGGATGGGAACTGCGGATGTTCCGGATGAATACAGGGAACTTATAACACTGGCGAAGAATGCACTTAACGAAGAGGGAGATTACTTCTCGGGATGGGAGCTTTTCCCGGATGAGGTTTACGGTCATTCCGGCGGAACCCCGAATTATTCCTCGAGAATAGTCTTCTCCGAAAAGGAGATGACGGGAGTCTGCGTTCTGACAGATATGAATGTTGCGGCATCAACGGACAGTCTGTGTGGTTCGGTATATGCCCTTGTTACGGGAGGCGTCTCCGGCAGGATCGCTGCGGATGTATGGACTGTATTTGATATGGTATTTACCGCACTTTCCGTATTCGGAATCCTGATGCTTTCGGTTATAATATTCGTTAAGAGAAAGGGCATCGTTATCACGACAGGTACTGTATCACTTGTCCTTCTTTTGTCCGTATGCATCACGATGCCGCTTATATTCGGAGCGGGTCTTCGCGAGATCGCATTCACCTGGGCACCCTTAAGCTTTTCCGGAGGACTTGTCATCCTTGCGGTGAATATACCGTTAAGCATATTCAGATCGGTAAGATTAATAAAGAATGAGAATCGAAAAAAGGCAGGTTGAAGGTCAGCCGCTGACGGTCATAATCGAATATCCCGAATGGAGCGAATCCGTCGAATCCCTTGTCAGAAAGATCGGCAGGATGGATATTTCTTTTGCCGGAAAGACGGAAGAAGGATCTGTGAGCATAGGTATTTCCGATGTCTACTATATAGAGAACGTGGAAAGAAAGCTTTTCATTTATACGGAAGGCGATGTTTACAGGTTTGACGGATCGATGTCAGATATAGAAAGCAGGATAGAAGATACCGCGCTTGTCCGCATTTCAAGAACCTGCATAATGAACACGGATCATCTGAAGGAGATCAGGCAGATTCGAAACAGTCATCTCGAAGCTGTTATGGATAATGATGAGAAACTGATCGTATCGAGAAAATACCTTCCGGATATCAAGAGGATATTTAAGAACGAGGGATCATGAAGAAAGTATTCAGAGACACCTGCATATTGTTTGCCCTGGCGGTGCTGAGCGTATTTGTCATATCGATCGTCTGGGTCGGCGTTACCGATGAGATAAAGCTTGTTCTCGAGCTCTTTGCCCTGTCATTTATCATTTCGGTCGGAAATTACTTCCTGGATGAATACACATCCCTGCCGGTGATCGGAAGCTATGCGGTCAAATATATCGCGGCAACGGCGGCGGTAATGCTGTTCGGTTTTATCGCGGGGTGGTTCTACAGGTCCAATTTCTGGATGGCATTCATATATGTCGGGATAGTCATCGTGCTCGCATACTTCATAGATGCATTCAGGACCAGGAGAGATATAGATTTCATCAACACAAGAATAAAGAACAGAAAGGGCTGACATAATGTCAGTCCTTTTTTACATAGATTTAGCATTGGAAAGTCTTCAGATTTAATCTTCTGATGGTAAAATGATATCTGTATGGAGGTTTTAAGATGACTATTTCAGATATCATTTCCCTGTTTTCGGGAATCGCCCTTTTCCTTTTCGGAATGACTCTTATGGGTGACGGATTAAAAGCAACTTCCGGCAATAAACTTGAGCCTGTTTTGTTCAGGCTGACGGATACGCCCTTAAAGGGGCTTGTTCTCGGCAGCGGTGTCACCACGGTGATACAGTCTTCGTCCGCTACCTCTGTCATAGTCATGGGATTTGTCAACTCGGGCATGATGAAGCTTAAACAGGCGATCCCCGTCATCCTCGGTGCGATACTCGGAACGAGCATTACGGGATGGATCATCTGTCTCAGCTATATCGAGGGCGCCGGCGGAGTCAGCAGCCTTCTTTCCACCTCCACTCTTACGGGTGTGGTGGCCATAATCGGTATTTTTCTCAGACTTTTCTGCAAGGATAAGGGACGCCGTCACATCGGTGACATTATGATGGGTTTCGCGATCCTCATGTTCGGAATGAGTGCGATGAGCGGCTCCGTGGGCGGACTCAAGGATCAGGTATGGTTCGACCGGCTGCTCTCAACACTCCGCAATCCCCTTTTCGGTATCTTCGTCGGAATAATGATCTCTGTCCTCCTCCAGTCGGCATCCGCTGCGGTCGGTATCGTGCAGGCTCTTTCGGTCACAGGCGCGATCGTCTTTGATAATGCACTTCCCCTTCTCATGGGTATCTCCATCGGTGCGGCACTTCCCGTTATGATCGCCTCTCTCGGAACCAACACAGGCGGTAAAAGAACCGCACTCAGCTATCTCGTTTCCTGCATACTCGGTGTCATGACATGCGCATCGCTGTATTATATAGCCGATGCTGTATTTACGTTTCCGTTCGAGGGGATAGCGATGACTCCGGTCCGTGTGGCCATAGTCAATACCGTTCTGAGAATGTGCATGATCGTTCTTCTGTTTCCTTTCCTCGATATTCTCGAGGCACTTGTATGCCTCATCATCTCCGAAAAGAATACCAAGACCCGTGATGAAATCTCCCTCAATGACCGTTTCATAAGACACCCCTCGCTTGCGATCGAACAGAGCCGTCTTGCCATTTCACGCATGGCTGAGGAAGCACATCAGGCGGTTCTTGATGCAATGCACCTCGTCGGAAGATACAGTGATAAGGAGTATGACGAGATCGCCGAGCTCGAGGATTCGGGGGACCACTATGAGGATGAACTCGGTTCATTCCTCATGAAGCTTTCAGGTCAGGACCTTACTGACAGACAGGAGAGAGAATCCACCATCTTCCTTCACACGCTGTCGGATCTTGAGAGACTGTCCGACCATGCGATGAACATTGCGGGCAGCGCAAGGGAGATCCACGAAAAGCAGATCTCTTTTTCCGAGGAGGCTTACCATGAGATCTCCGTCATCACCGCAGCTGTCAGGGAAATACTCGACATTACGATGAAGGCATTTTCCGGGGAGGATATACAGCTTGCGATGAGGGTCGAGCCTTTGGAGGAGGTTATCGATGACATCTCGGATGAGATGAAACTGAATCACATAGAGCGCCTTCAGCAGGGCAGATGCAGCATCAGCCAGGGCTTTATCTTCAATGACCTGATAACCGATTATGAGCGCATCTCCGATCACTGCTCCAACATAGCCGTCGCACTGATCGAGATCTATTCGGGCTCCTTCGCGACCCACGAATATCTCGGCCAGGTCAAAGAAGAACACAACGACATCTTCGATAAGTGTTACAATGAATATAAGACGAGATTTGCCCTTCACGGCAATGCGTAAGGAGAAGAGATGATCTACATCCTTGAAGATGACGAAAGCATAAGAAAGCTTGTCATATATGCCCTGGAAACACAGGGGTTCGAAGCTGCGGGTTTCGAGAATGCCGAAAGGTTTTGGAGATCGTTCAATGAAAAAAGACCCGAGCTGGTGCTTCTCGATATAATGCTTCCGGGAGAGGACGGTCTGTCGGTATTAAAGAAGATCAGAAAAGAAGATTCAAGGATCCCCGTCATCATGCTGACGGCAAAGAGCACGGAATATGACAAGGTCACCGGACTCGATATGGGAGCCGATGATTATGTATCGAAACCCTTCGGGATAATGGAGCTGATATCAAGGATCAGGGCGGTCCTCAGAAGATCGGATGCGGGACAGGCGAATCTGTCCGGCGAATATGTAAACGGCAGGCTCAGGATCTCCTGGGACAAACGTGAAGTATATGTAGATGATGAAGAGGTAATGCTGACACTCAAGGAATATGAACTTCTCAAACTGTTCATAAAAAACAGCGGTGTTGTCATCGAAAGGGAAAAGCTTCTTGAGAAGGTCTGGGGCATCGAAGATGAGCGTGAGAACAGAACCCTGGATGTGCATATCAGGACACTTCGCTCAAAGCTTAAGGATGCCGGCGAGAGGATACAGACGGTACGCGGTGTGGGATATAAATATATCGGAGAAGACGAATGACTAAAACTATTTTCAGAAATACATTTTTGGTGGGAATGCTTGTGCTGGCCATATGCACTCTTATGTTCTTTGGACTGCAGTATACCCAGACGATCGATGAGACCTATGATGCGCTCAGACAGGAGACATCGTATGCGGTGACCGGAATGGAACTCTCGGGTGTCGAATTTCTCGAGGGACTTGATGATTCAAGCCGTGTTACCTGGATAGACAGAGACGGAAGCGTTCTCTATGACAGTGAGGGCAGCCTTTCGACCGACCAGAGCTCCTATGCCGAAGTCGCGGAAGCATTTGAAGACGGAGAGGGAAAGGAAACAAGAAAGTCCGACATCAGCGGAAGGCAGGCAATGTATTATGCAAGACTTCTTGATGACGGAACGGTCCTCAGACTGGGCCGCCCCGTTGCGGCCGTGATGGAAGCGCTTATCGCGGTAAGCCCTGTGCTCTGGGTATTTGTACTTGTTCTGATCATTTCCGGCGTACTCGCATTCCGTGCTGCGAAGCAGATCGTGACCCCCATCAATGATATCGATCTCGAAAGCCATGCGAGTATTCCGTATCCCGAACTTGCTCCTCTGCTCGACAAGATCGAAGAGCAGAAGATGATGATACAGGAGGAAGCGGGACAGCGTGAGGAGATGAGAAGGGAGTTTTCCGCAAATGTCACCCATGAGCTTAAGACTCCGCTTACTTCGATATCCGGATTTGCCGAACTGATGGCAACCGGAGATGTTTCACCCGATAAGGTCACCGAATTTTCCAAGGATATCTACAAGGAATCACAGAGACTTATATCACTCATCAATGACATCATCAAGCTTTCGAGACTTGATGAGGAAGCGGATCTTCCTCCGAAGAAGGATATGGATCTGCATGAGCTTTTGCTGCGCGTGGCGGATGATCTTAAGCCGGTTGCGGGCAGGAATAACATCTTCATCGATGTTAAGGGTGAAGAAGTCCATATAAACGGTGTGGACCAGCTGCTCTATGAGATGGTCTATAACCTCTGCGATAATGCGATCAAATATAATTATCCCGGCGGAAAGGTCATCATGGAAACTCTTACCGATGAGAAGTCGACCAGGCTGATCGTTGAGGACACCGGCATAGGAATTCCTCCAGAGCATCAGAAGAGAGTATTCGAAAGATTCTATCGCGTCGACAGGAGCCATTCTCAGGAGATCGGAGGTACCGGTCTCGGACTTTCGATCGTAAAGCACGGCGCAATGTATCATGATGCCGAGGTTTCGATGGAGAGCACGCCCGGAAAGGGAACCAGGATCACCATAATTTTCCCGAAGAAAGACGTTGAGAAGTGATATGGATATCATTTACAGAAAACTTGAAGAAAAAGATCTCGATACATTCATAAGCATGAGGATCACTCAGCTCAGGGAAGAGGGAGCTGTCGAGGATATAGACCTTGTGCCGGCACTTAAGGATTTCTATCACCGCCATATGGCTGACGGTACATTTGTATCATGGCTTGCGCTCGACGGTGAGAGGATAATCGGAACGAGTGGGATGTCTTTTGTCGAAAAGCCCCCTTATTTCTGCTGTCCGACCGGAAGACTGGGACTTCTTTCAAGTATGTTTACCGATCCGGAATACAGGAGAATGGGCATCGCAAAGGAACTCCTTCACCGCGTGGTCGAAGAAGCCCGTGCGTACGGCTGCGGCGCGGTACATATCACCGCATCCGATATGGGCGTTAAGCTTTATACCGCATACGGATTCGTGCACAACGGAAATTTTATGCAGTACAAGCTCTGATCCGGGAGAAACCTCAATGCATTTTGTCGACGCAAAAGGAATACTCAGCGGCAGCGGACACTTCGGAATGAATATCTACAGGGGCTGCTCCCACGGCTGCATCTACTGTGACAGCAGGAGTAAATGCTACCGGTTCACACACCCCTTTGAAGATATAGAAGTAAAGCGGAATGCACCTGAACTTCTCGAAAAGGCCCTCCGTTCTAAAAGGAAAAAAGCCATGATCGGAACGGGTTCAATGTCCGATCCGTATATGCACTGCGAAGAGGAACTGAAGCTGACGAGAAGATGTCTTGAGATCATTCTTGAGAACGGATTCGGAGCCACGATCCTTACAAAGTCGGACCGGATCCTGCGCGATATCGATCTTCTGGATGAAATAAACCGCTCGGCCAAATGTGTGGTTCAGATGACACTGACCACATATGACGACGGGCTCTGTAAGATCCTCGAACCGGGCGTGTGTAATACCAAAAGACGCATAGAGGTTCTTGGGGAATTCGATAAAAGGGGCATTCCGACCGTAGTGTGGATGACTCCTATACTTCCCTTTATCAACGATACCGAAGAAAACATCACATCCATACTGAACGAATGCGCCCGCGTACACGTAAAGGGCGTGATAGATTTCGGCATGGGTCTTACACTGCGCGAGGGCGACAGGGAGTATTACTATGCCGCTCTCGATAAGCATTTCCCCGGTCTTAAGGAGAAATACATAAGCCGGTACGGAAATGCCTATGAGCTCTCAAGCCCGAACGCAAGAGAACTCAGGAAGGTGTTTAAAAGGATATGCGCAGAAAACGGAATGCTTTCGGATCCCGACGAGTGCTTTAAATTCATGGATGAGCTGCCTGACAGATACACGCAGATGAGTATTTTTGATATGTGATGTTTGTGTGTTATTATAGACAGCGGAGGTTTTGGGAAATGTATTATACAAACGTACTTGATCTGATAGGAAACACACCGCTTATAAGCCTGGAGCAGACCACCGGTCTGCAGATTTATGCCAAAGCGGAATTTTTAAATCCCGGCGGAAGCATCAAGGACAGGATCGCACTTAATATGATCGAACAGGCCGAAAAGGACGGAAAGCTCCGCCCCGGAATGACGATCATCGAGCCCACTTCCGGAAATACCGGTATCGGTCTTGCACTTGCCGGTGTCAGGAAGGGATACCGTGTCATTATCGTAATGCCCGAGAATATGAGTGAGGAAAGAAAGAAGATAATCCGTGCTCTGGGTGCGGAACTTGTTCTTACCGATCCGAAGCTCAGCATCGGCGGTTCCGTTGACAAGGCAATGGAGATAGCATCGGGTTCGGAAGAGTATTTTGTTCCGCAGCAGTTCCAGAATCCCGCAAATCCCGATATTCATTACAGGACAACCGCGGTTGAATTATGCGAGCAGCTCGGAAAGAAGATCGATATCTACGTTTCCGGCATCGGAAGCGGCGGAACCCTTCAGGGAGTTGCGAAATATCTCCTGGAGAAGAATCCCGACTGCAGGATCGTTGCGGTTGAACCCAAGAATGTATCGGCTCTTCTCGGAGACGAACCCGGACTTCATCAGATACAGGGAATCGGAGACGGATTCATTCCCGATGTTCTCGATACATCCATAATCACGGATATCAAAACCGTAACCGATGAGGATGCCATAAATACCGCACGTGAACTCGCTCGCGTTCAGGGACTTCTCGTAGGAACCTCGGCGGGTGCGAATGTATGGGCCGCGAAGAAGATGGCCGAAAAGTATGGCAGGGACAAGGTCATAGCAACCATTCTTCCCGACCGTGCAGAGAGATATTTCAGCACTGCGCTTATCTGATAATATGAAACAGGGGGACGGAGGAACCGTCCCCCTGTTCACCTTTATTCTTCCGTATGGTCCGAGACTGCATCCGGATCGAATTCGAGGATGTCTCCCGGCTGGCACTTGAGCGTATCACAGATTGCTTCGAGGGTCGAGAACCTGATAGCGGAGATCTTGCCTGTCTTGATCTTGGACAGATTTACATTGGATACACCTACTTTTTCCGAAAGCTCGTTAAGGCTCATTTTTCTGTCTGCCATGACTCTGTCGAGTCTGAGTATTATCTTTCCCATATCTCATCCCTCCTTAAAGTGTTTCATCAATCTCAGTCTGAAGTGCTGCGCCGTATTCGAATATCGAATATATGCAGTAAAGGATGAGACATATGATTATGGTTACGCCCAGCGACATTGACAAAAGTGAGGTTACACCGATCACAATAAAGCTGACCTTGATCTGATGCATGCACTTTTCACTGAAAGGCGTATTCTCTGTTTCAAGACTTGTGAAGATCTTTTTGATAAAGGAAAGGATCACTGCGATGACTATGCAGGCAAATCCGGCGATGAAGCAGGTGATGCCGAGGGGAGCTGCATGGTTTTCGGGGGGGAATTGACTGTCCAGATCCATCATAAAGCTGAACGCTCCGCTATAGTAGACATTGTTGTCAAGAGTGAGGTAACCTTCCTCGATTCCCCTGGTGAGCTCGGGATTGATCTTCTCTTCGTAGGCGAACATGACCGATCCGCATATTATTGCAATCACCGCACATACGATCACGAATCCGCGTATGATGCCGAGTACATTTGATGCCGTATGGCAGCGCTTTTTGATTGCTTCGAGTTTTTTCATCTGTTCATTCATTTTTATTTTCCTCCGTTCGGTTTGGATGCTGTTTTTTGGTTTTCGGTTTGGACCCGAGTGGATGTCATTAAATATTTAATGTTTATCGTTAAACACAATATAGCAAGTCAAAATATGTTTGTCAACAAATATTTATCGAAAAACATTAAATAATTTACGAAATCAGATTAAAATGTTGGCTTTTCCTTGTTTTTTCGGGCTTTTTCAGAAAAAATAAATTCTCTAGATACTTTTTTTGCATATAATTATCAGAGTGAAAAGAAAACATATCATATAAGGACGGAACGGAAGATATGGCTACACTTCGTGAGGATACAAAGGCTGAATGGGACAAGATGAAGGAGCGTCCCTTCAAGGAAAAGCTTTCATATTTCTGGGAATACTATAAGGTACATACGATAGTCGCGATAATCGCGGTTATCTTTGTTGCCGCAATGATCAGATCCTTTGTCACATCCAAGGACTATGCCGTTTATATCGCGGCAGTCGATGCACTTGACGCTGCCGGGGAAACAAGTGAGGTCTGGTCCGGAGAACTTGCCGATATCATCGGATTTGATGAGGATGATTATGAGGTATACGTTGATTATTCCGTCCAGTTCGGAGTGGACGGTACGAGCGCCCGGTCCGATTTTGTATCCGCGCAGAAGCTTACCGCGCTTCTTACGTCAAGATCCATGGACATCATGATCGCCGATATGACGGTCTTTGAACAGTACGCGCAGAATGACTGCTTTGTGGATCTGAGGGATATCTATTCGGCGGAAGAACTTTCCGCTATGGAAGGACTCGTCTATTATACCGATGCCGCAACCTTCGCAGACTATCAGTCAAGCGAGCCGGATGTTTATGAAAAGCAGGCAGAGTATGTGATAGACCATCACGATCCTTCCTCTATGAAGGATCCCGTGCCCGTCGGATTTTTTGCGGGTGAAGGCACCAGGGTCGGAGAGGCCGGCATGTACGATCATCTTAAGGACACGCCGGGATTCCAGGGTCATGAGAACGAAGCGGCATTCGGAATACTCAAAAACACCGAAAGATACGATAATGCCGTGACGGGTATTTCATATCTTGTGGGAAAATGATATGATATTTAAGTATTTCCGACATGACGGAAACAGTATTTTTCAGAGGTTGGGGACATATCAATGGGGCTTTTCAAGCTTATCAACAAGGATGTCGCATTTGAAAATGAAACCCGTCAGGGAGTCGTAACACTCCGCTTACTCTATATCATCCAGGCAGTTGTCGTTGTGCTGGATGTCTTTTTTGCAGGACTTCATGTATTATCCGAATTCAGATACCTGACACTGGGAACACTTGCGGCGGTAGTGGTCCTGTTTTTGCTTACCTATTGGATGAAAACTGAGCCGGCCATGATCGCCTATATAGTTTTCACCTTCCTTCTTGTTCCCTGGCTTATCCCCGTACTCGGATGGAGGGCCGGCATACAGGATTATTATGTCGTGATCCTGATGCTCTGCTTTTTTGCGAATTTCGGAAGCACCGGATTTAAGTTTGCGCTTGCGAGCGTTGTCTTTTTTGCCAGACTTGTCGTATTCATGTTCTATACGGATATGGCTCCGAATCTTCCCATAGACGATCTGGGAAATAAGCTTATCCAGATCACCAACAATTCCGGAGTATTTCTTTCCGTCATCATCATATGCTTTATCTTCAGCCACCGTGAGAATGAGGCGGAGAGTAAGCTTATGAAGTACAATGACAGGCTCGTAAAGGAAGCCAACACAGATCAGCTCACGGGTCTTTATAACAGAAGGCGGGGAATGGACTTTATCGAAGAGATCAAGGGATCTTCCTTCCTCGGCTCCGTCTCCATTGTTATGGGAGATATAGATTTTTTCAAAAAAGTAAATGACACCTACGGACATGATGCGGGTGACGAAGTTCTCAGATCCATAGCCAGGACCATGCAGGAAACCTGCGGAAAAGACGCATTCATCATCAGATGGGGAGGCGAGGAATTCCTTTTGATCTTCGGCGGCAAGAACGGAGATGACACGCTCGGCATCATTGAAAATCTCAGGGTCCAAATCATGGAACATCCCATTAAGGTCAAGGAAAACGAGATCAGTGTTACCATGACATTCGGACTTGCGGAATATGATTTCAGCGGTGATGTTCAGAATACGGTCAAGGAAGCGGACAGCAAGCTCTATATGGGCAAGGAGCGCGGCCGAAACCGTGTGGTTTACTGATCCGGTCATTATTTTTCTATAGAGAGAGACATCATGAATTCCATAAACACTTCAGATCTTTCCGAGAAGAAAGTGTCCTGGTCGGACCGTATTATCGGCATCGGCAAGATATTCGTATTTGCATGCCTTGTAATTTCGATCACAGGCCTGTACATATACATGAGCATCGATAAGAATGTTCCCCTCGAGCTGGACGGGTACGAAACCATAGAAAACTGGACGGTCACCGATCCGGACGGAACCGTTCACGTGGAAGGAAATACTTATAAGATCGATAACGCAAACAATGATACCTATGTGATGGAGTCTGTTCTTCCGGACGGTATCTCGAACGATTCATGGCTTTTCTGCTCTATCAGCAGGGACGTTGAAGTATATATAAACGGCGAGTTCAGGAAGGATTTCAATGAAAAGAGGGATATCACCATTCCCGGAGGTGTCGTAAAGAGATTCTATTTCCTGGTCCCGCTTGAAAGTACGGATTCCGGCAGTGATATCCGTATTGTCATGCACGGAACTTCGAGGCAGGGCGTGATCTACCGCGACGTTCATGTCGCTTCGGGACTCGGCCTTATCTCTTTTTTGATCACCAATTTCTCACGCTCGCTGATCCTTTCCGAGATACTTCTTCTGTTTTCTTTTGTTACGGTTCTGGCAGGCATGCTGATGAGAGTACTGTACAGACAGAAGATAGACATGCTCTACGGTGCGGTCGGAGTATTCGTCATATCGGCATGGACGGTCAGCGATTCGCTCCTTTGGCCTTTCATCTACAGGCATTACCACATCGACGGTGTGTTCAATTATATGATGAGTCTTCTCATGCCCTTCGGCATCGCTCTGTATCTGAACGGACTCCAGCACGGAAGATACAAGAAGATAATCGCTGCCGGCATCGTCCTTTCCATAGCGGATGCGGTCGTGTGGCCGGTGCTTCATTTCCTTAACATTTTTTCTTTTCCCGATGCGCTTATCTACATAAACATAATCCTGGGAGTGATGGCGGTCGTCGTGCTCGCATTGCTTTTTATCGATATCGTGAGGGGTTATGCCGTCGAATATCTGTTTACAGCAATAGGCTTTATAGGATTTCTCGTATGCTGCATAGTGGAGCTTTTCCTTATCCACTCTGTCATCATGCTTGAGGACGCCAATCCCATGCTGATCGGACTTGCGATCCTCCTTACGCTGACCATTTCGCAGCAGATTCACGATCTTAGAAGGAGCCGCCTTGAAAGAAGGAAGGAAATGGAGATGTCCCAGGCCAAGACCCGTTTCCTTGCAAGCATGTCGCATGAGATCAGAACTCCCATAAATGCGATCCTCGGAATGAACGAAATGATCCTCAGGGAAAACAGCGATCCGGTGATAGAGGATTATGCAAGGAGCGTAAAGGCGTCGGGCAGGATGCTTCTTATGCTGGTCAATGATGTACTTGATTTTTCGAAGATCGAAGCGGGCAAGATGGAGATCACCGAAGCGGAATACAAACTGTCCGCGCTTCTCCGCGATATCTATCCCATGCTGAAGGAACGTGCCGACGAAAAGAAGCTTTTCCTGAACTTCACTTTGCTCTGTGATGTTCCGAACGGCCAGATCTCCGACGAATTCCGCATCCGTCAGATCCTTATCAATCTGATCAATAATGCCATCAAGTATACCGATGCCGGGTTTGTTACACTTGAGATCGGCGGAAAGCCGAATGAGTCCGGCGGATTTGATCTCAAGTTCATAGTAAAGGACACCGGACGCGGCATCCGTGAAGAGGAACTCAAGACTCTCTTCGACGCATTTTCCCGTGCCGATATGAAAAAGAACAGAAGCATTGAAGGTACCGGTCTCGGGCTTTCCATCGTAAAGAGCATCGTAGATTCGATGAACGGCAGGATATATGTCTCAAGCATCTACGGTGAGGGCTCGGAGTTTTCTGTTGTGCTTCCCGTCAGAGTTTCGGACGCTGCTGCGCTCAGGCATGATTTCCTGAAGGATTCGGAGAAAGAGCATTCGAAAGCCGACAGGTGCGACTTTACGGCACCTGATGCAAGGATCCTTGCGGTGGATGACAACAGTTCAAATCTCAGGATCGTAACACTGTTCCTTAAGCGTACAGGCATAGTGCCTGATACCTGTGACAGCGGACTGGGCGCACTTGAGATGTGCAGGAGCAAGAAATACGATCTTATTCTTCTCGACCATATGATGCCCGATCCGGACGGAATAAAGACCCTGGAAATGATAAGGACCGACGCAAGATCGCTCAACAAGAAAACGGTCGTTGTTGTCCTGACCGCAAATGCCGTGGCGGGAAGCAGAAAGATGTACCTGGATGCTGGATTCGCCGATTACATGACCAAACCCATAGACTCGGGAATCCTGGAACAGACCGTAAAGAAATACCTTCCTCCCGACAAGATCATTTCTGCGGAAGAGCAGTCTGTACATACCCCGGTCACAGATCCGGATTCCTCCTGTGACGATGAGGAAGAATTGTATGAAATAGAGAAAAAGCTTTCCCGCATAGAAGGGCTTGATGTGGATGTCGCCATGAGCTACGCGGGCAATGATGAGATGATCCTTGAACAGGTCGTATCAAGCATTGCGGCCGGAAGTGACAAAATGATCGCATCGCTCAGGAAGGCGCTCTCGGAAGAGGATTATGATACGTATCACCGTGATGCCCATTCCATCAAGGGGCTGATGGCGACCATCGGACTTTCCTCACTGAGTGAAAGAGCCATGAAGCATGAATTTGCCGCAAGGGATAACGACATCGATTTCATCAAAAAAGACTGCGAGGGATTCATCGATGAATACCATGCAGTCTGTGAACAGCTTAAATAAGGTAAGACGGCGGGGCATTACGCTCCGCCGTTTTTTCCCGCAATATAACCTGATGCCCATGCAAAGTAAAGATTATAGCCTCCGCATTTTCCGTCCATGTCGAGGATCTCGCCGGCAAGGAAAAGACCGGGAATGAGTTTCGACTCCATTGTTGACGGATCGACCTCGTCAAGGCATACGCCTCCGCAGGTTACCTGTGCATCGGCAAAATCACCCGTTCCGCAAACGGGAAGAGTTATGTCCCTCAGATATGCGAACAGCTTCTCAGCTGTCTTTCTTCCGTTATCCGGTACTCTGTCCGGATCGATTCCGGAATTTCTCAAAAGCGAATCCGAAAATGTATCGGGAAAAAGTCCCGTCAGTGCATCATAAGGTGTGATGCATCCGTTTCCGATCCTTCCGAGGATCTCTTCCTTAAGGGCCTCATCATCCATTTCGGGAACAAGGCGGATGTGCAGCTTTACCGGATTCTTTTCGAGAAGTCCTCTCGAAGCGGATCTGCATATGTTAAAAGCCGGGATTCCCGAGATGCCGTTTTTTGTTATCTGTATCTGTCCCGTGTCGGAAGAAAGGATGCTGCCGGATACCTCTATCGACACCTTGGCCGAAAGTCTTGTGCCGGCTGCCTTTTTGTACGGGTGATCCCTGACGGTGAGATATGTCAGGGCGGGCACGGGAGGGATCACCTTATGTCCGAGAAAGCTGCAGATGGCGAGCCCTTTTCCGTCGGAGCCGGTATTCGGCGCGGCTTTTCCTCCTGTTGTAAGTATCACCGCATCCGCATCGAATTTTTTATCCCCGCATAATATGGTAAATCCGTTTTCTTTTTTCACAACATCCGTAACTTCGGTTTCTGTGATGAGCTTTACCCCCGTACCGTTAACCGCACGCTTAAGAACATCGCTCACGGCCCTTGCCTGTTCCGAATACGGATATATGTATCCGCCCTTGTTAACGGGAGTGATGCCGAGATCACGGAACTTATCAAGCACATCTTCGGGAGAAAAGCGCTCCATCACCGCGGATAAGAATCCGTCCCCTTCCGGTCTGTAAAGATCCGCATATGTCACTTTGTCGTGGCAGTAATTGCATCTTCCGTTTCCGGTTGCGAGTATTTTCTTTCCGGGGGAGGCATTCTTTTCTATGAGCGTTACATCCGCACCGCTTTCCGCCGCGGCTATGGCAGCAAAGCAGCCCGCGCTTCCGCCTCCGATTACGATCAGTTTTTTCGGCATGACATTTCTCCCGTGATCATGGAAAATCCATTTCTGAAATAAGGTCATTGGTTAATGCTGTTTCTATGATATACTTTTCTATTGGAATAATAAACTGATAAAAAGGACCGATATCTTCAATGAAGTCTTTGAGCAAAATGATAAAGTACGGAAAAAAACGGCTTATCACCGCGGTCTATGCGGTGATACTTGCCGTATTTCTGATCCTCTGTATCAAATTTATCGCCGGACACAGATTCCTTCAGGCTGCGGGATGCATCATGTGGAGCACGATCGCAACATACCTGTACCTGATCCGTCCCTCATCGCCTCTTCACGGTATCTTTGCATATACGGAAGATAAAAAGAAAAACCTGCGCACCGACATTGCGATGACTGTCATTATGTCTGTGCTTATCCTTGCGACCGTGATACCGATGGGTGCGGCGCCTGCGTACAACGGGGAATATCCCGAGCACAGAAACCAGTATGAGCTCCTTGCAAGGTCCATGTCTCAAGGGCATCTCTACATAGATTATGATGATGTCGATCCGAGACTCGAGGAACTCAACAATGTTTATGACCCTAACGAAAGATGGCAGGCCGGAGTTTCCTTCCACCGCGACCATGCATATTACAAGGGCAGATATTACATGTATTTCGGTGTTGTGCCTGCGGTTTTATTATTCCTGCCTTATCATATCCTGACGGGCGGCGATCTTACAACGTATCACGCAACCCAGGTTTTCGCCGCATTCGCGATACTCGGATTGTTTCTTCTTTTCAGAAAGCTTACACGAAAGCTCTTTCCTTCGATGAGCGTGATGCTGTTCATTTCACTTGCGACGGCTTTATCCTTCATAAGTGTTTATTTTAGTATCGGAACTCCCGCGCTTTACTGCACCGCGACGTCATCCGCAGTCTGCATGATGGTGTGGAGTCTGTACTTTTTCGTGAGCGGTGTTTTCTTTACCGAAGGGAGCGAAAGGAAAAAGCAGGTTGTCCTTGCGGCGCTAGGTTCCCTTTTCGGTGCGCTGGCATTTGGCTGCAGACCCACGGCGGCTCTGGGAAATCTTGTTCTCATCCCTCTTTGCGCAGCTTTCATCAAAAAGAGGATGGGCTCGGATGATACAAAGAAGACGGGGAAGATGATCGCTGATATCTGTATCATCGCACTTCCCTATGTGCTGGTCGGCATACTCCTTATGCTGTACAACTATGCACGGTTTGAAAATCCCTTCGAGTTCGGACAGTCATTACAGCTTACCGGTGCCGACCAGAGTAACTACGGAAGCTTCATGGAATCCTTCAGCACGGTAAGGACGTTCAACGGCATTTTCATCAACTTCATCGGATTCCACCCGATAAGGGGTGAGTTCCCCTACGCGTACTATAACAGTGCATTTGTGAACTTCCCCATCCTTCTGGGAGTGCTTGGCGTGTTTGTAAAGAGCATCAGAAAGCGCGCCGGCGAAGCCGGGATGAAATTCTTTATGGGAATGCTCTTTGTGATTCCTTTTGTGATCACGGTGGTTCAGATCGGATGGGCTCCCGGCGACGGAAGCTCGGAAAGATACAGAATGGACATCTATTATGCCATGGTCCTTCTTGCGTTTCTGGTTCTCGGAAATGCGATCGAAACCATGGAAGAGTCGGACAGGAACAAGATCTCTTCATTCCTTTGCCTGCTGTGCCTGGCCGCGGTGTTCATGGGTATGATGTTCCTTCTTTACCCGGATGATTACAATTACACCCACTGGGTTCCGGAGGGGCTTGGGAACTGGGAGAAATTTATAATGCTTCACTGAAAAAAGAAGGCATCGGGATCATTTAGGTGCCTTTCCTGTTGTGATCTTTTTGATCCATTTTCCGCTGCGAAGTCTTAAGAACGCCCAGAACGTCTTTACTATCTGGTCCGACTTCAGACATATGTATATCCAGAAAGCGGGAAGCTTCAGCCAGAATCCCGCGATGATCCCCAGAGGTATCGCAAGAGCCCATAAGAAAATATTGTCCGTAAGCATGAGCATTTTGGTGTCCCCGCCTCCGCGCAGGACACCTTTTGTCATTATGCTGTTTGTTCCCTGGAAGACGATTATGAGGCTGATGGCGTTCATCAGATCCTTGGCGGTGCGCGCCGTTTCGGGTGTGACGTCCTTGTAGAATCCGATTATCGCGTCGCTGAAAATGACTATGAATGCCGCGGATATGAGTCCGAGAATGATGCCGAGTTTAAAGAACCGGTATCCGTGCTTCATCGTCTTTTCGCGGCTGCCCTCGCCGAGGGTGATGCCCGTGACGATCGCACCTGCCTGGCTTACGCCCTGGATGACTACCGTACTCAGCTGCTGTGTTACGCTCGTGATCGCGTTCGCGGGTGCTATGCTTCCCTCGAGATGACCTATTACCATCGCGACCGCATTGGTTCCGACCGCAAGTATTCCGTCGCTTATGAGTACCGGAATGCAGATCCTTATATATTCACTTATGAGGGATCCGGTCTTCATGAACAGATCCTTTATGCGGAAGCCGATCTTTTTGTCATGAAGGACCAGATAGCCGAAGATGAAGATGAACTCGAATACCCTGGCACATAAGGTTCCGAGTGCCGCACCCGCAACTCCCATCTTCGGAAAGCCGAACTCACCGAATATAAGGACGTAGTTCATGCAAAGATTGACGACAAAAGCGCCTATCGATATGACGAGAGGATAGAGCACCTCTCCGATGCTCCTTAAGACTATGGTTATGACAAGCGAAAGTCCCACGAAGAAATAGGTCACTACGGAGTAGTTGAAATAGCGGACACCGAGCGTGATTATATGGGACTTTTCCGAATATGTGCTCATTATGATATCGGGGATCAGCCATGTAAGGATCGCAAAAATACCCGCAAGGGTGATGTTCAGCCTTAGCATGAGGCATACGGTCTGCTTGAGTGCCCTGCCTGCATTTTGTGATCCTGCTTCCCCCGAAGCGGAATTTTTCATTCCCCAGTATCTGGATACGAGTACCGAAGCACCCATTCCGAGTCCCATGCAGAGTATCTGGAATACACTGATGAAGGAATTGGCCAGCGATGTTGCCGTAAGGGCATCGTCTCCGAGGCTTCCGACCATCATTGTATCGAGCATGTTGACGCCGATGGTTATGAAGCTCTGGAACGCTATCGGAAGGGCCAGAGTGAATACTTTTTTGTAAAAATCGATCGATTCCTGTCTGTTGTTCATTACGGCTTTTGTTTTCCTTTTAAAATCACGCTTTTTGATAATACCATAAACTCGCATTTTTGGTGCAAACCCGTTTAAAAAATGTTATACTGTTTAAACCTAATCAATTAATTCAGGAGGGGTATTTATGGACGGGCTTAATCTTGATTGGATCAATTATTACAAGGAGATGGGTGTTGCTCTTCTGAGATACAAGACAGACAGAAGAGAGCTTGTCGACAGACTTAAGAAGACATACGCAAAGGCTAATATAGCCATGCCCATACTTGAGCTGTACAACGAGCTTTTCGATCTCGATCCATTCACCGTTTTCGGTCTTTTCAACAGACTCGGTATGCCTGTTGAAACCAGGATGAAGATAATGAGCGGTCTCGCCGTCAACATCGGTGTGGGCGCTGAAATTCCTTCACATTTCGATTCCATTCCCGTTCTTAACGATCTCGATACAACATTCTACAGATTCAACGACCAGAGAGACATGAACGATATCGACCGTCTCTGGACATTCTTTGAAAGGGCGGAAAATTACGCACAGTCACCCACACCTCAGAACAGACAGTCTCTGGGTGAGTATTTCGATATCTGTCTCAAGGTAAAGGGTAACGGAAACATCAAGATCACCAAGGGTCTCTACTGGATGGCCCCTGAAGTTTTCATGCCCATCGATTACTCGATCATCTGGTATCTTCTCAAGTCGGGCGTCATCCCCGAGGAGGAAGCCGCACAGTTCCCCGAGATCGTCGATGATATCCCTTCGGGCAGCTACTTTGAGATCCTTGACAGGGTATATTCGCTCATCAATGAGGGAAGAGTTCCCTTCAGAAACATCCCCGAGCTTGTTTATCAGGCATGGAAGGCGTCCGAAGGACAGAACAGACTTGCAAGGGTAGGAGACAAGTATTCAAAGGGAACCGGTCTTCCCGATGACGACGTCAACACCATCCGCTACTGGATGTTCGCTCCCGGACAGTTCTCCGAGAGATGGGATATGTTCTACAAGAAGGGCATCATGGCCATCAGATGGGGCGCTACCGGAGACCTCAGGGCTTACGATTCACAGGAAGAAGTAAGACAGGCGATGATGGCCAAGATCGATCCGACCAAGCCCTTCAAGTTCTCATCATATTCGGCATGGCAGTTCGTAAACGGCATCAAGCCCGGAGACGTCATCTTCGTCAGAAAGGGAGACAATGAGATCCTAGGACGAGGTGTCGTAACATCGGATTATATCTACGATGATTCACCCGATGACGATTATAAGCACTTCAGACTTGTAAACTGGGGACAGAACGGAAGCTGGGAGGTTCCTCTCCAGTCGGCCGTCAAGGTTCTCGCAGATATCACTCCTTATACCGATTACGTAGACAAGCTCAACTCTCTCTTCGGCTTCGAAAAGGAAGGCAACGAAGACGGAGCGATGCTCAACTATCCTTCATACACCAAGGAAGATTTCCTGAAGGATGTTTATATGCAGCCCGAAGGTTATGACAGACTTGTCAGACTTGTGAAGAACAAGATGAACATCATAATCGAAGGTGCTCCCGGTGTAGGTAAAACCTTCACCGCAAAGAGACTTGCATATTCGATGCTCGGCGAGAAGGATCCCGACAGAGTCGAGATGATCCAGTTCCACCAGAGCTACAACTACGAGGACTTCATCGAGGGCTTCAGACCCTCCGAGAAAGGAATGGGCTTCGACATCAAGCGTGGTGCATTCTACAAGTTCTGCCGCAAGGCTCAGGAGGATCCGGACAACAAGTACTTCTTCATCATCGACGAGATCAACCGTGGTAACGTATCACGTATCTTCGGTGAGCTATTCATGCTGATCGAGCCCGATAAGAGAGGCAACGAACTCCAGCTCCTGTATTCGGGAGAGAAGTTCAATGTTCCCAGGAATATCTACATCGTCGGTCTTATGAATACCGCCGACAGAAGTATCGCGATGATCGACTACGCTCTGAGAAGAAGATTCGTATTCTTCGACATGAAGCCCGGATTCGAGTCCGACGGATTCATTCAGTATATGAGATCCTTTGGTGCACCCAAGTTCGAGTCCCTCATTAACTGTGTAAAGCAGCTCAATCAGGCGATCACCGACGATCCCGCTCTCGGAGCAGGCTTCTGCATAGGACACTCTTATTTCTCCAATCTTAAGAGTGCGGATGACGAGATCCTGAGCAATATCGTTGAGTATGAGATGGTACCTCTTCTTCAGGAGTACTGGTTCGATTCACCCGAAATGGTTGCTAAGTGGACTGAGAATTTGAGGAATTCGATAGCATGACACTTGATGATTGCTCAAAAACACTGGCTGACGGACTTACCCTTCAGGTCAAGCGCGGGCTGGTCAAAGATTATGTGCAGGGAACTGCTGTAGAGAGCGCCATCAGGGGAAGGATGGATGTTTCCACATCCTTACGTGACAGGACTCTCTACAAGCAGAGGATGGTCTGTATCTACGAGGATTATACGGAGAACTGTCCTCTCAACAGGATAGTCAAGGCAGGTGCCAATCTTCTTATATCCTGCCCCGATATTTCCGAGGAGAACAGGAAGCGTCTTCAGGATCTTATGATCTATTTTTCCACTGTCGATAATATCAGCCTCCGCAGGATGAGCTGGAGGATCAATTACGGCAAGAACGGTCCCGCATACAGACCAATGGTTGAAGCATGCCGTTTTGCCGCACAGGAACTGTTATGAAAAACAAAAATATCATGTCGGTAATGATGGCTGTCACGCTTGTGTTCTTACAGGTGATGACAGCCGTGTTTTCTTTTCCCATGCACGTAAGTGCGGGGGAGATGCTCGGTGAAAATGATTTTGATTCCGGTAAGGGACTCCCGTGGCACATCTGTGAGTCCGCTACCGCAAAAATGGATTTTGAGATCGAAGACGGTGTTTACCGTATCACCATCATCAATCCCGGCGGAGCTTCGAACGGCGGAGAGGACAGGTGGGACTGCCAGTTCCGTCACAGAGGCCTGACCATCGTCTCAGGACATACTTATCATGTCCACTATGAGATAAAAGCATCCAACTCCGGAAAATTTTATACTAAGATCGGAAACCTTGCAGGTGATGTTGAGGTCTGGCACAATATGTCCAACGGTTACGATCTTGATGCAACATGG
>JAFWUY010000093.1 GCA_017524035.1 Lachnospiraceae bacterium | reverse complement strand
GCCGGGAAGATGGGCTTCGATGCCGTATATCCCGTATCCGGACAGACCTATTCACGTAAGGTTGATACAAGAGTGGTCAACGTCCTTGCGGGAATCGCCGCATCCGCTCACAAGATGAGTAACGACATCAGACTTCTCCAGCATTTAAAGCAGGTGGAAGAGCCCTTCGAGAAGACCCAGATCGGATCTTCCGCAATGGCTTACAAGAGAAATCCCATGAGAAGCGAAAGAATCGCTTCCCTTGCAAGATACGTAATGGTAGATGCACTCAATCCCGCGATCACTTCAAGTGTTCAGTGGTTTGAGAGAACTCTCGACGATTCCGCAAACAAGAGACTTTCCGTTCCCGAGGGCTTCCTTGCGACAGACGGAATCCTCGATCTGTGCATGAACATCACCGCTCCCGGCGGAATGAAGGTATATCCCAAGGTCATCGAGAAGCAGTTCATGGCAGAGATTCCCTTCATGGCTACCGAGAACATCATGATGGATGCCGTCAAGAACGGCGGAAACCGTCAGGAGCTCCATGAGAAGATCAGAACCCTTTCCATGGAAGCCGGAAAGCATGTCAAGGAAGAGGGACGTGACAACGATCTTCTCGAGATGATCGCAGCCGATCCCGACTTCGGAATGAATCTCGACGATCTTAAGAAGACACTTAAGCCCGAGAACTATGTGGGCCGCGCTCCCAGACAGGTCGAGGTTTACCTCAGGGATGTGGTTGATCCCGTGCTTAAGGCCAATGCGGATGTGCTCGGAATGGGTGCCGAGATAAATGTATAATTTAATGCTTTACTAAAATAAAGCATTAACATATAATAGACAGTCGGGGCTCGTCCCCGGAACAAGTTGTTTTAGATTTGAAAGGCGGAAATTAAATGGTCACAGCGATCGTAGGCGCTAACTGGGGTGATGAAGGAAAAGGCAAGATCACCGATATGCTTGCCCAGGATTCCGATATCATCATCAGATTTCAGGGCGGAGCAAATGCAGGTCACACCATAGTCAATAACTACGGTAAATTTGCCCTCCATACGCTTCCTTCCGGAGTTTTCTATTCACATACGACTTCCATTATCGGAAACGGTGTTGCACTCAACATCCCCGTCCTCGTTAACGAGATAAACGGCATCGTTGAGAAGGGCGTACCCAAGCCCCACATCCTCGTATCCGACAGGGCACAGATCGTAATGCCTTATCACATTCTTTTTGATAAGTACGAAGAAGAGAGACTTGCCGGAAAGTCGTTCGGATCGACCAAGTCCGGAATCGCTCCTTTCTATTCGGATAAATATGCTAAGATCGGCTTCCAGGTAAGCGAGCTTTTCGACGACGAGCTTCTTGAGGAGAAGGTTCCCAGGGTGCTTGTCCAGAAGAATGTTCTCTTAAGAGAGCTTTACCATCAGCCCGAGATCAGTGCGGAAGAGACCCTTAAGACTCTCAGGGAGTACAGGGATATGATCGCACCTTATGTCTGCGATGTTTCTCTTTTCCTTGACGAAGCGATCAAAGCGGGAAAGAAGATCCTGCTCGAGGGTCAGCTCGGAACCATGAAGGATCCCGATC
>JAFWUY010000092.1 GCA_017524035.1 Lachnospiraceae bacterium | reverse complement strand
TGCTCGAGCAAAAACTTTATTGCCTCATCCCGATCACCCGTTAAAACTTGTAGAACTTCCTTCTCCGATAAGGTAAGATTGATTTGAGCCATTTTTGAATCTCCTGTTTATTTATTTGTTGTGGTTAACAAACATTATACAGGGTCAGAAATGACTCATTTTTCTTTGTTTTGAATTTACACCATTATATGGGCACAACTTGCTAGGGCGGATCCGGTCCGGTCCGGTTATACCAAAACATCAAAAATGCAAAAATAGTATACCGAGACGACGCCTTCGGTATACTTTTTTTTCGAATTTTGAAAAATAGTATACCAAAACTGAGGATCCGGTATACCAAAATTTAAAAAATCGAAAAATAGTACACCGATTTGGCCTTTTCGGTGTACTAAATCGCTAAAAAACGAAAAATAGTATACCGGCTCAACCTTTTCGGTGTACTAAATCGTTAAAAAAGTAAAAATAGTATACCGGCTGACCCGGTTTATTCCTGCCGTTCGTGATACATTCCAATAGAAGAAGAAACAGGGGCTCTCATATCACTATGAGGCGGCCCCTGTTTTCTGTCTTAACAGTTATATATTTCCGGCAGCGTCAGTCTGCGAGCTTCTCTCTCCATGTGGCGGGCTTGAACTGATCCTTAAGAGGCAGGAGCCTCTTGTCGACATCGACACCGAGAACGGAGTTGAAGTTGTTCGTTGCCTGCATCTGGGCGCCGAATCCGACGATGATGATGATCTCCTCATCCGTATAGAACTTGCGCAGTCCGTTCAGGAGTTCGTCCGAGACCTTTGTAGGATCCTTGACGATCTGGACTCCGAGCTGCTGAAGGAGTCTTTCGTTCTCGGAGACCTCGAAGTTCGAGGGATCGAGACCGAGCTCCTTAAGATCGCTTATGAAGAACAGAGAGCACAGAAGGCATCCGTTCGTAGTGGAGATAGAGTGTGCGTAGATGGTCGCCGCGCGAAGTCCTACCGCCTTTTCGAGGCTGCCCCATGAATCATACCATCCCATGAATGCCTTATATGTTCCGTAGTCCTGGAGCATCACGAGCTTCATGTTCGTTATCTTTCCTGCAGCCTCGAGCTGCTCATATGCCGCCTTTGCCTCACCCGTAAGTTCATCGGGCTGTTTCAGATGTACTCTTGCCATTTTACATATCCTCCTGTTTTGTCTTCTTATAGAGCAAGTGTTAATACCTTTTTAAATGCTTCCTTGTCGAGCGGTTCGTAATGACCCACGCTGCCGTTCCTTGTGGCTCTTTCTGCCATCACATCGAAATCCCTGTCATCGATCCCGAGCTCGTGAAGTCTTGTCTTCAGACCCGTCTTCCTGAAGAGATCCTCGAGCCTGTCCGCAAGGATAAGAGCTCTCTCCCTCTCATCGTGATCGAACGCATCGACACCGAATACCCTTGTCGCGAGGAGCGCCGGCCTCCATGGCTTAATGTCCGCAACATATCTGATCCATGCTGTCATGACTACCGCCATACCTTCGCCGTGTGTGATGTTGTACTGAGCCGAGAGCTCATGCTCGATCCTGTGAGATCCCCAGTCGGCGCGTCTTCCCGCATCCAGGAAATTGTTGTACGCGACGCTCGCGAGCCACTGGATCTCGCCCCTTGCGTTGATGTCCTTCTGATCCTTGAGGAGCCTTTCCGTATTGAGCAGAAGTGCCTTTACCGCGCCCTCGATGAGGTAGTCCGTCGTATCGGAATTCCTCTCGTCCGAGAAATATCTTTCGAGAAGGTGCGAAAGGACATCGGCTGTCCCTGCGAAAGTCTGATATGAGGGAAGCCCTGCCGTGAATGCGGGATTCATTATCGCGAACTTCGGGATTATCCTGTCGTCCTCGAATCCGAGCTTCCACTGTCCGTTCGAAAGTATCGCGCAGTTCGATGTCTCCGATCCGCTCGAAGCGGTAGTCGCTATGACTCCGACGGGAAGGACTTTTGAAGGTGATACACCCTTCTCGAAAAAGTCCCATACATCTCCTTCGTAGGGGATCCCGAGAGCGACGGCCTTCGCCGTGTCGATCGAGCTTCCGCCGCCGACCGCGAGGACAAAATCAACATCTTTCTTTCTGCCTTCCTCCACCAGGCTCCTGACCAGATCGATCGAAGGATTCGGTGTGACTTCTCCGTTCTCGATAAATCCGATCCCGAGTTCGCCGACCGCGTCCGCGATGACATCAAATATGCCGAGTGTCTTTACGAAGTCCCCGCTGTATACCAGGAGCAGCGACTTTACGTTATAGCTTTCAAGAAGATCCTTTATCTTCTTTTCCGATCCCTCTCCGAAAATGATCTTCGCGGGATTGTAGTATTCAAATCCGATCATGGATATTCCGCCTTTTCCCTGAGGTTCAGTCGTAAAGACCTTTGCTCAGATATCTGTCTCCCCTGTCGGGGAATACGACAACGATATTGCCGCTGTCGATCTTTCCGGAGAGCTTGATCGCTGCCGCGAGTGCCGCTCCGGAGGACGATCCTGCAAGGATGCCCTCTTTTGAAGCAAGGAGCCTTGATGCCTCGAATGCTTCGGCGTCGGTTATCTTTTCGACGCGGTCGATGAAGCTCACGTCCATCGTATCGGCGATAAAGTCGTTTCCTATGCCTTCGATGTTGTAATCGGCATGCTCGCCGCCTCCGATGATGGATCCGTAGGGATCGGCGAGGACTCCCTCTATACGGCTGTCCTTCTCCTTGAGGTACTTCATGATCCCGGAGAATGTTCCTCCGGAGCCTGCGCCTGCAACGAGATAATCGATCTTTCCGTCCATCTGGTCATATATCTCGGGACCTGTCGTCTCATAGTGTGCCAGCGGATTGGCAGGATTGTGGAACTGGTAGAGGGATATCGCGCCCGGTATCTCCTTCTTGAGCTCGTCGGCCTTTCTCTCGGCTCCGAGCATTCCTTCCTCCCTGCTCGTATGGATGATCTCGGCACCTAAAGCTTTCATGACCTTCTGCTTCTCGAGAGAGAATTTCTCGGGGACAGTGAATATTACCCTGTATCCCCTGTTGAGAGCGGCGATCGCGATGCCTATGCCCGTATTGCCGGCCGTCGCTTCGACGATCGTTCCGCCGGGCTTCAGGAGCCCTTTCTCTTCTGCATCCCTGAGCATGTAGACGCCTATACGGTCCTTAACGCTTCCTGCGGGATTCATGAGCTCGAGCTTGGCGTAGATCCCGACGCTTTCCTTTATGCTGAGATTATTGAGCTTCAGTATAGGAGTCGAGCCGATCATCTCCTGTACGCTCGAATAGACTTTCATTGTCAGGCCTCCTTCTTCTCCGATGCCTTTATCGCCTGTTCAAGATCCGCGATCAGATCTTCAACGTCCTCTATCCCGACAGAGAAACGGATGAGTTCGTCGACTATACCGACTTTCTTCCTGATGTCCGCGGGGATCGCTGCATGTGTCATGCTCGCGGGGTGGCATACGAGAGATTCGACTCCTCCGAGGCTCTCTGCGAGAGTGATCAGTTTAAGCGACTCGAAAAAGACTTTGTAGTCATACTTTTCATCGAGTACGAACGAGATCATCGCTCCCGCACCTCTAGCCTGCTTCTTCTGGATCTCATATCCGGGATCGCTTACGAGTCCCGGGTAGTAGACCTTCGTTACGTATCCGCTTCCGGAAAGCCATTCAGCGATCCTGTTCGCATTCTTTTCGTGACGGTCCATCCTGACGCCGAGCGTCTTGATGCCTCTTATCATGAGGAATGAATCCCAGGGAGCGAGTACTCCGCCGATCGCATTCTGGAGATAGTAGAGACGGTCAGCCAGAGCCTTGTCATTTACGACTGCCAGACCGGAGACAGTGTCGCTGTGTCCTCCCAGATATTTCGTTCCGCTGTGGATGACGATATCTGCTCCGAGGACTATCGGCTGCTGGAGGTAAGGCGTCATGAACGTGTTGTCCACGATGAGGAGCTTGCCGTGATCGTGTGAGATCTTCGCGATCTTTTCGATGTCCGTAACCGTCAGGAGAGGGTTTGCCGGGCTCTCTACATATACTGCTTTAACATCATCTCCGAGCGCCTTCTCGACTGCATCTGCATCTGATGTGTCCACTATCGTATACGTGATCCCGAAGTTCTTAAAGACATTGTCGAGGATCCTGAACGTACCGCCGTAGATGTTATCGGATACCACGAGCCTGTCACCGGTCTTAAAGAGCGACAGCACGGTGTTTATCGCTGCCAGCCCCGATGCAAATGCCAGTCCGTATGATCCTTTCTCAAGGTCGGCGATCAGCTTCTCGAGTGCATCTCTTGTGGGATTTCCGGTTCTGGAGTATTCCCAGCCTCTGTTCTTTCCGAGGCCGTCCTGTTTGTATGTGGATGTCTGATATACGGGAACGTTTACCGCTCCCGTAGTCAGATCTCCGTCCGTTCCCCCGTGTATCAGTACCGAATCGATCTTGAGGCCCATGTTATCACCTTATTGCGGCAAAACCTTTCTCGAGATCGGCGATGATGTCATCTATGTGCTCGGTTCCGATAGACAGACGTATCGTGTTGGGGTGGATGTCGATGCTCTCGAGTTCTTCCACAGACAGCTGTGAATGAGTCGTGGAAGCAGGATGGATAACGAGAGACTTGACATCAGCAACGTTAGCGAGGAGAGAGAAGATCTCGAGTGCGTCGATGAACTTGAATGCCTCGTCCTTGCCGCCCTTCACATCGAAAGTGAAGATCGATCCGCCACCGTTGGGGAAATACTTGTCATAGATATTGTGCTGGGGATGTGTAGGAAGAGAAGGGTGATTGATCTTCTCGACCTGGGGATGCTTTGAAAGGAAATCGATTACCTTCTTCGTATTTTCGATGTGACGCTCAAGTCTCAAGGAGAGCGTCTCAACACCCTGCAGGAGCAGGAATGCGTTGAAGGGTGAGATCGCTGCGCCCGTATCTCTCAGGACGACTGCTCTTATGTATGTAACATATGCAGCTGCGCCTACAGCCTCGGCGAAGTTTACTCCGTGATAGCTGGGATTGGGCTTTGCGATGGGAGCGAACTTGTCAGCGTTGGAAAGCCAGTCGAACTTGCCGGAATCCACGATGATGCCGCCGAGTGTAGTACCGTGGCCTCCGAGGAACTTCGTTGCAGAATGAACGACGATGTCAGCTCCGTGCTCGATAGGTCTGATGAGGTAAGGCGTGCCGAAAGTATTGTCGATAACGAGCGGGATATTATGTGCATGTGCGATATCGGCAAGTGCCTCTATATCGGGATATCACTGCTCGGATTTCCGAGTGTCTCGATGAAGAGGACCTTTGTGTTATCCTTTATCGCAGCCTTGACTTCCTCATGGTTATGGATGTCTACGAATGTCGTCTCAACTCCGTAATTTGTAAGAGTATTTGCCAGAAGGTTATATGAACCTCCGTAGATCGTCTTCTGGGCTACAACGTGATCGCCCTTCTGTGCAAGAGCCTCGATAGCATATGTTATGGCTGCTGCGCCGGATGCTACTGCAAGTGCTGCTACGCCGCCCTCGAGTGCTGCTACTCTCTCCTCGAGGACACCCTGTGTGGAGTTTGTAAGTCTTCCGTAGATGTTTCCGCCTGCACGGAGGTTGAATCTTGCTTCTGCATCATCACTGTTATGGAATACATATGATGTTGTCTGGTAGATCGGTACCGCTCTTGAATCTGTTGCGGGATCCGCCTGCTCCTGGCCTACGTGTAACTGTAATGTCTCAAACTTATAATTGCTCATTTTCTTATTCTCCTTTGGTTTTGTTTTTTGTTTTGTATCTGTTTATGAGTATTGTTTTTTGAGGTAACAAAAAGCCCGGTCAAACTTTCATTAAGTCTCCCGGGCATTCAGGCTTTTTGTTTGAAGAACCTCAGATCAACATCGGCTCTCCGACCGAGGTGCGGACATCATGTCACGCGCCCCGGGGATAGTTCCTGCCCGGGAGTAGAGCATTCGCATGCACATATCCTGACATCGCTCAAAACCTGTTCTGTATGACATTGTCCGTACCTCCTTTCGTTTGATGGGTCTATCTTATCATCGGTGATAAGCTTTGAAAATTATACCGTTCTTATCGTCTGCGATAACCTGTGCTTATCACAGCTCCTTATACTTTAATATCTCTTCTACATAGGCTTCTCCGTACGCCGAGAGCCTGCTTCCCTTCCTTGTTATATATCCTATGATCAGGGGGTCTTCCTCTTTGAGCTTGATCGATACCAGACCCTTGAGTATTACATCGTCACCGGAGAGCATTCCGCTTCCGATCGAGTATCCTCCGAGATCCGCTATTATCTCCATCGATGTAGCCCTGTCATCCGACTTGATCATCTTCTTGAAATCATGGTCGGCCAGTGCCTCCTCCGTAAGGTAGAGATTGCTGTTATCACTCTGGTCGAAAGTGACGCACGGATAATCCTCCAGCTCCTCGATCGAGATCTCACTGCGCCCTGCGAACTCATGACCTTCCCAGACATAGATATATGTCTCTCTTCTCATGAGCGGGATAAACTCGAGTCCGTATTCCCTGAACAGCTTTTTGAGCACCGCCTCGTTGCTTCCCGAAAATGATATGATCCCCACTTCGCTTCGAAGCGTCCTGACATCATCCAGGACATCCTTCGTCTTGGTCTCATGGATCGAGAACAGGAATGTATCCGGATCGAACCTCTTTATGACTTCGGTGAATGCCTTTATCGAAAAATTAAAATGCTGCGTCGACACGGAAAAGTGTTCCTTGCCGCTGTCCTTCGACAGGTACCTCTCCTCAAGTATCTCGTACTGGCCGACCGCCTTTTTTGCATATGTGACGAATTCCCTTCCTTCATCAGTCAGGCTTATTCCCTTATTCGTCCTCTCGAAAATGAGGATCCCCAGTTCATCTTCAAGTTCCGCCACGCTCGCGGACAGGGCCGGCTGCGAGATAAAGAGCTTTGTGGCAGCCTCTCTCATCGAAGAGCTTCCCGCTATCGCGAGAATATATTTTATCTGCTGGATATTCAAACTAAGATCCTCCCTTATAATGCGCCTCGAACCGTCAGCCTCCCGTCTGATAGAACTCTTCTGTCTCGTCTATATCATTAACGGGCGGTTTCAGTCCCTCTATCTTTATACCATTCTTTTCCGCATAATCCCACAGTGCGGCATGGATCGCCTGCTCGGCCAGGAGCGAACAGTGGACCTTGACCGGGGGAAGACCGTCCAGAGCTTCCATAACTGCTTTGTTCGTGACCTTCAGCGCCTCCTCGACAGTCCTGCCCCTTACGAGCTCAGTCGCCATCGAACTCGTCGCTATCGCGGCACCGCATCCGAATGTCTTGAACTTCGCATCCCTGACGATACCCTGATCATCGATATCGAGATACATCCTCATGATGTCTCCGCACTTCGCGTTGCCCACTGTTCCGACGCCGGAAGCATCATCTATCTCTCCGACATTCCTCGGATTCCTGAAATGATCCATTACCTTTTCGCTGTATTCGGTTACCTGACTCATTTATTATCTCCCTTCTTAACAAAATCCTCATAGAGAGGCGACATGCTCCTAAGTCTCGTTATTATCTCCCTGAGCGAATCGACGACATATGACACATCCTCTTCTGTCGTCTCCTCCGATATGGTAAGCCTCAGCGATCCGTGGGCTATCTCGTGAGGAAGTCCTATCGCCAGCAGAACGTGTGACGGATCAAGGCTTCCCGACGTACACGCCGATCCCGATGAAGCGCAGATCCCTTTGCCGTCCAATAGCATCAGGAGCGACTCTCCTTCAACAAACCTGAAGCATATGTTTACGTTATTGGACAGCCTCTTCTCCCTGTCGCCGTTGAGCCTCGAATAAGGGATCTCCTCCAGTATCCTCTCTATGAGAAGATCGCGGATCCTCGTCTCGTGAGCGATCGTCTCTTCCATTCGCGACACGTTGAGCTCCGCTGCCTTTGCGAAGCCTATGATACCTGCGGCATTCGTGGTGCCTGCCCTCTTCCCCTTTTCCTGAGCTCCGCCGTGGATAAGGTTCGACAGCTTTATCCCTTTTCTTACATAGAGAAATCCGACGCCCTTCGGGCCGTTGATCTTATGTGCGCTCGCAGACATGAGATCTATATCCATCGCCTTTACGTCTATCGGAAGATGGGCATATGCCTGAACGGCATCTGTATGGAACAGTATCCCGTGCTCATGTGCGATCTTTCCTATCTTTTCGACGGGCTCGACGGTGCCTATCTCGTTATTTGCGAACATCACCGATATCAGAATCGTTTCAGGCTTTATGGCTGCCTCGAGCTCAGCGGGATCGACAAAGCCTTTATCGTCGACGGGCAGATATGTTACTTCATATCCGTGCTTTTCCAGGAACTCGCATGTATGAAGGACTGCATGATGTTCTATCTTAGTCGTGATTATGTGATTTCCCTTTTCCCTGAGGCTGTCTGCGATGCCCTTGATCGCCCAGTTGTCGGATTCGGATCCGCCGGACGTAAAAAAGATCTCATTCTCCGAAGCGTTGATCGAAGAAGCGATCGTCTTTCTGGCGCGGGCGACCTCATTTGCGATCTTTCCCGAGAATTCATAAGCGCTCGCCGGATTTCCGTACTGTTCCATGAAGTACGGGAGCATGGTATCAAAGACTTCGGGGGCGACTTTCGTTGTCGCGGCATTGTCCATATAGATCATCTTCATATGTATACCTCTTATATCCTATTAATTTAGTAGGTATTATTGCATCCTAATACCTACCTTGTCAATAGGTTTTTATCGGCAGAAGGGATCTGTCAGTGTTTTCCGGGTGTCCTGAAAAGAGTCTTTAGCGCTTTTTCTCGAGGGCTCTTCTCCTCTTTCTTCTCTCGCGGTTGATATGCCTTTCGAAGTCGCCGTTCCTCAAGAGCTCAGCGATCACATACTGGTCGAAAACGGGAACGGGACATGAATAGAAACCGAGCTTATCTGTAAATTCCCCGACCATATTCTCGGGTAGTATCATGTATCCCATCCTCATCGAAGGAGCGAGCGTCTTCGAGAATGTGTTTATATAGATGACGCGTCCTTCCTTATCCATCGAAAACAGCGGCACCTCCGCCTTTCTCGATACGGTGAGCTCGGAATCATAATTGTCTTCTATGACGATCGCATCCCGCTTTCCCGCCCACCTTAAGTATTCATGCTTCTTGGAGATGCCGGCGGTGATCCCGGACGGATAGCTGTTGAAAGGCGTCACGTGAAGGACCTTCGCCTTTGTCTTCTCAAGTGCGGATGAACTGATGCCTCCCTCCGACATCGGGAGCATTTCGCATCTTATGCCCATCGCTTCATAAACGGATCTTATCTTTCCGTATGAAGGATCCTCCACGGCGAATACCTTCGAGCCGCGGAGCAGCTGTGCGATAAGTCCGTAGAGATATTCCGCTCCGGAACCTATGATGACCTGGGACGGTTTGACCTCTATGCCCCTGCTCCTTGCAAGATATCTGCATATCTCGTTCCTCAATGCCTCACATCCCTGATTCGGCGATCTTGTAAGCACCTCCTCACCTTCGTCGAGGAGCACCTTATGCATCGTCTTCTTGAGGACTGAAAAAGGAAAGCTTCCCGTCCCGTGAGGGATGTGATCCTTCAGAAGACCCGGCGCAGGAAGGAGAGGCTCCGCATCAGACAGAAAATCCTCCCCCTTATATATCACGAACACCCCGCTTCTCTGCCTCGTCTGGACATATCCCTCCTCGGATAAAAGACCTATCGCATGATCGACCGTTATGACGGATACTCCCGTCTCCTCGGCCGTGACACGCTTGGACGGGAGCTTCGATCCGTATGGATACACGCCCGTGACGATGTCGTGGACAAACAGGCGGTACAGCTGGATATATGAGGGAACGTCCGATTGCTTTTCGATCTGATAGTTCATCTGGTTATATACTTTAATCCTTTTTTGATTATTTCCATATGTTCAGACTTATGTTACTCTTCAGGGCACGACAAGTAAAGGAGCAACCTGAAATGGAAAGCAGAAAAGGATCAACAGTCAGGATAACGGCAACAGCCCTGTTCATGGCTCTCAATATAGCAATGTCATCATTCGGCATCCCGGTACCGGGCGGCCACCTATATCTTTGCGATGTGGTCATATGTCTCGCGGCGATCCTTCTCGGTCCTGCGGAAGCATTCGTCGTCGGCGGCATCGGTTCTTTCATCGGCGACCTTATCTTCTATCCGCTCCCCATGTTCGTCTCGCTCGTAACGCACGGCCTCCAGGCTGTAGTGATATCACTTATCTCGCACCGTATGTTCAAGGGCAGCCCTAAGCTCGCATCCGGCATCGGAGTTACGGCAGGCGCGGTAATAATGGTCGTCGGTTATACGCTGGGAAAGACATTTGTCTACAGTACGTTCGAATATGCGATGATAAAGCTCCCCTATGAGATCGCCCAGGGCACGCTCGGGGCAGTCCTCGGAATGCTCCTGTGCTACCGTTTCGGTATCGGAAAACTCTACGACAGGATCATCGGACGGCGTATCTCAGAAGAAGCATCAGCAGCAGTCTGATCCCCGGGCCCGCAATAACGGAGGAATGCCTCGCTCCCGAGATGTATGATGATGAACAGGACGATGCTAGTCATGACAGAGATATTATCTTAATCACGGCGAAAAGCAATTGTCCGCCTTATCATGTTTACCTGTTCTTCTCCATTCTTATCAGGTGTTCTTCGTCAGGCTCGGTGATCCCGTTCTTATAGTGATAACCCATCTTCAGATAGAAGGGAACTCCCGTTATCGATGCGGGGATCTCGATCCTCTTCGCCCTCAGGAAATACTCATCCTTCTCGAGAGTATCGATGATGGCGCGTCCTATTCCTTTTCCCTGATACTCCGGGAGTACGAAGATCGTAAAGAGGCTGCTCTCATCCTCTTTTCCCCAGAAGGGGCCGATCGCTCCGCATCCGATGATCTTTCCGCTGTCGATGACAACGTAGAAATGAGTCCATGACGCTCTCTGCAGTACATGTTCCGGAGTCTCTGTCTCTATGAGCAGATCCATGATGTCTTTCGGGTAATCCTTCGTATTTGATATGAGGATCGTCTTACGTATAAGATCCGATACCTCTTTTGCATCCTGTTCCTGAAATCTTCTTATCTCCATTTCTCCTGCTGTCCTTTTACCTCTTTATCAGTCGATCCACCATTCCGGTGTCAGCTCACCAAGTTTCATCACGCGGCCTTTGCCGCGTTATACATTTCTTCCCAAATACTGTCCATTGATCTTCCTCCCTGTTCAGTCAGTTATACCGCGATCTATTGATCCTCTTTTATGAAGCATCTCCGGACTCCTTCTCCATAACATCGGCGCAGAGATAATCTCCCCGGCCGGTATCTATCCTTAAGTAGTCGACTTCATGAAATCCACGCTTAAGATATATACTTTTCGCCGGGAGCGATGCATGAAGCTTCATAACATCATACGCCTTTGCAATGGCATCCTCAGCGAAATCCAGGAGCGCCCTTCCGTATCCTTTTCCCTGATACTGCGGCAAAACGAAAAGCCTGTCTATCTCATTATCAGTCAACGTCACCGTGCCTGCGGCCGTCTCATCGTCAGTTATGAGAAGATATACTATGCCTGCCCTTATGTCTCGCATTATCTTCTCATCCGAATGATGCTCCGAAAAAAACTCCACTGCACCGGCAGGATAGTACAGCGGATATATTTCCCTTATAGTAGTCTGCGTGATCTTCCTTACTGTTTCAAGATCCTTCTGTTCCGCTCTTCTTATGTTTATTCCTGATGCCATTGTGTTTTCTCCCTGTTACTTTATCGCCCGGAATCCGGCCTGCAGGTAGTATGTCCACAAGACATTTACTGAACGGAAACCGCACTTTTTCGCTGTTGATCATACCTTTATAAGATTAATATAACCGTTTATCGTGTGGATTACAAAGAACGGTACAGCGGCCAGGACCAGCGGATAATTCTTCTCCCACAGACCATAGAACAGATAGTACAGAGGAACAGCTGCGAATTGAGTCAAAACCATCAGCCATCCGTATTGATATCCCATATAATAGAATGCCCATCCTGTAAAGTTGATCAATATCATTGCTAAGGTTAAAAAGAAGAACAGCCTTTCCCCCGGAGAAGCTATCGAAAATGCTCTGACGTCATCCCTTACGATCGTCATAAGAAGGATCATAGACAGAACACCGAATATACCCTGGGCGATCTCAAGCCATTTGATCCCGTCTTTCATATTCATTATCGGATTTGATGACGGGCCTATCAGAGGCATGATCATATACGGGATCTCCTGTATTACAAAGGCGGCTATTCCGATAAAGGATATGCCCAGATAATAATGCTCATACAGTTTGAAGAACTTTAACATTCCCGGTCCCCTTGCCAGTGGTATACAGGATGATTATACCATTCCGGTTTTCTTTTGCCTTTGTTCTTGAGACCCCAGCCCCCGTATTTATGCCGTTTCCGGCTGCGCACCGTATTGGTGACACGATTCTTACAGGGTGGTGATTGATATTTTCGATCATATAAATACCACGATGTTTATTAAATGTTCTTACAAAAACTGATTATCTCGTCTTTGCGCGGCTCAACATTATCTTTGAACTCAATTGAGGTCAGACCGAGATGACCCATGCATTCAATGTGGAGATGACCGTAGAAGTGTTCGATGCTTTGGATGATCCTCTCACATTCATGCATGCCGGGACCGGTTCTTAATGCGACCGAGTATCCCTTCTTGCCTTCTTTGATCGATGCGTGAGGTTCATGGGTATCACACCAGGGAGTACATCTGTCGATAAAAGCCTTGTACTGTCCCGGAATATCTGCCCAGTAGGATGGTGCTACAGAAACTATAACATCCGCAGCATCAAATTCATTCATGATCTTAATGATGTCATCATCCATTATGCACTTAGCAGTCTTGTGGCATGATCTGCAACCTTTGCAGAACTTAAGATCATAGTCGTCTATGCAGATACTCTTCGTATCGTATCTCAAAGAAAGCTCGTTATCTATGATATTTACGATCTCTGCCGTAGCACCGGTCCTGACCGGACTGCAATTGATTATCAATGCCTTCATCTGCTCACCTCATATACTGTCGATATTACTTACTATCGCTCCATCCCGACAAACTTGAATCTGCTTTTTTACGTCGAAGTTCTTTAATGAAACATACACTAACCACTATCATCATTACTGCCAACACATCTGAAGCAACTAACTGTCCGATCGCAGCCGCGGGGATCGGCTGCAGCGGCCATGGTTCTATGAAACTGGCAAGACATGCTCTGAATATCCAAACCACTGTAAGGAAATAATAAAAAATAACCGCTTCACGATTCATTGCTAATGCTTTTTTACCCAGCAATATAAGCATAAAGCTTAATCCAAAGAGCAGAAATGAAAAGCAATAGTTTGTATAATCTATTCCCACTATAAGATTCTCATATTGTGTCGGGAGATAATCGTACCATTGAAACATCCACGGTACAAAGAAATGCCATAGTCCGACTAAAGCACTGATTATAACCGTAATGAAATATAAGACACGTATTCCTTTCCTCAAAATGATTCTCCCTGCAATCTCCGATATGTCTTAGTCAGTTCTACTGATGATATTCTATACTAACCTGCTATCACAGATCCTTCTCTTCATAAGGTTTATCCCATGACCCGATCTCAATCAGATTGCCTTCGGGATCAGCTATGTAACAGGTCCTCTGTCCCCATGGTTCCGTGGTCGGTGCAAGCACAGACGTTGCCCCCTGACTGATGACGCGCTCATACACGGCATCGACTTCGTCAAAAGTATCAACGTAAAGCGCAAGTTCAAAATGACCGTTCAGACCTTTTACATACTCATACTTACGGCTGGTCATGCTCTCAAAATCCTTGCGGCCATATAACAGAAATAGCGTTCCGTCCTTTACCAGATATACATTTGATGTATCTTCCGTTTCCTTTATCTCAAATCCGAGAACATCTCTGTAAAAACGGATCATTGACGCCATATCTTCAACCAATAAACCGAAACCGTCCAATCTCATACGCATACCCTTTTCCTGATGATTCTCCATACCAAGTAATTACTCCCTCAGACAAGATAATTATAACATTCGAAAAAAGAAACGCCTTATCAATCATAATACTCCTTCCACCCCCCGCTCTATACGATAGTTATTCTGATGATTATGCATACTAAAAGCTCTTTATCTAATCCAAATCCTGAAGAAAGGCTTTGATCTCTTCAGTTATATGTTCGGCTTCATAATGATGAATATAGTGTCCACAGTCAAGTTCTACAAATACTACAGAACTAAGGCCATCAGCATAATCATATGCTATGTTCTTCCACAGTTCATTGCTTCCGTCCAGTTTCTTCTCGGACAAAAACAGAAGCATCGGAACATCCGGCTTAGCACCGGAATCAACAAGTGCAGCACTTTCCTTCGCAGCAGATGCTTCCATTGCAACGTCAATGTTATTGGAAATCCGGTTAACTAAAGCAATATAAATCTGTTCTTCTTTCCCGGAAAGGAAACCTCCTTCGGGAAGGAATGTGCTGTCAGGGAAGAATCTGCCTATCCCCAGATCGATAAGCCCATGTTGTGCAAGATAATACGGCTTGACCAGAATTCCACCCTTTGTATAGTTGTATGCTTCGGGGAATGCCATATCCAGGCCTATGATGGCTTCAACTTCATCAGGATAAGTCTGCGCCCAGTATAATGCTTCCAGTCCGGAGTAAGAGTGCGGACAAAGAATATACGGACCGTCGATTCCTGCACCGTTAAGTGCTGCTCTTGTGTCGGATAGAATGGCTGCAACATCTCTAGGCCGGTTAACAATATCACTGTAACCGTACCCGAATTTCTCAACGACAACTATCCTGTAATCGTCGCCCAAACCTGTGTAAAGATTCTTGAAATCAAGGCTTGGACAAACCGTGCCGCTTGCAGCCATAAGTACAAGCGTTTTGTCCCCTTCTCCGACCGAATAAACATGCATTTGATGCCCGTCAACATCGATCATCTGTCCGGGCGGAGTGAGAATGTCTTTTTCCCTTTCCAGCAGGACTCTGTGTCTTATGAAAGAAAACAGCAGAAGGACTACAGTCAATCCCAGAATGGTCAGGATGATATTGCGGAATATATGTTTTTTACTTTTTAATATCTTATCTTTCATTTATATCGCCTTTTCTAATATCCTTGAATTCAATCATCGCTAAGAAACAGTTAATGAAGACTTACATACATAAACAGCAAACCTATCGAATTGCTTATCATATGAACGAGGATCGGGATTGCTAAAGTCCTGGTCTTTGAGTATAAGAAGGCAAAGATAAAACCTGCGATGATGTATCCCGGCATATTAATGAATTGGATCGGATCATCACCCCATACTGCTGCAACGATGACATGCTGCAATCCAAAGAGAAACATCGAGATCAGGTAAGCAGCGAATCTGTTCTTTTGAAATAAGATTCCAAACGCCGTGTATCTGTAAAGTATCTCTTCAATGATCGGGCCATGGACACAGACCATTGTTCCCATGACCACAGGATGATTCCTTACCATGCCGGTAACTAAGTCGGAGTTGGCATCATTCATGGTGATACCCAAAGATGAGCGTATGAACGGCAATAATATGCTGCCCCATAATACAGCCTGTAGTGCGAATAATACGATCACTCCGAGGGGTACATAGATAAGACTCTTTGAGTTGCCTTTTATCTTTTTAAACTCACGGAGGAGATCCGGGATCATTATGAAAACTACTGCAAATTGCATGAGAGTAACCAGTGTTCCCAACATATGCATGTTAAGAGGTTCAAGAATGGCACTGCAGTAGAAAAATAGCATTATCAGGCATAATGTCTTCTTCCATCCTGATGAATTGTTATCTATTGAATTTCCGTTAATCGTCATAAAAAAGGACCTCCGATATTTCTTTATCGAGGTCCATACTATCATCGTAATATTTAATCCGGCTTTGCACGGTCTTAAATCCGTCTTAATCCTTAAGCCTTGGGATAATGATAAGGAATCCGCATCCTGACCCGTCGCGGGAAACATAAGATATCACGCCATTATGAAGATCAACGATCCTTTTAACAATAGCAAGTCCCAGGCCGCTTCCGGTACCATTAGTTTCAATCCTGTAAAACGGAGTGAATATCTTATCTACATGTTCCTCAGGTATACCTACTCCATCATCGGCGATATGTATCTCAACATTTTCCTCATTACTCCGGAGCGACAGTTCCACCTTTGTTCCTGCCTCATTATACTTGATCGAATTATTGAAGATGTTGTCGTATACCCTTCTAAACAGATCCACGTTCATCATCACACTTATTTCCTCTTCAGGAACATCAATGGATATAGAGAAGCCGGCATCCTCAAATAAAGGAACATACTCAGCTACTATCTGTCTTGTAACTTCACATATATCAGTTCTCTCAAAAGAAGGGCTATAACCTGCACTCCCGAGTTTGGAATACATGAAAAGCATCTGAAGGATCTCGTTTGATCTTATGGAATTATCATGGATCAGCTTAAGATAATCCTTCTCTTTCTCTTCATCAGATACACCATTTAAGAGCATCTCACTAAAGCCCTGAATACTTGCAAGCGGCGTCTTAAGATCATGCGACAATTCCGAAACAAGGAGCATTCTCTTCTCCTCTTCATTCTTTTGGATCTCTTCTTTCTCCTTAAGCTTTCCTGCAAGATGCACCATCGTCTCGCCGAGCCTGTCAAGTTCGATCGTTTCGCCCCCGGAAGAGCTTATCTTGTATTCACCCTTCTCGAACTTAAGCGCATTATCAGACACTTCTTTGACGGAATCAGTAAGAGGTTTAGCTGCTTTCCCGGAATAAACAGCTACAAAGATCACAAGAGCGATGATATAGAGAGAAAAGATACCGAAGAAAACAGCAGTTTGGATAAAATAATTCGGTGCTTCACTATTCAGGAAAAAAGCCAGCGAGAAAGTAACTGCCTGAGGCTTTCGAACTACGAGCCAGTAGTCTTCATTAAAGGCTGTATCATATTGGTACTTGGATGCCGCACCGGTACTCTTAAGAAAATCGCCCCATTCCTGTTCACTTAATCGGGACTCATTAATAAACTCGTCTCCACAAATGTGGATCACATTAAGATCTTTATCAACAACCGTAATACTTGCACTGTCTCTGGCTGCCTTGTCAGTATCAATTTCTTCGTAAGAATCAGCTAAATAATCTGAAGCACTGACATACTTCACATCGCTTCGCCCGATAGCCTGAAAAAGCATCAAAACAATAAGCGGGATCAAAGCAAAACCCAAGGTTGCCAATATTACTTTTATGAATCTGCGCCTTAGATATTTTCCGGTTGTCTGTCTTTTCTTATTCCTCATATTCCGATCGGGTAATCAGTTGAATCTGTAACCTATTCCTATCAGTGTTTCTATATGTTTATTGTTTGCATCATCGATCTTTGAACGAAGATGAGATATCTGCACCATGATCGTGTTGTCATCGTAGAGATAATCTTCCTGCCAGGCACCGCTGTAGATCTGTTTCTTCGTAAGTACTTTTCCCTTGTTCTCAGCAAAGAACTTGAGTATGTGATATTCCTTGGCATTAAGGCTGATGATCTGACCGTCCTTCTTAATAATGCCGTTATTAAAATCCATCTTGAGATTCCCGGAAACTATAACCGTTTCATTACCTGCTTCAGATCTGATATGTCTCTTCTGAACTTCGATCCTCGCCAGAAGCTCATTAAGGCTCCATGGCTTGACCAGATAATCATCTGCACCCAGCTTTAATCCGCTTACCTTATCAACCTCATCACCTCTGGCCGAGAGGATGATGACCGGCATAGATGAAGATTCGCGTATCTTTGTAAGCGCTGTAAGACCATCCATTTGGGGCATCATAATGTCCAGGATAGCCATATCAGGAGATTCTGAATCAAAAAGATCCAAAGCCTCCTTGCCATTCGCAGCCTGAATGACAGTGTAACCCGCATCAGTTAACTGATCATATAACAGCAATCTAAGATTGTTATCATCTTCCGCAACAAGTATCTTCAAAGCCGGCACCTCTTCCCAAGTACTTGCTAATATTATATACACAATCCTCTTAAATCCGTCTTAAATGACAACGATCATGCTTCAATTATCAGTTGTTTTTCTTATTCACTGATGACTTCCGCGCAGTTTCTGTTCCGAGGCTTAGTTCATTTAATTCAGTATATGACGATCAATAGGCAAGACGCTGAAACGCCTTAAAGATCGAAAATACTCATCTGCTTATCAGGCAGATCGTTAAGATATCTGAAACACTCATCAGGATAAGATATGATGCCGTTGTCCCTGCATATCTTTTTCATTATTCCCATGAGTTTCTCTCTGTTGGGAGAAGGAACATTATAAGAATATCCGTATGTCCTGATATACCTCTCCTTTAGACCGGGAAAATGCCTGTCAAGTGCATCATAGAAATACTCCCTGTCACCTTCTCTTAAGGTCACTCCCATGTCAAAGCAGATAATTCCCTTTACACCGGTGCGCACGCATTCGTTGAGAATAGCGGTTATGTTTTCTTCCGTATCATTTATGAAAGGAAGGATCGGAGTCAGCCATACAACAGTCGGAATCCCTCTTTTCCGCATTTCCTCAAGAACTTCGATACGTCTTTTTGTATTGCAGACATTCGGCTCAAGAATGCTGCAAAGATAATCATCGTAAGTAGTCAGCGTCATCTGAACCACGCACTTCGCTTCTTTGTTGATTGCATCAAGAAGATCGATATCTTCTAAGATCCTGTCAGATTTTGTCTGAACGGCAACACCGAAACCATATTTATGGATTATCTCCAGACACTTTCTTGTCAGGCGCAGATTCGTCTCACAATGCATATAGGGATCAGACATGGATCCTGTGCCTATCATGCATCTTGAGCGTTTGCTCTTCAGAGCCTGTTCCAGAAGCTCCGGTGCATTCTTCTTTACTTCGATATCTTCAAACTTGTGCGTGAACTGATAGCAAAGGCTCCGGCTGTCGCAGTATATGCATCCGTGAGTACATCCGCGGTATATATTCAGACCGTGGTATCCGCCCTTGTTATGAAGTATTCCTTTTGCCTCGACAAAATGCATATCTTTAGTTTTTCTTTTCCCTGTCCTGAATGATACTCCAAAAATGGTGCATCGTTCAACCAAACTCAACTATCTGATAGTTCATTTTCCTGCTGATTTACTGTTCCATTATACAATACGGGCCAGGAGTAATCCTGGCTCGTATAATTCAGGAATATTCACGACTGTCAGTTATGACAGCCGCCGTGACCGCATTCGTGATTTCCGTGACCGCATTCATGGCCTTCTTCATGGTCATGGTGATCACATTTGGCCTCAGGATCATAGTTGAGATTGTCTTCAGCAAGAGCTTTCGCAGCCTCATCCGCAGATCCCTGAACTCCGCCGTAAAGTTTGATCCCGGCTTCAGCCAG
>JAFWUY010000091.1 GCA_017524035.1 Lachnospiraceae bacterium | reverse complement strand
TACCGAGGCCGGCGCTGAGAAGGTTAAGGTTATCAAGGTTGTTCGTGAGATCACCGGACTTGGACTTAAGGAAGCTAAGGACGCAGTTGAGGCTGCTCCCAAGGTTATCAAAGAGGCAGCTGCTAAGGCAGAGGCTGAGGAGATCAAGAAGAAGCTCGAGGAAGTCGGAGCTAAGGTTACCCTTAAGTAATTTCTTGTATATTCTTAAAACAGCGAATAGCAACGAATGGGGACACATTTCAAATGTGTCCCCGTTTTTTCGTCTTCTTTTATGTCCCGCTTTTTTCATTTATTTAAGAATTCCTTAAAAAGCCTTTAACTTCAACAAAGGTGAATTTTCTTGTGATATTATTAGCAAGGTGTTGAAAAACTACACTTGTCTCATTTCAAGTAATCTGATTCCGGAGAATCCGAAAATGGAAAAGCCTGTTATACAGGTTAAAAATCTATATAAGATCTATCGTATCGGAGAGAACAAGGTCAGGGCACTGAACGGCGTTGACTTTACGATACAGAAAGGCGAGTTCTGCTGTATCGTCGGAACATCCGGTTCGGGAAAATCGACACTCCTGAACATGATGGCCGGACTCGAACCTCCGACAAAGGGCGAGATAATAATCGGCGGTGAGCACATCGAAAGAAAGAACGAAAGCAAGCTTGTTCTTTTCAGACAGGCACATGTGGGATTCATCTTTCAGTCCTACAACCTGATGCCGAACATGACCGCCGTTGAAAATGTCGCGATGCCTCTTACGTTCCAGGGAGTACCGAAGGACATAAGGGAAAGGAAAGCGATAAAGATGCTTAAGACCGTCGGGCTCGGAAAGTTCCTCGATCACAAACCGGGACAGATGTCCGGAGGTCAGCAGCAGAGAGTCGGCATAGCAAGAGCGCTGGTCGTGGAGCCTGAGATAGTGTTTGCGGACGAACCCACGGGAAACCTCGACTCGAACACGACACTCGAAGTGCTTAACCTGATGCGAAGGATCGTGCACGAAAAGAAGCAGACCATGATAATGGTCACACACGACAATTACCTTGCATCCTTCGGAGACAAGGTCATCCACATCAAGGACGGCAAGATAATCAAGATAGACGAACATCCGGGAGGCCGGATCGAGAATACCGAAAACGAGATTACAGATATATACCCGGGCGGAACACTTGCAGTCCCGGGAGAGGAGATCAGACCAGATGAAAACACGTAAAAAACTGATAATAAGCTTGATGACAATACTCGTTGCGGCAGCTGTTTTTATCCTGCCCGCTGCTTCAATGCCTGTTAAGGCTGCCGGATTTGATATGTCATATTTTACCGGTAGTCCCGCAGCAGACGCTACTGTCGGTAATTCCGAACGACAGGCGGCATACAGTTATCTGATCTCATACAAGAACAGCCTTATCAATCTTAACAATCCTTCTCAGGACATAAAGGACAGACTGGAAATAGTATGGGCGGAAGCCAACTCATATATCGCAAATACATCCCTTACCTGTTCCGCTCTCGTTTCGTACGTCAATACCACTGTTGCGAATTTTGATGCGGTCATCGGCGATATGACGAATGTCGATAACACGGAGGAATTCCTTTTCGTAAACAACAATTCGATCACACCCTCCGCAAGCTACGGACAGCTGACCTATTATACCCTGTCACTCATCAACCTCGGAAAGGTTGATGTTACCGATGTCGTCATCACTCCCCAGGAGAGCACCGACATCAACAAGTGGCCCTTTGACATCCTTACCGCTTCAAGCGTCCTCGTGATTCCCAGGATCCAGGCTTCTTCGGATGTGAACGTTGCACATTCGTACGCACAGAATGTGACCTGGGCATTCAGGGTTTCGCCTGAGGCCAAGACAGGAACCTACCCTCTGGTATTTCATGTCCAGTATTACAGGAACGGACAGCTTGCTTCCACCGATATCACGACATATATAAACATCACCGGCGCACCCGGTGCCGGAACCTTATCCGAGAATGCCGGAAAGGATGAGAACACTTCCACTCCCAGGATCATCGTTACCGGTTTCAGGACCGATCCCGAAGTTGTCTATGCGGGTGATACGTTCAATCTGACCGTTACGCTTCAGAACACTTCCGTCAGCACGGCGGTTTCGAATATCCAGTTTGATTTCAAGGCAGCAAGCGAAGGAAACAATAACGAGACAACCTACGAAGCGTTCCTTCCCACCTCGGGTTCGGCGACCAAATTTGTATCGGTCATACCTGCGGGATCGACAACGAGCATATCGATCGAGATGACCGCAAGGAGCGATCTGAGCCAGAAGCCCTACGTTATCACACTTAATGCCGCATATGAAGACAGCGAAAGAAATCCCTACACGATGTCTTCGAACATCTCCATCCCCGTAAAGCAGGAAGCGAGGATCGACACGGGCGAGGTTGAGATCCTTCCCGAATCGATAGAGGTGGGAAACCAGACCAATGTCATGTTCCCTGTCTACAACAAGGGCAAGACCACTCTCTACAATGTCCAGGTCGATTTCATCGGAGATACCGTTGAAGGCGGTTCCACCTTCCTCGGAAAGCTTGAACCCGGAGCTACCGGAAATGTCGATGCGATGGTAACGGGCATAGCTCCCACCATGGATGACGGAATCGTTATTGCCAGAGTCTCGTATGAAGATGAAGCCGGCAATGTTACCTACATAGAAAAAGAGATCACGATCTATGTCATGGAACCTTTTGTTCCCGATGAAGGATGGGATTATGATGACGGGTTCTATGACGGCGAATACGGCGATATGGAGGAAAATCCCGGGGGCGGCGTTAATGTCAAAGTGATCGTGATCGCAGTCATTGTCATCGCGATAATAGCGGTCGTGGTCTGGAGAGTGATAGCAAAGAGACGCAGGAAGCAGAGAATGCTTAAGGAACTCGAAGATATAGACGACGATATTTAAAGGCAGAACATGAAATTATCCGATCTTCTCCTGATGAGTCTGGAGAGTCTGTTCAAAAGAAAAGTACGTACCATTCTGACCATTATGGGTGTTGTCATAGGAACAACATCCATAGTTGTCATGATCTCGCTCGGCATCGGAATGAAGGAAGC
>JAFWUY010000090.1 GCA_017524035.1 Lachnospiraceae bacterium | reverse complement strand
ATATCCGAGATTCTTATATGCAAAGTTTTCAAATGATAAACAGAATGCTCCGTCCTTTTTACCTACCACAACCGGAGTTCTTCCGGACTTATCTCTTGCCGCATAGATTCCCTTGGGAGTAAGCATCAGAAGCGATACGCTTCCGTCAATTTTCTCAAGTGCATAATCTATTCCGTCGATAAGGTTCTCTTTAGTATTGATAAGAGCTGCGATAAGTTCTGTTGCATTGATCTCTCCCGAGCTCATCTCCATAAAATGGCTTAAGCCTCTGTCGATAAGATCCTTGGCAAGCTCATCAGCATTATTAACTTTGCTTACGGTAACCAGTGAATAGGTTCCGTGATGTGAATGAATGATAAGGGGCTGCGGCTCGTAATCGGATATGGAACCGATACCCATATATCCGTCCATCTCCTGAACTTCTTTGTCGAACTTGGTCCTGAAAGGTGAATTCTCGATATTGTGGATCGCACGATTAAATCCGTCCTTACCGTATACTACCAATCCGCCTCTGCGGGTTCCGAGATGTGAATGATAATCCGTTCCGAAAAACAGATCAAACACACAATTTTCTTTTGCCGCTACTCCGAAAAAACCACCCATCTTAAACTAACCCTTTCAACCTTTTTATTTCTCAATTTTCTGTATTTGTACCCGCTAACGCTTTGCTTTTAGTTTTCACCCATTAAACCGATAAGTTCCGAAACGTTCGATTTAATATCCCCTCTGAAAACCGAAGACCCCGCAACAACTACATTTGCACCTGCTTTAATGATATTCTCAATATTCGACGATGAGATTCCGCCGTCTACTTCGATATCCACAGCAAGCCCCTCAGAATCAAGAAATGCTCTCAGTGCCCTGACTTTGTCGATAGTCTCGGGAATGAGTTTCTGCCCGCCGAATCCGGGTTCGACAGTCATGACCATTATCACATCAACATCTGCCGCATAAGGCATTACCGCACTTATGGGGGTTCCGGGCTTGATGGCAATGCCGGCCTTGAGAGGAACTCCCTTAAGACTCTTTGTCTCATGAATGTGCTTTATGGTCTCTGCTATGTGACCTTCATCCGCTTCAACATGGAAGGTTATACCGTCAGCTCCGCATTCGGCAAACCTTTCTACGTATCTGTCAGGCTTTTCGATCATAACATGAACATCGAAAAACATGTCGGTACACTTCCTTACGGATACCATTACCGGCATCCCGAAGGATATGGACGGGACAAACATCCCGTCCATTACATCTACATGAAGATATGGTGCTCCGCCCTCGGAGGCAGCCTTAATCTGTTCACCGAGTACGGTGAAGTCAGCTGCAAGGATGGAGGGCGCCAGGATTTTTTTCATTTAGACAAACTCCTTGACCTGCTTATAAACGCCTTCTGCATCCAATCCGTACTTGTGGGTAAGCTCCGAAGCTGATCCGGACTCGCCGAATACATCCTGCATACCGATTCTCTTGACCTTTACGGGATACTCATCTGCGAGTACTTCGCATACGGCAGATCCGAGTCCGCCGATCACGGAATGCTCCTCACATGTAACGACCTTACCGGTCTTCTGAGCACTCTTAATTATAATATCCTTGTCAATGGGCTTGATAGTGCAGATATTGATGATCTCTGCATCAATTCCCTCTGCGGCAAGCTTCTCGGCTGCGCCGATCGCGGAATCAACCATGATACCGGTTGCTACGATGGTAACATCCTTACCTTCTCTTACGAGCTGGCCCTTTCCGATCTCAAACTTGTAATCGGGCTTGTCATTGATAACGGGAACCGCAGCACGGCCGAATCTGATATAAACGGGTCCTTCATGCTCAAGAGCCGCTCTTACTGCTGCCTTGGCTTCGATATCGTCCGAAGGAACCATGACTACCATTCCGGGGATGGTTCTCATAAGAGCGATGTCTTCGTTACACTGATGTGAAGCTCCGTCCTCACCGACGGTGATACCTGCGTGGGTAGCTCCGATCTTAACATTGAGATGAGGATATCCGATGGAGTTTCTTACCTGCTCGAAAGCTCTTCCTGCCGCGAACATAGCGAATGAGCTTGCGAAAGGAATCTTTCCGGTAAGTGCAAGTCCTGCAGCGATGCCCATCATGTTGGACTCTGCGATACCGCAGTCGATATGTCTGTCAGGATATGCTTTCTTGAAGATTCCTGTCTTGGTTGCACCTGCAAGGTCTGCGTCGAGTACGACAAGCTGGGGAAATTCTTCTGCCAGCTCCTTGAGAGCATTTCCGTAGCTCTCTCTGGTTGCTATCTTTTTAACGTCTGCCATTTTTATCCCTTTCACGCCT
>JAFWUY010000089.1 GCA_017524035.1 Lachnospiraceae bacterium | reverse complement strand
CTCCTTGGCTTTCTCCATCATCTCGGCAAGAAGTGAGTCAATGCTGTCATTTCCCTCGATTGCATCGAGAACAGCCTTTGCATCAAGCTGATCGAGAGGAGTGGTGATGACGGTAGCCTTGGGATTGTGCTCCTTTACTATTGCTACGGCTTCCGCGATCTTCTCTGCGGATGCGGTATCGGTACGGCTTAAGATAACGGTTCCCGCATACTCAATCTGGTTGACAAAGAACTCACCGAAGTTCTTGGAATACATCTTGGCCTTGGATGCATCGACAACCGCAACAGCGGAATTGATCTTGACATCAAGTTCTCCCGCAACTCTCTCGATGGCCTTGAGAACATCCGAAAGCTTTCCCACCCCGGAGGGTTCGATAAGTATCCTCTCGGGAGAATAAGTATTTATTACTTCCTTAAGAGATGTTCCGAAATCTCCGACAAGCGAACAGCAGATGCATCCCTGGCTCATCTCTTTGATCTCGATTCCCGACTCTTCAAGGAATCCGCCGTCTATTCCGATCTCACCGAATTCATTTTCGATAAGAACGGTCTTGGTCGCATCCACGGCATCCTTGAGAAGTTTTTTGATAAGTGTGGTCTTGCCTGCGCCTAAGAAGCCGCTGACAACGTCGATTCTGGTCATGACATATACCTCCGAAAAATCATAAAACCCGCAATGATCCCGGGAATGCATATCCCGGATCATGCGGAATTAATTTGTTTTTAAGCGAAACTGTAAGCCGGGTTCTGTCTTAAAGCAAAAGCTTCGGGACGATCATCTATCTAGTACGTACGTTGCCGCACGCATCAAGCGACCTACCTGAAAGACGGGCGGGCAGCCCTTAACCTTTCTGTTTGGTCTTGCTCCGGATGGGGTTTACACGACTTCGCATGTTACCATGCGAATGGTGGTCTCTTACACCGCCTTTTCACCCTTACCTGCCTGAAGCAGGCGGTTATTTTCTGTTGCACTGGCCCGGGAGTTTCCTCCGCCGGACGTTATCCGGCATCCTGCCCTGCGGAGCCCGGACTTTCCTCACGAGCATAAGCTCCCGCGATCGTCCGTTTCGCTCAAAATCAATTATACAACGACTGTCAAATATGAAAAAACACGGATTACTTCATTGCTGCATTTTGCCCCTGTTTTTTACACGTTGAAGCAGCTTCCTCCTACGAACTCCCTGCAGATGGAGTTGTTGGGAAGGAATTCGCTGGGAAGAGAAAGGAAATAGTCAAGGAATTTCAGCAGTCTCTTCGCTTCGTAGTATGTGGGATCATCCTTGTCGATGCTGAAAAGGAGCGGCTCCGCGAACTGCTTAAGAAGCGCAAGTTCGTATACCTGTGCGGAGTTGAACATTACATCGGCTTCTTCCTGGAACGGGAAGATATTCTCCTCTTCTCCCCTTCTTACGGAATGCCACATCGAAAGAGTTCTCTTCGCATCGGATCCTCTTGTACGGGCATCCCTTACAAGACGCCTTAAGAGTCTTGCGTCGGTGGTGGGGATCCTGTTGTGCTCATCGATATTGATGGAAGTAAGTGCGGAGATGTAGATCTTGAACTTACTGTCATCGGGAAGAGCATAGCTCATCTTGGGATTGAGTCCGTGGATTCCCTCGATTACAAGAATGTCATCTTTTTCAAGCTGCATGTAATTGCCGTGGTATTCCCTCTGTCCGATCTTGAAATTGAATGTCGGAAGCTCGACTCTTTCGCCTGCAAGGAGCTTAAGCATGTCATCATTGAAGCCCTTGGTATCGATGGCTTCAATGCACTCGAAATTGTAATCGCCGTTCTCGTCCCTCGGAGTATCCTCGCGGTTTACAAAATAATCATCAAGTCCGATGGCGTGGGGCTTTAAGCCGAAGGTTCTGAGCTGGATCGAAAGCCTGTGCGAAAAGCTCGTCTTACCGGAGGATGAAGGTCCTGCGATCATTACGAACTTAACACCCTTTCTGGATGCGATCTCTGCGGCAATCTCTGCGATTCTTCTTTCCTGCTCAGCTTCCTGTACAAGGATGAGATCCTCCATGCTTCCCGAGCAGATCCTCTCATTGAGGTCACCGACATTTTCGATGCCGACATATTCGCACCATTTGTGTGAACGCTGGAATGTATCAAAGAGCATTCTGCTCTCCTCATACTTGGGTACAACCGTGGGTGCGCTCTTTTCCGGAAGGATGAGCATGAATCCGGAATCGTACTTAATAAGATCGAAGTACTTTACATAGGATGCATTGGGAAGCATGTATCCGTAGTAATAATCCCTGTATCCGTCCATCTCATAGATATTTACATTGGAAGTTCTTCTGTACTTGAAGAGCTTGACCTTGTCCTCCATACCTCTCTTTGAAAAGATATCGAGTGCGTCATCTATTGGGTATGATCTCTTCATATAAGGAGTGCCCGCATCAACTATCTCGAGCATGCGCTTCTTGATCTTCTCCGCATTCTCATCGGTACTGTCGATAAGTCCCTCCGTATTGATGAACAGTCCTCTCTTAACGGTAAAATCAGCCCTGCACTTATTCGCGGTCTCTTCACCGAAAAGATCCCAGATGGATTTCATAAGGAGCATCGTCGCACTCCTTACATATGTAAGATGTCCGACATTATCCTTAAGAGTGAAGAACTTTACTTCACCGCTTCTGGTAACCTTCTTGAAAAGCTCTCTTATCTTGCCGTCAAGACTGATCGCTGCGATGGGCGAATCATAATCCTTCTGGTAATCCTTGGCCACATCTTCCCACGTGGCATCGGGAGCATATTCCTTTTTTTCACCGTTAATGATAAGTGTGTACATAGATTCCCTCTCATTCTTTACTGATACAAGATCTGATATTGCGGTTAAGCTCCATCAGTTCTCTTATCTCTTCTGTACGCTCATTATGTTCTCCGCTTTCGGAGATCAGTTTCTCAAGTATCCTTTCATAGGAACTCATCTCAGCATCCAGATAATCGGACAAGCCTCTGTTCTCTTTGATAAGATCCGCACCGTATCTGTCTTCGGGGATTATCGAAGGATCGGCACCGTCTTCAGACTTTCCGGTGTATCTTATCCTCATCGGAAAATAGTACTTTCCGGCATCGACCAAAACGTTATTGCGCTTTATCTCAAAACCGTTTAACCTGAGGAAATTCCTAAACTCCGGAATGTTCGACTGCGGCTGGACTATAAATTCATCCATCTGCTTTATGCAGTCCATACCGTTTATCAAAATATCCCTGATGAGCATTCCGCCCATTCCGGCAATGACTGCGGTCTTAACGCTACCCGGCTCCACTTTTGAAAAACCGTCTGAGATAATGAGACTGATCCGGTCCGAAAGACCTGCTTTTTCAACATTTTCCCTTGCTCTTTCAAGAGGACCCGTGCGAAGGTCGGAGGCTATCACTTTGGGAGAGATTCCTCTCGATACAAGTTCGATAGCCATGAAACCGTGATCGCAGCCGATATCGGCACATGCAAGTCCTTTCGGAACAAGTTCAAGTATGTTCTCTAATCTGTCAGAGAGCCTCATGTATCCTCCAGATAATCCTTGAGCTGCTTTGAGCGGCTGGGATGGCGGAGCTTACGGAGAGCCTTTGCTTCGATCTGTCTGATCCTCTCACGGGTTACGTTGAATTCTTTGCCGACCTCTTCGAGAGTACGCTGTCTTCCGTCATCGAGACCGAAACGGAGTCTGAGTACTTTCTTTTCCCTGTCGGTAAGTGAATCGAGAACCTTGTCGAGCTGCTCTCTGAGAAGCATCTGCGTTGCTGCCTCTGCGGGTGCGGGAACATTGTCGTCCTCGATGAAATCGCCGAGATGTGAATCTTCCTCTTCACCGATGGGAGTCTCGAGTGATACGGGTTCCTGGGAGATCTTGAGGATCTCACGAACCTTCTCCTCGGGAATGTTCATCTCGGCTGCGATCTCCTCGGGGCTGGGCTCTCTTCCGAGAGTCTGGAGGAGCTGGCGGCTTACACGGATGAGTTTGTTTATGGTCTCAACCATATGAACAGGGATTCTTATCGTCCTGGCCTGGTCAGCTATGGCTCTTGTTATAGCCTGTCTGATCCACCATGTTGCATAGGTACTGAACTTATATCCCTTCTGATAATCAAACTTTTCAACAGCTTTAATAAGGCCGAGATTTCCTTCCTGAATCAGATCAAGGAAGAACATTCCCTTGCCCACGTACCGTTTTGCGATACTTACGACAAGGCGAAGGTTCGCCTCTACGAGTTGCTGTTTTGCGACCTCATCGCCATCCGACATACGCTG
>JAFWUY010000088.1 GCA_017524035.1 Lachnospiraceae bacterium | reverse complement strand
CTGGTCATGGAAAACGGCCGCGCCGTCAGAAAGGCATGATATGAAAATACTTTTAGTCGGTGGTGGCGGAAGAGAGCATGCGATTGCTTGTGCAATCTCAAAGAGCCCCAAATGTACCAAGCTTTATTGCGCACCCGGAAATGCAGGAATTGCAGCTGTTGCGGAGTGTGTTCCCATCGGTGTGATGGAATTTGACAAGCTCGTTGCTTTCGCCAAGGAAAAAGAGATCGATTTTGTGGTTATAGGACCGGACGATCCTCTTGTAGGCGGAATTGTTGATGAGTTTGAAAATGCGGGCTTCAGAACATTCGGTCCACGCAAGAACGCAGCTATCCTTGAAGGCAGCAAGGCTTTTTCCAAGGATCTGATGAAAAAGTACAACATTCCCACCGCTGCTTACGAAACTTTCGACGATGCCGAGAAGGCTCTCGAATATCTCAGAACAAAAGCTGACTTCCCCATTGTTCTTAAGGCTGACGGACTTGCTCTCGGAAAGGGAGTTCTCATCTGTGAAGACCTTGCCCAGGCTGAAGCCGGAGTTAAGGAGATCATGGAGGACAAGAAGTTCGGAAGCGCCGGAAACAGAATGGTCATCGAAGAATTCATGACCGGAAGAGAAGTAAGCGTTCTTTCTTTTGTCGACGGCAAGATCGTCAAGATAATGTCTTCCGCACAGGATCACAAGAGAGCGGGGGACGGCGACACCGGTCTCAATACCGGCGGAATGGGCAATTTCTCACCTACTCCTTTCTATACGAAGGAAGTTGATGAATTCTGCCAGAAGAATATCTTCCAGCCCACGGTTGATGCAATGGCTGCAGAGGGAAGACCTTTCCACGGCGTAATCTTCTTCGGCCTTATGCTCACTCCCAAGGGCCCCAGGGTTCTCGAGTACAATGCAAGATTCGGCGATCCCGAGGCTCAGGTAGTACTTCCCAGGCTTGAGAATGATATTATAGATGTCTTCGAGGCCTGCATAGACGGAAAGCTCGATCAGATCGACCTGAAGTTCTCCGACAAAGCAGCGGTATGCGTTGTACTTGCAAGTGACGGATATCCCGTAAAGTACGAAAAGGGATTCCCCATCGAAGGACTTGAGAATTTTGAAGGCAAAGACGATGCGTTCTGCTTCCATGCGGGAACGAAGTTCGATGAAAACGGCCGCATAGTTACTAACGGCGGAAGAGTGCTCGGTATCACGGCACTCGGCAACGACCTTAAGGAAGCCCGTAAGAAAGCTTATGAAGCAACCGAGTGGGTCAGCTTTGAGAATAAATACATGAGACATGACATCGGTAAAGCGATCGATGAAGCATGACGGAGGTAATCGGAAAAATGAAAACGAATAACAGAGCCCAGATCACAAGACAGATAGTCATGACGGCAGCGATCATCATTGCCGCATGTGCTATCCTTTTCGGAAAGCAGTTTGCTCTTTCCGTTCTCGCAGCCAGCACCGGAAAGGTAACTTCCACAACAGCAAACGTAAGAGCTTCGGCATCCACTTCATCCGAGGCTATCGCAAGCCTTTCCAAGGGCGATACCGTTGAGATCAAGAGCCAGACCAACGGCACCGACGGCTACGTATGGTATGAGATCACCGTTGATGCGACAAGAACCGGATACATCAGATCCGACCTTGTTGAGATCACCGACGGAACCACTCCCGCAGCAGGTGGAACAACGACCACCACAACCACGACGACAACTCCCACAGCAAATCCCGAGGGAGTGACGGTAGTGGAAACGGTAAGCGGAACGACCACAGCAGACGTTAACGTAAGAGCCGATGCATCCACCAATTCCGAGATCGTTGCAAAGGCAGCAAGCGGACTTACCCTTTCCGTAACCGGAACCAAGCTCGGAACCGACGGCAACACCTGGTACTACCTGACCTTCACCAAGGACGGAGTAAGCACCACAGGTTATATCAGATCCGATTTCGTAAATCTTTCCGGAGAGCTCAAAGAGCCCTCTGCAAATGACGAGCCCGATCCCCTTCCCCCCACCACCGAGACCGTTCAGACAACGGTTCAGAGACGCTGGGAGACCCAGGAGCAGGCAGACGGATGGTTCCTTCTCGATTATGAGCAGGGAAGACAGTACAACATCGACAACCTTTTCCAGACCAACGAGACCAACTCACAGCTCCTTCAGAAGCAGGAAGGCAAGATCAAGTCACTCAGGACCGGTCTTATCATTGTTATCATCCTTCTCGTCGCTGTCATCGCAGCTGCAGTATTCTTCTTCATGAAGTGGAAGGATCTCGATGACAGGGCCGCATTCGCAGAGGCAGAAAAGGAAAGAGCAAAGAGGATCGCAGGACACGGCGAGGGCAGAAGACTCGCTCCCGAAGGACGTGTACAGCGCACCTCAAGAGACAGGGAGCCTGTCCGCAGGGAAGGCGCAGAGCGCAGAAGACCCGCAGAAGGCGCCGCAAGAACTGCAGAAGGCAGGACCGGTGAAAGACCCGCAAGACCTGCCGGAGAAAGAAGACCCGTCGACGTTCAGAAGGGTCAGAGCTCACATACCGTAAGACCTTCGGAGCCCCAGGAAAGAAGAGCAGCCGAGGCACCCGTACGTGAAGCTGCTCCCCGCGAGGAAAGACCTGCGGCACCTGCAGAGCCCGAAGCTGAAAGAAGAACTCACAGACCCAGACCCCAGGCTGACGTTCCCGTAAAGGAACACCACAGAAAGCCTCCCGTTGACGATGACGATGATGAATTCGAATTCGGATTCCTCAACTGGGACGATGACGATAAATAATGAATTTTCAGGCGGGACGGCCGGTTATCCGGCACGTCCCGTTTTGTTAAAAAAGGGATGTAAAAGAGGCCTGTAAAGATTGACCCGGAAGGGTATTTGTTATATCTTATATATAACAGCAACCGGCTTGATTTCCCTATCTTTGCGGAAAGGAGGAAGAGATGTATATAGAGATAGATTTTAACAGCGATGAAGCGATATACAGCCAGTTATGCGATCAGATAATCATGGGTATCGCGGCGGCGAGGCTTAATGACGGCGATCCTCTTCCTTCCGTAAGACAGCTCGCGAATGATATCGGCATCAATATGCATACGGTCAACAAGGCATATACGGTGCTGAGACAGCAGGGATATGTCAAGGTGGACAGAAGACGCGGTGCGGTGATAAGTGTAGATCCCGATAAAGCCATCGCACTTGAGGAACTCGGGGAGAGCCTCAGGGTCGATATTGCGAGAGCGTTCTGCAGAAACATTTCCCGTGAGGATGTCCATAAGCTGGTCGACCGGATATTTGACGATTACGCATCCGATCATTCCAAAGAATAAGTAAATGGCAGTCAGGAGATAAAGGTGGAAGACAATTATTCTGAAAAAGCAAAACAGTCCCTCAGTATTGCTTTCAAATGGGCGAAAAAGCTGCGTCAGAGCTATGTCGGTTCTGAACACATTCTGCTCGGGCTTGCCCTGAATACGGAGAGCATGGCGGGCGGAGTGCTTGCATCGAACAAGGTGGATACAGCCAAGCTCACCGATATGATCAGGGACATGATAAGCTTCAATACCGCCCTTGCGATCGAATCAAGGGAGGAGTATTCACCCAGGGCAAGGGGAATACTCGAGGAAGCACATAAGCTTGCAAAGAGATTCGGACAGGAAGCGACCGGTACCGAGCATATCCTTCTTGCGCTCATTAAGGAAGGCGAAAATGTTGCGGTAAGGCTTCTTGCGACCATGGGCATAAATCCCATGAAGGTTTATGCCGATACTCTTGCCGCAATGGGTCAGGATCCCGCACTTGCACGCGAGGACCTTATGGCACGCGGCGGTGAAGCGGGTGAACGCGCTTCCATTCTCGGACAGTACTCAAGGGATCTTACCAAGCTTGCCGAAGAGGGAAAGCTCGATCCCGTTATCGGCAGGAAAGATGAGATCAAGAGGATCATCCAGATCCTTTCGAGAAGGACCAAGAACAATCCCTGCCTCATCGGAGAACCCGGAGTGGGTAAGACTGCGGTGGTCGAGGGACTTGCACAGCTCATAGCATCCGGAGATGCTCCGGATACCGTCAAGAACAAGAGACTCCTTACACTCGATCTTCCCGGAATGGTAGCGGGTTCGAAGTACCGCGGAGAATTCGAGGAGAGGATCAAGCGTGTTATAAGGGAAGTCGAAGAAAACGGCAATATCATTCTTTTCCTCGACGAGATACATACACTTATAGGTGCGGGAGGAGCCGAAGGCTCCATCGATGCATCCAATATCATGAAGCCTTCGCTTGCAAGGGGAGAGCTTCAGCTCATCGGTGCAACGACCGTGGCTGAGTACCATAAGTATGTTGAAAAGGATGCGGCCCTGGAGAGACGTTTCCAGCCCGTTACCGTTGAAGAGCCCACCGAAGAAGAGAGCATTCGTATCCTCGAGGGCATCAAGCATAAATACGAGGATCACCACAACATTGAGATCACACCAGAAGCAATCGATGCTGCGGTAAGGCTTTCGGCAAGATACATCAACGACAGAAATCTTCCCGACAAGGCGATCGACCTTATCGACGAAGCTGCCGCAAGTGCGCACCTTCGCACGATGGAGGTTCCCGAAAAGCACAAGGCAATGCTCGATGAGATAGGCAAGATGGACAGGCAGATAGAGCTTTCCATCCGCATGGAAGCATTCCTTCAGGCAAGGGAGATCAAATTAAAGCAGGACGAGCTCATCAAAAAGTATGAGAAGGCAGTCAAGAAGAGTGAGGAGAAAACCGGTGTCCGCAAGGGCAGCATAGGCGAGGACGATATCGCAAAGGTTGTCGCGATGTGGACCAAGATCCCCGTTACCAAGCTTAATGAAAAGGAAAGCGACAGACTGCTTAAGCTCGAGTCGATCCTTCATAAGAGAGTCATCGGTCAGGATGAAGCCGTTGAAGGCATTTCAAAGGCGATGAGAAGAGGCCGCGTGGGTCTTAAGGATCCCAAGCGCCCTGTGGGATCTTTCCTTTTCCTCGGGCCTACCGGTGTGGGTAAGACCGAGCTTTCAAAAGCACTTGCGGAAGCGATGTTCGGTTCGGAAGATTCCCTCATCAGGATCGACATGTCCGAATATATGGAGAGCTTCTCGACTACGAAGATGATCGGTTCACCTCCGGGATATGTGGGATTTTCCGAGGGAGGACAGCTTACTGACAAGATAAGAAGCAACCCTTATTCGGTAGTTCTTTTCGATGAGATCGAGAAGGCTCATCCCGATGTCTTCAATATACTTCTCCAGGTTCTCGATGACGGTCATCTGACCGATTCGAAGGGCAGGAAGGTATCGTTCAAGAACACTATCATAATCATGACCTCCAATGCCGGAGCACAGCGCATCGTCGATCCCAAGAACCTCGGTTTCGGTGCATCCGGCGGCGGTGAGAAGGCCGATTATGAGAGAATGAAGTCGGGCGTAATGGAGGAGGTCAAGAGACTCTTCAAGCCCGAGTTCATAAACAGGATCGATGACATCGTCGTGTTCAGTCAGCTCAGCGATGAAAACCTGAAGGATATCGTCGATCTGCTTGCAAGACAGCTCGGAGACAGATGCAGGGAACAGATGGATATTGAGCTTAAGCTCGCACCTTCCGTCAAGAGTCATCTGATCGAGAAATATGCCGACAGGAAGATGGGCGCAAGGCCCTTAAAGAGAGCGATGCTCACTGTTGTTGAGGATCCGCTTGCAGAGGAGATCCTGCGGAAGAATGTAAAACCGGGTGACAGCGTAACCTGCTCTTACTCGGGCGGAAAAGTCTGTTTTAAGGTTAAAGAGCCTAAGAAATAAATAAACGGAGGAGAATAAAAAATGGCTGAAATACTTTATGCGGAAGACGGTGGAAAGCTTGCGTTCGGAGATCATCATCTCAAGGAAAAGACCAAAGCGGAGGATTTTCCTTTCGGAGGAGATCTTCTCAAGGTCAAGACGTATGAAGATATAACCAGATTTGAGAAGAACGGTCTTTTCGTATATGAGTCCGTTCCCGGAACAACGGTCACCGGATTCGAAGAGACCGAGGATTCAATGGAGTTCGACGTAAGCGGTAAGGGTGCGGTTTCGATCACACTCGGACTTGCCGAGGATACTCTTTATTCCATCGAGGAAGACGGAGACGAGACCGGTGCGGTCAAGACCGGACTCGGCGGAAAGCTCAGTCTTTCACTTGATCTTTCCGGAAACCGCAAGGCTCACGTTAAGGTATCCAAAGCATAATCTTTATGGCAAAAGCAAAGCAGACAAGCGTATATTTCTGTCAGAGCTGCGGCTATGAATCGGCCAAGTGGATGGGACAGTGTCCCGGCTACCACGAATGGAATACCTTCGTCGAAGAGAAGGTAGTAAAGGGCGATTCATCAAGCGCGTCATTCCGTATCGCATCGGCCGCAAAGGGCGGTGCATCTTCCATGACCTCTGCTACGGTCACATCCATCGGTGATGTTTCGGGTGAAGAGGGAATAAGGGAATCATCCGGGATCGATGAACTCGACAGGGTTCTCGGAGGGGGAGTCATGAAAGGCTCCCTTACTCTTATCGGCGGTGATCCCGGAATAGGAAAATCAACGCTGCTGCTTCAGGTATGCAGAAATATGTCTGCAGCGGGACGTAAGGTGCTGTATGTATCCGGTGAGGAATCCGCCGCACAGATCAAGATGAGGGCGGACCGAATCGGAAAGTTCGACGGGGATATGAAGCTTTTGTGCGAGACGGATCTGAACGCGATCGCGGAAGTGATGCGTTCGATGATACCCGATGTATGTGTCATCGATTCGATACAGACCATGTACAGCGAGCAGGTTTCATCCGCTCCCGGTTCCGTATCCCAGGTAAGGGAATCGACCCAGGTACTTATGCAGCTTGCCAAGGTTCTCGGCATTTCCGTCTTTATAGTCGGTCATGTCACCAAGGAGGGAACCGTTGCGGGTCCCAGAGTCCTTGAGCATATGGTTGATACGGTGCTTTATTTCGAAGGCGACAGACATGCTTCTTACAGGATACTCAGAGGTGTCAAGAACCGTTTCGGATCCACCAACGAGATCGGTGTGTTCGAGATGAGGGGAGAGGGACTTGTTCAGGTCACCAATCCTTCCGAATATCTTCTTAACGGAAGACCTCTCGATGCTTCCGGATGTATCGTATCCTGCAGTATGGAAGGAACCCGTCCAATCCTTGTTGAGATACAGAGCCTTGTATGCAGGTCAAATCTGGGTGTTCCCAGAAGACAGGCTACGGGGGTCGATTACAACCGTGTTAATCTTCTCATGGCAGTTCTTGAGAAAAGATGCGGCATGCACCTTGGTGACTGTGATGCGTATGTGAACCTGACAGGCGGAATGAAGCTTACGGAGCCCGCACTCGATCTGGCGATGGTGCTAGCGATTGTTTCTTCATTCAAGAACCAGTCCGTTCCGGCATCTGTTGTCGCATTCGGGGAAGTCGGTCTTTCCGGAGAGGTCCGTACGGTATCGCAGGTTGCGCAGAGAGTATCCGAAGCGGTAAGGCTCGGATTCAAGACGGTCATCGTCCCCGCACCTTCCCTGGAAGATGCGAAAAAAGCCGCCGGCAGGGATGCCGAGATCATCGGCGTATCCAATGTCAGGGAGGCTGTGGACAGGGTCATCTGAGGCTTATATTTTTTTCTTGCCACATATAATACGTTGTTGTATAATACGTGGGTCGGTCGCTTTATGACCCCCATAGGGGAATAGTACAATGGTAGTGCGGCGGTCTCCAAAACCGTTAATGGGAGTTCGATCCTCTCTTCCCCTGCTTAAGAAAAAGGCGTTTTCATTCCGGAAGCGCCTTTTATTATTTCTCGATGAGGGTTTTCTATGGACGGTCTGAATATAGATAAAAAAGATCTTGAAATACTCCATGATTACATAATCTCACTCGGCGGAAGCGAAGAGCTCTGGTCGAGGATAGTTTCCTGCGAGGGAGTTCTGACCGAGCTGTACTACTGGTGCAGGACCGGACAGTTCCTTGCGAAGTTCGAGCCAGAGGGAATATCAATCTCCGACTGCATAGCCTGGCAGGTTGACCATTTCAAAGCCTATATGGACAGGGAAGAGAACAACAGATGGCACAGGGAGAGGCTTTTTGTACAGAGCCTGGAGACTCTTCTGGACGTCAGTGAAGGCAGAGCCGATGTGCTTGCCAAGATCCGCGGCGAAGGCGGTGAATCGGGCACGGACAGAGAGGACGTATAATGGCTGTTTTCTGCCGAAAAAATCCTATTTTTTTGTTTTTTGACACTTGTATCATATTAAAAATATGTTAAGATATTAAGTGTCTGCCCCCTTAAAGGGGCTTAAGATTATCGGGATTGACAATATGGGAAATACGACTGATTCACCGGAATATCTGCGGGCTCTTGCGCAGGATTACAAAATGAAGATAAGTCCTCTGACTCCCTATCTGCCCTGGCTCGGGCAGGCAGCGGAAAAGGCTGTGGTCAGTAACTATTCCGATAACGGAGTGTCGGATTCGAGTATCTCATTTCCTGTTTATTCATCGGAACTGATGGGATTTATAAAAGCCTGTAACGTATCCGGACTTATGGATCGCAATTATCCTTATGTATATTCCAGAAAAGCCATCAAGACTCATGACGAGGAGCGCAGGATCATCGTCGGAGCGACCTGGAAGGAATGGGACGTCCTTTGCGGGATCCTCAGTAAATATGTCCTCGGAGGACGTACGAGATCCGCACTGTGGAAAGAAGGCGTTACCGAACAGATCTTCTATCTGACGGTAAGCAAGATGCAGGAAATTGTGGATTTTTGGGAGTAATGACCGGAGTAAATAAATGCGGTGGTTGCATCGCTTTTTATCGGGAGATATAAGATGGGTGACAAATCAATTCAGAAGAAGCAGTACATTATCGATGTAGCGGCAAAGGTATTCTCCGAAATGGGTTACAAGAACGTTACCATGAAGGACGTAGTCGATGCATGCGACATTTCAAGAGGCGGTCTGTATCTTTATTATGAGAGCACATCCGAACTCTTCGTCGATGTTATGAAATCCCAGGCTGCCGCAGGTGAGGATTTCACTTCCCTTATCAACGATGATGCCACTGCTGCCGATATCCTTCTTCTTTTCCTCCAGGAGGAGAAAAAGGACCTCTTCAAAAAGAAGGGCAATCTGAACAGGGCATATTTCGAATTCTATTTTGATGCAAGACCTTCAAAGGCAGACAATGTCTATAAGAAGAGATTTGACAACAATGTCAAGATGATAGGCAAGCTTATTGAGATCGGTGTCGAGAGCGGAGAGTTTGTCTGCGACGATCCTCTTACCGCGGCATTCAACATCGTCTATCTCATTGAGGGACTTAAAGTTACTTCCGGAACACTGGGAGTATCACCCGATTCCTTTGACAGACAGATCCTTTATATCTTACAGTCACTCGGAGTCGATGCATGATCTTATCGTAAATGTAATAGTAAAGGGGCTTCAGAAGGGGTGATCACTTTTTCTGAGGCCTTTTTTAAGAAAGAAGGGCAGATAAATGAGCGTCAGAAGAGTCTATGTAGAAAAGAAAAAACCTTATGCGGTGCAGGCTAAGCACTTAAGACATGATGTCAGGAATTTCCTCGGCATTAAGATCGATGACATGAGAGTGTTCATCAGATACGATTCCGAGAATATT
>JAFWUY010000087.1 GCA_017524035.1 Lachnospiraceae bacterium | reverse complement strand
TAAAGAGCGATGTCGAGTGAAAGAGGTCCGTCAACTATGCATCCCTTGATCTTGCCTTCCTCGTTCATCTTGCGGAGTTCGTCAGCCTCAACGGTAACGGGCATCTTGGGATTGACGACTTCAACCGCAGCAAGGGGAGCTACCTTGGGATTCTCGACTCCGCACGCATTGGCAACCTCTACGGTGTAATCGATGATGGCAACCTTGTCCTCAAGAGTGGGATAAGGCATGAATGCAACGTCGGTAAGGAAGAGAAGTCTGTCGATACCGGGAAGTTCGAATACACATACATGTGAAAGAGGCTTTCCGGTACGGAGACCAACCTCCTTATCAAGAACGCTCTTAAGGAAGGTCTTGGTATCAACAAGTCCCTTCATATACATATCAGCCTTGCCTTCGTGAACAAAGCTTACAGCCTTGAGAGCTGCTTCGGTTGTATCCTTGATATCGACGATCTCATATTCATCGAGTCTCATATCAAGCTCGGCTCCGATAGAACGGATCTGATCCTCGTCGCCTACGAGAATGGCATCGATAATGCCCATTCTGTGCGCTTCCCTTACAGCCTCAAGAACAGGCTTGTCCTGTGCTACGGCAACTGCCAGTTTCTGCTTGTTGAGTCCCTTGACCTTGGCAAGCAGATCCGCGAAATTCTTACTCATGATATGTCTCCTTGTCTAAATAATTATGGAAATAACGCATTTATTCAATAAACGCACTATTCAAAATAATAGCACCCGGCGGGCTTTATTACAATACCGCCGGGCGTGCATACCCACATGGACTATACTCTTATTACAGAACTGCGGTGAACCTGATCCTGCCCTCACGGGGGATTTCAGCGCTTATCCGTCCTTTATGTGCCTCGGTGACAGCAAGGGCCACGGAAAGACCGATCCCGAACCCGCCGGTGCCGGAATTCCTCGAAGCATCCATTCTGTAAAACCTGTCGAAAAGATGCTTTACGGATTCTTCGTCAATACTTTCATCCGTATCGTTTTCTACGGATATTACCGCCTTTCTTCCCTTTGAGGTAAGTAAAAAAGAAATACCCCCTCCCTCCGGACAATACTTTACCGCATTATCCAGAAGAATGCTCATCAGTTCATAGACTGCCTTTTTGTCACATTTTACATGTACACCGCTCTCTATGTCCGAGGTGAGATTTAATTTTCTGATAAGAGCCGGAGCCTTGACCGAATCGACGGCATCATCGGCCATGGCGGACAGATCGGTATCTTCCGTCACAAGGACAGATCTTCCCTCCTCCATTTTGGACAGGGCAATAAGATCGTTTGTAAGGTCCGAAAGTCTCCCGGTCTGCCTGATGATATCCGAGATCCATTCATTCTCCTGCCCCGTCTCCATCATCAGCACATCCGCGTCTGCCCTTATGATGGCCAGCGGAGTCCTGATCTCATGACCGGCATCCGATATGAATCTCTTCTGCTTTTCACCCGCCTCCTCTATGGGTCTTACAGCCCTTCCGGAGATAAGATATATGATGCCTCCGATGATGAGAAGTCCCAGAAGGGATATAACTATGCTTGCATTTCTGAAGCTTCTGAAATTGGCAAGTGATGCACCTCTGTCACTGAAGATCACTAACCTTCCGCCCTCAGATGTTTCCGAGACCAGATACCTGTAATCATATACAAAACCTGATTCCTTTCCTGACCTCATCACGTCATCTGCCATACGGACCGCAGTTTCTCCGGATACGGAATAAACCTTGTCGGTATCGACTTTAACGATATCACCTCCGGCAGATAACGTTACGGTAAAGAATCTGGTTTCAAATGCAAGTTCGGGAGAGTCGATCCTTGCACCGTGTCCTGCTCCGGGAGGAGGTTCTTCGCCCGGCCTTCCGCTTCCCTCCGGCTCTCTTTCCGGAAATCTTCCTCCGTTATCGGAAAGAATCCTGAGGACCTTATCGGATTCATTCACAACATGGATATAGTTGCTTATATTGATGCCGCCCACAAGAATGACAAGAACAGCCAGCACCGACAAAAAAGCCGTCATGACAAATTTTATCCGAAGCTTTTTGATCATCACTTATCGCTCTCTTCCTCTGTGACCAGTCTGTAACCCGCATTACGCACAGCTTTGATCCTTACGTTCGCACCGATCCCCACAAGCTTCTTCCTCAGATAGGACAGATTGGTCCAGACGATCCCCGGATCTCCTTCAAAATCAAGTCCCCAGATCTTATCGAACAATCTCTCTGTGGTTATGAGAATTCCGGGATTGGACATAAGATACTCCATTATCTGAAATTCCTTGGATGATAATCTCACGCTTCCCGATGCCGATGAAAGTTCAAACCCCGCCCTGTCCAAAGATACATTACCGAATCTCAGGATATTTCCTTCCGAAGAAGAGTCCGTCCTTGTCATGGCTCTGAGTCTGGCAAGAAGTTCCCTGCCGTCAAAGGGTTTGGTCAGATAATCGTTGGCACCGAGGTCCAGTCCCTCCACCTTGTCATCCACCTCTGACTTGGCGGTAAGCATCATGACGGGTATCCGTATCCCCTTAGCCCTTATCTGCCTGAGCACTTCAAAGCCGTCAGTTTTGGGCATCATGACATCAAGGATCGCAGCATCGTAATCACCTGTGATCAGATAGTCGGCAGCATCCTGCCCGTCATAGACCGCATCCACGGAATAATTGTTTTTGGTAAGTATGGCGACCAATGCCCTGGACATTGATCTTTCATCTTCGGCAAGAAGTATCCTCATCGGGAGATCTCTCTTTCAATAATCCGCTGGGGCGAAAGCAGCTGCCCCGCCTGTTTTATTATCTCACATTTCCGGCTGAAAATCCCCATCCTGTCCGAAACCTTCTCCCGGCCTGCCGCCATCTCCCTGCCCGAAACCTTCATCCGGGCGTCCTCCCTCTACCGGCCCGTAGCCTTCACCGAAACCGCCGTTCAGACCGGGTCCTCCCGGGGCGATACCGTCGCTGTGACCGGGACCGGAAAATCCCTGGAATCCGTCTCCGCTCTGATCCGGACCGCCTCCCATGAACTGATTGGTTATGGTATCCGTCTCCACGCCGTTGACGATAAGCGTTCCGCCGTTAAGTTCAGCCCTGCCGTCATAGTCACAACAGGACTGCCCTGTTATATCTATCCTTCCGCCGTTGATTATAAGATCTCCGTTCGAATCTATTCCGTCAGTATCACCTTCACCCATCACTATGGTGATATCTCCTCCGTTTATCTCAACCTTCACATCGGCGTCTTCCGATTTCTGTGCGGCATTGATACCGTCATCGCTTGCATTTATTACGATCAGACCGTCATCTATCACGACACATGTGGCTTCAAGACCTTCGGCAGCATCTATATTGATCTCTCCGCCGCTTATCTTCAGATTCACATCCGCATGTATGCCGTCATCTCCGGCTGCAACCCTCAGTTTTCCTCCGGTCATAAGGAAATCTCCGCCTGCATTGATGCCGTCATCGGAAGCTTCGATTGAAATATCCCCTCCGGATATGACAATACTGTCATCTGTTCCTATTCCCTTACCTTCTCCGGATACGATCTCAAGGCTCCCGTCTCCGCTTATCGTCATATCGGTCTCAGAATAAATCACTGCATCTATATCTTCATCTTCCGACCCGTCATTCACAAAACCGTCTTCATTAACAAGCTCGGAATTTCCCTCAAGAACAATATTCACTTCACCTGCGGATTCCGCATATATCGCAGCGGAGGATGAATTTGTTATGCTTACATCATCCAGTATCAGGGTAACGCTTTCGCCCTCTCCGGCTCTTACCGCTAAAGTGCAGTCATCGGAGGAGCCGGTAATGTAATAAGTTCCGCCTTCGGTAAGAGTAACGATACCGCTGACATCATTCAGTTCTATCATCTCATCATATTCCTTAATAGCGTTTCCGCTTTCGTTACCGGCGGCACTTTCACCGGGCTGTGTTGCCTCTTCGGCTGTCTTTTCAGTCGCACTGCCGGAGTATCCTGTTCCGGATGAAGCGTAAGATCCGCATCCTGCGATCATAAGTGCACATACAATGCCTGCAGTCAATATGCTTATGTTATTTTTCCTTTTCATTTATTCTGTCCTCCTTTCGTCACAGTTCCGCCGGTTCCCGGTGCTTTAATGAAGACATGGCTATCTCCAGATTCCCGTTACGGCATCTTAAGTCATCAATGAATTTCTTTTCGATATCCGCTGAGCTGAGCGTCAGCGTGTAGTCAAGCTTGAACACAGAGCCCATGCCGGATGTCCGTGCGGAGATAAGCTTATGTTCCGTTGTATATTCTTCAAATATCTCATCAAAGACTTCAGTATAATTCAGATCCTCGGGGATGGTTATCCTGAGACTCCTTACAAGCTCCGAACTTTTATCCTCTCCCAGACCCGCAGCCTTATACAGACTCATGACCGCTATCATGATCAGCTCGAAGATGACCGCATAGAATACATAACCCATTCCGGCTAACAGTCCCAGTGCCATTGCCAGGAAAAGATTTCCTATCTCCCCGGCACTTCCCTGGGCAGACCTGAACCTTACAAGACCGAATGCACCGGCCACCGCAACTCCCGCACCTATGTTGCCGTTTACCGCCATGATAACGACACACACAACAGCGGGAAGAAGTGCCAGAGTGACCTTAAATCCCCTGCTGGATCCCTCATCCGGGGAAAACTTTGACAGTATCAGTCCCATGACAAGTGCAGACAATATCGGGATCAAAAAAGCGGTAACGGACAGATCCGTATTCCCCACAAGCTTTTCCATTAATGTGTTAAGCATATTTCAACCTCTCTTTCATACCTGTTTCATTTCCTGCGATATATTCTTCGTAATATCTTCCGTACTTGGAAAATGATGCTTTTTGTATTTCCTCTTCCCTCAGGAATGCGATCAGCCACGCAGGGATAGCCGCACTGACCTTAACTTCCAGAATGCTTGTACCGTTATCCATGACCGGCATCCCGTATATGCCATCCCTTAACGAAAGACCGTTTCTTCTGGCAAGAACATTCGAATCCAGAGTTATCCTCGTATCAGACCCGTCAAGCGGATAAAACGCCTCTCTTTCATATGACAGAAAGACCTTGGGTTTTAATCCTTCATAATAATTCCTGAAATATCCGATCTCTTTTTCTATCTGGGAATCACCCGGGGTCTTACCTCCGGCAAGCCACATCACGGCTTCTTTTTCCGGAAGGGCTATCCTTCTTTTGTACACAACGGATTCGTACTTTTTCTTGATCTCAACGAAGACATCTTCATCCGCCGTAACCCGCCTGTAGCTCCTTACCCTGAGCTTTTCCTTGTAAACAGGTTTATCCAGGGAATTTCTTATGAGCCTGTAGCTGTCTGTGTCATAGTAGATGTTCCTTATGACAGTGTGACCGAAGCTGTCGATCTTCATCCTGCCTTCCATCCTGTCCAGGAGATCCTGTCTCTGCCTTTCATCCAGGAGGTACTTGAGTTCATATCTTTTGAAAACATTCTGATAATCCATATCCCTCCGTCCTTTCCTGAGGTCAGTATATGGGGCGAACCTTAAATTAAACTTAAAGTATAAAAAGTTTTCAGATATCGACATTACGGGATTAAAGTAATAAGATGATTTCTATGACTGAAATTGCTGACAAAAAAGAAAATACGGCGATAAACCCCATAACGGAGGGAAAGATCGGGAAGGAAATGATATTCTTCTTCCTGCCCCTTATGTTCGGCACCTTTTTCCAGCTTCTGTATAACACCGCCGACTCGGTCATCGTGGGTCAGTTCGTGGGAAAGGAAGCCCTGGCTGCGGTCGGAGG
>JAFWUY010000086.1 GCA_017524035.1 Lachnospiraceae bacterium | reverse complement strand
GCGGATATTACAATAACAGCATCGTCGCACTTAAGGACCTTGCAATGCCCGTTGACGATCATATCGTTTACAATTTCCACTGCTACGATCCCCTCATCTTCACCCATCAGGGTGCGGGATGGGATAACGGAATGGATGTGAATTTCAGGATTCCCGTTGACGCAACCTTCGGTGAGATGGGCGAAGCGGCAAGAAAGATGTTCGGAGGCGCAGGCCCGGATGTGAGCACCGGAGAAGACGGTGAAAAGCTCAGCAGCGCATATTTCGATAAGTGCTTTGCGGAAGCCGTTGCCGTTGCGGAAGAAAGAAACGTACCCCTTTACTGCGGAGAGTACGGTGTGATCGAAAATGCCACTCCCGAAGATACCGTAAAGTGGTATGAGATGATAAGCGAATCATTTAATAAATTCAATATCGGAAGAGCCGCATGGAGCTACAGGTCCATGAACTTCGGACTTTCCGATGACAGACTGTCCGGTGTTCTTGACAGACTTGTAAAATTACTGTGATCTTTTGATGAGTCACAGATCAGAGGTATTTATGACTATTGATGAACTGAAACGTATAAAGGCTGAGGGAAAGTACGACATCGCTCCCGTAAGCCTTGAAATTCTTTCCGATATGAGGACACCGATCCAGGTGCTCAGGATCCTTAAGAATGTATCGGAGCATTGTTATCTTCTTGAGTCGGCAAAGGAAAACGACAATTTCGGAAGATACACATTCCTCGGGTTTGATCCCCGTCTTGAGATCACCTGCCTTAACGGCAAGATGAAGGTTGGAGATGAGATCATAGAGACCGATAAGCCCGAAGACGAGATAAGAAAGGTTCTGGCCCGCTACAAAAGCCCCAGGATCACATCGCTTCCTCCTTTTACGGGCGGACTTGTCGGATACTTTGCATACGATTACATCAAATATGCGGAAAAGAGTCTTCATCTGACCGAAGAGGATGAGGAGCAGTTCAACGATATCGATCTTATGCTCTTTGATAAGGTCATCGCGTTCGATCATCTCAAGCAGAAGATCGTTCTCATCGTTAATATCCATCTCGATGATATCGAAGCGGAATTTGAAAGGGCGAACAGGGACCTTCTTGCACTTAAGGAACTCATCGAAAACGGTGAGATGTGCAGGGATATCAAGGGGCATGCCACCGCGGAATTCAAACCCGTATTCGAGAAAAAAGAATTCTGCGAGATGGTTGAGAAGGCCAAGCATCATATCGTTGAAGGTGATATATTCCAGATAGTCCTTTCAAACAAGATGAGCGCACCATTTGAGGGATCGCTCCTCAACACTTACAGGATGCTCCGCACCATCAATCCTTCACCATATATGTTCTATTTCAGCTCCAATGATCTCGAACTTGCCGGAGCTTCGCCCGAAACACTCGTAAAGCTTCAGGACGGTGTGCTCCATACATTCCCTCTTGCGGGAACCAGAAGACGCGGAGCAGACGAGGCTGAGGATAAGAAGCTTGTCGAGGATCTTCTGTCGGATCCCAAAGAACTTGCCGAGCACAATATGCTTGTGGATCTCGGAAGAAACGATCTCGGAAGGATCTCGAAATTCGGAACGGTCCGACCCGAAAAACTCAGAGAGGTTCAGTTCTTCTCACATGTAATGCATATCGGCTCCACCGTAAGGGGCGAGATCAGGGATGATGAGGATGCGCTTTCTGCGATCGGCGCAGTGCTTCCCGCGGGAACCCTTTCCGGAGCACCCAAGATAAGAGCGTGTGAGCTCATCGATGAACTCGAAGGAAACAAGAGAGGTATCTACGGCGGAGCGATAGGATATATCGACTTTACCGGAAACCTTGATACATGCATCTCCATAAGACTTGCCTATAAGAAAAAGGGCAAGGTATTCGTAAGGAGCGGAGCGGGCATTGTCGCAGACTCCGTACCCGAATCGGAATTCACCGAATGCATCAACAAGGCCTCTGCGGTTGTAAAGGCCATTTCAATGGCAGAGGAGGTGTAAGGGATGATACTTCTGATCGATAATTATGACAGCTTTTCTTACAACCTCTATCAGCTGATCGGCGAGATCAATCCTGACATTCGTGTCGTGCGAAACGATGCGCTCGGAATCGATGATATACGGGAGCTTAAGCCTTCACATATCATCCTGAGTCCCGGACCCGGAAGACCGGAGGATGCGGGTATCTGCATTGATGTTGTAAAGGAACTTTCCGGAGAGATTCCCATACTCGGTGTGTGCCTCGGACATCAGTCCATATGTGCAGCGTTCGGTGCAACCGTAACATACGCAAAGCACCTCATGCACGGAAAGAGTTCGATCGTCACTCTCGATAACACTTCGAAGCTCTTCAAGGGCTTCGGAGATAAGACCGAGGTAGCAAGATACCATTCGCTCGCAGCCGATGAAGCTACTATCCCTGATTGTCTCAAAGTAACGGCACGTACCGATGACGGTGAAGTCATGGCTGTAGAACACAGGGAATATGAAGTATACGGAGTTCAGTTCCATCCCGAATCCATACTCACACCGGAAGGAAGGAAGATGCTCAGGAATTTCCTTGATGCGTGAAGCATTCATTTCCTGCACTTCCGGAATAGCCGGAACAACTAAATAAATGCCAAAAGCTGCCTTCGGATTCGCTTCCGTGAAGGCAGTTTTTTATTGCACAAAACAGTTACGTGCCCGATGAGTCTGCCCGGTATGTATTCCATGTATTTGTTTTTCCTATAACGGGCTATAAAATATATGTTTTTTACACGAAAAAGCGCGTGAATTACAATATTGTCATAAGAAAAAACTATACTGGCTTTTGATAAGGAGAATGATCATGAAAAGGATCCTTGCTTTCGGAGATTCGAATACATGGGGACTTATCCCCGGAACAAAACCGTTTGAAAGATACTCCGAAGATATAAGATGGACGGGAATATTGCAGAAAAAACTTCCTGATGCGGAAATAGTAGAAGAGGGCCTGTGCGGAAGGACTACGATATTCGAGGACCGTTTGCGTCCGGGAAGAAAGGGAATAGATACGCTTGAAGAAATTCTTGCGGATAACCATCCGCTCGATCTTGCGATAATAATGCTCGGAACCAATGACTGCAAGAGTTATTACAAGGCTTCACCCGATCTTATAGGACGCGGGATAGAGAAATGTCTCGATATAGCCCTGGATTATCTCCCGCCCGAGAAGATCCTTCTGATCTCCCCCATTCATTTGGGTAAGGATGTTTGGAAAGACGAAAAGGATCCGGAATTCGGTAAAAGATCCGTACGTAACAGCAGGGAGCTGAAGAGGATCTATTCGGAGATTGCATCAAGAAGAGGTGTAGGTTTCATGGCTGCATCGGATCATGCTTCTCCGAGCCCTGTTGACGATGAACACATGGATGTAATATCCCACAGAAGATTTGCCGAAGCGGTGCTTTCATATATACGTGCAGAAGTTTTATCACCTTTCTGTGTTGCATGAACATAAAGATTTATTACAGCGGCAGGTAACTTACGTGCCGCTGTTTTTTTGATATAATTGAAAATGATCAAATGTGCGGATATTTTTTGCATAGGAGGAAAAATGGGAATCGAAGAATTTCTTGCATCCGGAAACGAAAGACTTGATATGCAGCTTAAGTTCACCGCAGAGATCGACAAGATGACTTCTGTCTACAGAAGAACTCTTCTGGTCAGCGGTGAAAGAAGGGAAAACGATGCCGAGCATTCATGGCATATCGCGGTAATGGCTCTTTTATTCAAAGAGTACTGCATCGAAGAACCGGATGTGGAGCATGCGATAAAGATGCTTGTGGTGCACGACCTTGTCGAAGTTTATGCGGGAGATACATTCGCATACGACGATAAGGGAAATGCGAGCAAGGAAGCAAGAGAGAAGGAAGCTGCCGATAAACTTTTCTCACAGATACCTCAGGAGCAGGGTACGGAGATAAGAAGCCTCTGGGAAGAATTCGATGCTGCCCGGACAACGGATGCAAAGTATGCCGCTTGTCTCGACAGGCTTCAGCCTTTTCTTCACAATACGCTTACCGAGGGCCATACATGGAGGGAGGGCCACACACGCAGGGAGCAGGTTGAAAAGAGAATGAAGATAATAAAAGAATTCATGCCTGCGGTATATGAATGGGTTGATAAAAACCTGGACCGGGGCATAGAAAAAGGGTGGCTGAATTCATGACATAAATGTCATAAAAAATATTAAAAAAATTTATTGACAAAGATTTTTTGAAAGAGTATTATTCGTTCATGTAATGGAGCAAAGGAGTTCCGGATAGATTTTCCGGAACTCCGTTTTTTATATCCTGTTTAAAGCAAAGGCGCTTTTAACTTTACCGGAAGTTAGAAGCGCCTTTTTATTTTGCAGGATGCTCCAAAATCCAAGAGGAGGAAAACATTATGGAAGAGATTTTAAGTATTGTCGACGGAAAACTGTTTGGCGTATGGTTTCTGATCGGCGCCGCACTTGTATTTTGGATGCAGGCGGGATTTGCAATGGTGGAGACCGGATTTACGAGGGCCAAGAACGCCGGTAATATCCTGATGAAGAACCTGATGGATTTCTGTATAGGATGCTGTGTGTTTATCCTTATAGGTTTCGGTCTTCTTCTTGGCGAAGATGTAATGGGATTTATCGGGAAACCCGGATTCGATATCTTCACTGCATACGAAAGCTTTGACTGGTCGAATTTCGTTTTCAACCTTGTGTTCTGTGCTACGACCGCAACCATAGTATCCGGTGCTATGGCAGAGCGTACCAAGTTCCTCAGCTACTGCGTTTATTCGGCAGTCATCTCCGCACTCATCTATCCCATCGAGGCTCACTGGATCTGGGGCGGCGGCTGGCTCGCACAGCTCGGCTTTCATGATTTCGCAGGCTCCTGTGCAATCCATATGGTAGGCGGTATCGCAGCGCTTGTCGGTGCGATCATGGTAGGACCCCGTATCGGAAAGTTTGAAAAAGATTCCAAGGGTAAGGTTACCAAGGTAAACGCATTCCCCGGACATAACATTCCCATCGGTGCACTCGGTGTATTCATTCTCTGGCTCGGCTGGTACGGATTTAACGGTGCTGCATGTACTTCTGTAGATCAGCTCGCATCCGTATTCGTAACGACAACGATCGCACCTTCGATCGCAACAGTCGTATGTATGATCTTTACCTGGATCAAATATGGTAAGCCCGATGTTTCAATGTGTATGAACGCTTCACTCGCAGGTCTTGTTGCGATCACCGCTCCCTGTGATGTAACCGATGCATTTGGTGCAATTATTATCGGTGCCGTTGCCGGACTCCTTGTCTGCTTCGGCGTATGGCTTCTTGATTACAAGCTTCATGTTGATGATCCCGTCGGTGCCGTTGCGGTTCATATGATGAACGGTATCTGGGGAACCATTGCAGTCGGTCTCTTTGCAACACCTGACGCTCCCGACAGCGAACTTACAGGTCTTTTCTACGGCGGCGGATTTGAACTTCTCGGAAAACAGCTTCTCGGATTTGTAACCGTAGCAGCATGGGCTGCAGTCGGAATGCTCGTAGTGTTTACGATCATCAAAGCCATCTTCGGACTTCGTGTTTCCGAAGAGGAAGAGATCGAAGGTCTTGATATTACGGAGCACGGTCTTGCATCCGCATATTCAGGATTCAGCATCGTAGACCTTTCGGGTGCAATGATGAGCGAGAATGAGAACACCAGTCTCGGAACCGCTGATTACGATAAGGCAAGCGAAGCTCAGAAGAAGGCATCCGTACAGGTTGTCGATACCACCAAGGAAATGAAAGCGGCAGGTGTTGTTCAGGATACGGGAATGCACAAGGTTGTCATCATCACCAAGCTTTCCAGATACGACAACATCAAGCGAGCACTCAACGATCTCGGTGTTACAGGCATCACCGTCACACAGGTTACCGGATGCGGTATCCAAAAGGGTGCCGGCGAGATGTACAGAGGAGTTGAGATGGATATGACGCTCCTTCCCAAGATCAAGCTTGAAGTCGTTGTCAGCAAGATCCCTGTCGATGCCGTTATCGAAACCGCCAAGAAGACTCTTTACACCGGCAAGATCGGTGACGGTAAGATCTTCGTATATCCTGTCAGCAGGGTTGTTAAGATCAGAACAGGAGAAGAGGATTACGCTGCTCTTCAGGATGTTGAATAAAATTTTTCTTGACATTGTATTTTAAAAAGATTATTTTATTCTGCAAGAGGCAATGGCGTCTCTGGTGTCGATATGGCACCAGAGGCGCCTTTTTCTTTTTATTTCAGATCTGAAGGGGCAATGATATGGACAATAATCTTTCATACGACAGAGAACATGATGCGTGCGGTATAGGTGCGGTCGTCAAGATCGACGGTGTTCCCGAATATTCCGTAATGGATGATGCGCTTACCATAGTTGAAAAGCTTGAGCACAGAGCAGGTAAGGATGCAAGCGGCAAGGTCGGAGACGGTGTAGGAATCCTTCTTCAGATTTCCCATCCTTTCTTTTCTGCCGTATGTAAGAAGAACGGAATGAAGATAGGGGATGCAGGTGAGTATGGCATCGGCATGTTCTTCCTTCCTCAGGATGAACTCAAGAGAACCTTCGCCAAGAGACTCTTCGAAGTCATCGCGGGTAAAGAAGGCATCGATACCATCGGCTGGAGAGAGGTTCCCATTCATCCCGAGATCCTCGGAAAGAGAGCACTCGACTGTCAGCCTTCGATCTGGCAGTGCTTTCTTAAGAAGCCGGCTCAGATCGAAAAGGGAATTGATTTTGACAGAAGACTTTATGTTGTAAGAAGAGAGTTCGAGCAGTCATCCGATGATACATATATCTGCTCACTTTCATCACGTACCATAGTTTATAAGGGAATGTTCCTTGTAGGACAGCTCAGAAGATTCTATGACGATCTTCAGAGCAGGGATTATCTCTCGGCAGTGGCGCTGGTCCACTCCAGATTCTCTACCAACACTCTTCCCAGCTGGGAAAGAGCGCATCCTTACAGATTCATCGCACATAACGGTGAGATCAATACCATCCGTGGAAACTCTGACAGAATGCTCGCACGTGAAGAGACGATGCATTCAAAGCTTCTGGAAGAGGATGCAAGCAAGATCTATCCCGTTATCTCCGCAAGCGGATCCGATTCCGCAATGCTCGACAACACTCTTGAATTCCTTTACATGAACGGAATGGATCTTCCTCTCGCAATGATGGCACTCATCCCCGAGCCCTGGAAGTACAACCGTTTCATGAGCGAATCCAAGAAGGATTTCTACCATTATTATGCAACCATGATGGAACCCTGGGACGGACCTGCCGCAATCCTTTTCACGGACGGCGAACTTTTCGGTGCCACTCTCGACCGTAACGGACTCAGACCTTCCAGATATTATATTACAGATGATAACCGCCTCATCCTTTCTTCGGAGGTAGGCGTACTCG
>JAFWUY010000085.1 GCA_017524035.1 Lachnospiraceae bacterium | reverse complement strand
TGTACCGTCAGGTAGTAATTACTGCTTTATTATCTCTGTTACTCTGATACCAAAGTTCTCTTCGATAACAACAACCTCGCCCTTTGCGACAAACTTGCCGTTAACAAGCACATCTATCGGTTCACCGGCGATCCTGTCAAGCTCTATGATCGTACCGGGAGCAAAATTGAGGATATCGGAAATGGATTTCGATGTCCTCCCGAGCTCTACCGTAACCTCAAGAGGCACATCCATTATGAGTCCGATATTTTCTCCGCCCTGGATACCGCTCAGATCTCCGCTGAAATTCTGGAAAGTCGCAGCCTGAATGTTCATAGGCTGAGGAGCCTGGCCGTAACCCATCTGAGGCATTCCGCCCATAGGCATTCCGTAACCCATCTGAGGCATTCCCATAGGCTGTCCGTAGCCCATCTGGGGCATCCCCATCGGCTGGCCGTAACCCATCTGGGAAGGGTCTCCCATCGGCTGTCCCATCGGTGTGGGTGCAGGTCCGGGTGCGGGGGCCGGAGCCGGTCCGGGTGCAGGTGCGGGAGCGGGCTCGGGAGCCGCTTCTTCGGGATGCTGCGTACCCATGAATGTTTCAACGATCTTCTTAGCAAAATCTATAGGATACAGCTGCATGATGGTCGAATCAACGAGATTCTCTCCTATCTGCATTGCAAACTGGATCTTGCAGAATGTTCCGCCGAGGAACGGTGAGATCGATGAGCCGTCCTCAAAGCTCTTAAGATCAAGAAGTGAGCTTTCCGGCGGTGAGATGTCTATCATCGTTCCGAGCATCGTCGAAAGAGATGTGGCGGATGAACCCATCATCTGGTTCATTGCCTCGGAGATAGCGGAAAGATGAAGTTCTCCGAGCTCTCCGTCGGTATTGGTGCCGTCTCCTCCCATCATGAGGTCGGTTATTACCTTAACATCCTGCTCTTTCAGAACGAGTATATCCGATCCGTCGAGACCCTTGGTGTATTTGATCCTGATGAACACACAGGGCTTCTCGAAATTCGATATAAGTTCCTGCCATGTACACAGCGTGACGACAGGGGTTGTGATATTTACCTTCCTGTTGACAAGGGAGTACAGGGTGGTTGCGGAAGAACCCATACTGATATTGGCTACTTCGCCGATAGCATCCCTCTCAACTTCATTGAGAAGCTCGTCACCACCGGTCACAGGCTGCGCATCAACCAGATAGGGGTCAGTAGAAGGTTTTTCCGTTGTCTGGGGCATATCTACCCCACTTAAATCCGGAGCTTCATCTCCAGACAGATCCATACCGCTAAGGAGAGCATTTATCTCATCCTGGGACAGCATTCCATCCATCTGTTACTCCTCCTCTCTAATCACCGAAGTCACCCGTACAGCATATGAGTCGTCACTTGCACCGGGAAGTGCGGTGAATTTTTTGATATTGCCGACATATATATTCATATCGGAGTCCACCTTGGCATCAAGCCTTATGCAGTCACCGACCTGAAGATTCATAAAGTCGCTTACAGATATCTTGCTTGTACCGAGGACCGCTTTTACAGGAATGATCACTCTCCTGAGCATAGCCTCGATATTGTCCTTCGCATATTCATCCTTGTTCTCCTGCATGGTCGAATACCAGAACTTGGTATTGAGTCTGTCCATAACGTCTTCAAGAGTGATGAAAGGAAGACACATATTCATAAATCCCTCAACATCTCCTATCTTGATGTTGAGTGTTACGACCGCGATCATCTCACCGGGTGCGATTATCTGCGCAAACTGAGGATTGGTCTCAAGCCTGGTAAGCACGGGCGTTACATCGAGAACGTTCTTCCAGGGATCACGAAGCAGCTGGGTGAACATGACCATGATCTTCTGGAGTATGGATAGCTCGATATCGGAAAATTCCCTCGTTTTATCGAGAGGAGTTCCTTCTCCGCCGAGCATTCTGTCTATCATCGAAAAAGCAATATTGGTGGCAAGATCGATTATGATATTGCCTCCGAGAGGTTCAAATCCGACTATTCCGAGAATGCTGGGATTTGAAAGTGCGTTCGTGAACTCACTGAACGTAACGGTCTCGGAACTCGCAACCGTTACCTGTGCATTCTTTCTCAGAATAACGGGAAGGTTTGTGGAAATGAGTCTTCCGTAATGCTCAAAGATTATTTCACGAGTACGCAGGTGTTCCTTGGAGAACTTGGTGGGCCTGCTGAAGTCATAATCCTTGACCGGCTTTTCCTCTGCATTGGAGATGGACTCCACATCCAGTTCGCCTGATGAAAGCTGGTTTAAGAGGGCGTCTATTTCGTTTTGCGAAAGGATCTCACCCACCGGGCAAACCTCCGTGCGTTTTATCCGAACTTCACATCACTGATGGATATGTCATATACAACCTTGGAATCAAGCCACTTCTGGATCGCAGCAAGGCATTCCTTCTTGACTTCATCACGGTTGGCGGGATTTCCGAGATATGCCGAATCATATCTTGAAACAACTCCCTCTATAGCTTCTTTGATGTAGTTCTCGTAAGTTCCGATGGTCTCGGAATTGTACTTCTTGTAATCGTCGTCCTTCGTATTGATCGAAAGAGCAATCCTGCATACCATGTACTCCTGCTTTCCGCTCTCGCCGACCTTAAGAGGAATGGTCATGGAATCACCGATGGTATAGATCTCGGTATCGGCAAGGCTTACGGCAGGGCCTTCGTCCTCGCCGTCCGCTACGAGCTCAAGATTGAGTACAGTAGCGATGGTATCTACAAGTGCGGCGGTCTTTTTGTTTGTACCGGTAATGCTGATCATGGTGATGACGGAGAATGTCAGGTTTACGACAAGCAATGCCAGTATAAGGACCGTGAGCAGATTCTTTTTCATAGGATTTCTTTTCCCCCACCCTAATTGTTGTTATAGATTCTTATCTCGACACGTCTGTTGCGCGCTCTTCCGGCTTCGGTGGAATTATCGGCTATAGGCATCCTCTCACCGTATCCGGAATGCTTGATGAGCGAAGGATTGAGGCTGCTCGTCTCAATGAGATAATAGAAAACCGACATAGCTCTTGCGCTTGACAATTCCTCGTTGGAGGGGAACCTGGCGCTGTTCATGGGAACGTTATCGGTGTGTCCGTCTATCTCAATCTCACCGCGTGCATATCTCTCGAGAATGGTAGCCACCCTGTCGAGTACCGGCTTGCAATCTTCATTGAGTGTTGCACTTCCGGGTGCAAAGAGGATGGAACCCTTCATCGTGAGCATAACGTACTGAGATGTAAAGCTTACGTCTATCTGATCTGAGAGCTGGCTTTCGGAAATGGCTTCACCTATGATCTCCGCAAGCTCTTCGTTGGATTGAAGATTGGCCTGCTCGACCTGCTCAGCCGCTTTTTCGAGTGTCTGCGTACCCGTCTGTTCGGTGATGTCAGTCTGCTCCTGACCTCCGGACTGGGTATCGTACACCTCGATCTGATCCGTATCGCTCTCGGATTCGGCAGTGCGTCCTGTGCTGTTTATGTACTCGGCCAGTTCATTGAGCTGGCTGACCCCGTTGCTGATAAGGATGCCTTCTCCGATGGAGGTGGATCCGCTGCTGAATACGCTGAACGAACTGCTCATCGATGCGATGATCTCATTGAGCTTGGCTTCATCGATGGTCGACATCGAGAACAAAAGAACGAAAAAGCATAGCAGCAGATTCATCAGATCTGAGAATGTGGCCATCCACGCCGGCGACCCCGGCGGTGGGGCTTCTTCTTTTTTCTTACCCATACTTCAGACCTATCTGTTTAAAATATCTCAAAGACTTATGTAAGTCCCGTTAGCGATCATTCGCCGGCTTCGTCTCCGCCGGATCCTGCACTCTCTCTTTCCTTGGGAGCAAGGAAGGATTTGAGCTTCTCTTCGATGACTCTGGGGTTCTCACCTGCCTGGATGGAAAGAAGGCCTTCGATCATGACCTGCTTCTGCATCATCTCCACCGTGTTGTCAGCCTTAAGCTTGGCTGCGGTAGGCGCGCAGATCCAGTTTGCAAGAAGTGATCCGTACAGGGTCGTAATGAGAGCAACGGCCATGGAAGGACCTATGGATGATGCGTCGGACATGTTGTTTAGCATGTTAACGAGTCCAACCAGGGTTCCGATCATTCCCCATGCAGGTCCCATTGATCCGAGGGTCTCCCAGAATCCGGAAAGGTTCTTATGTCTCGAATCTATGCACTCCATCTCGGTTTCGAGGATTCCTCTTACAAGATCGGGATCGGTACCGTCTACAACGAGAAGAACGCCCTTTTTCAGGAAGGGCTCATCCATATCCGATGCGGATTCTTCAAGTGAGAGAAGTCCTTCCTTACGGGCTACGTTGGAAAGATCTATTATCTTCTTGATGAGATCGGGGGTATTGACCGAAGGTGCCTTGAAAATGAGCTTGATGCTCTTAAGTCCGGCCAGGTAATCACTCATGCTGTACGAGGTCATAACCGCAGCAAAAGCACCGCCAAAAGTAATAATGGCGGAGGGGATGTCGATGTAGTTACCGACACCTCCGAGTCCGGCAGCCTGAATGATACCGAACGCGAGCATGCCGAAACACATTAAAAATCCTATCAGCGAAGCTAAATCCACGTGTAATTTACCTCAACAAAAATCGGGCTAACGTCATTCGTCAGCCATGATACCTTTTCTATACGATTTTACAAGATTTTTGATATCTTGTCTACTTTCTTTTACTATTATCTTGTGGCCTGTAGTGAGGGTTATAACGGTGTCCGGAGTCTCTTCTACAGTCTCGAGTAAATGGGGGTTTATGAGCAATTTGGTACCATTTAATCTGGTCACTTCGATCATGAGATTTTCCCCTCCTCACATGGTCTTTATATAGCATTAAAAATTATATCACAAATACTATATCTTGTGGTATGAATTTTCTGAAAATTTAAAAAACCGGGCAGGTGATCCTGCCCGGTCAGTCAGTTTACGTTATCATCTCTTGAGGTTGGTGAGCTCTTCAAGAAGTGTATCGGAAACGGTGATAATACGTGAGTTTGCCTGGAATCCACGCTGGGTGGTGATCATCTCGGTAAATTCTGCGGAAAGGTCTACGTTACTCATTTCGAGAACGCCGGTGGACATGTAACCGCCCGATGCGGTAACGTCAACGCCAATTCCGTCAAACGAACCGGAGTTCATGGTAGCCTGGTAAAGGTTGTCGCCGTGCTTCTCAAGACCTGAGGAATTGGGGAAGCTTGCGGTTGCAATCTGGCCGAGGAGCTTGGTCATACCGTTATCATAGCTTGCATAGATCATTCCGTCTCTCTGGATGGAAACTCCGATCATGTCACCGAGCTTACGTCCTGTTCCGATTCCGTCCTTATCGCCGTAAGTAGCGGTAACGGTGGAAGTACCGTTGTTATTGAACATTGAAATTCCAGCCCAATTAAGATCAATATCAGAATAGTTTGATGTATTATCAGCAGTGTTCGCGATAAGTTTCGAAAGATAAATCTTGGAATCGCCGAGATTGTTTCCATCAATACTATCAAATAAACCTGTATCGTTATCGAATTTCATAACCATACCGGTGATATGTCTTCCAGTAGACTTAAAATCAAAAGTATCGGTTGCAGGATCACCATCAGGATCAAAAAGATCAACCGTTGCGGTTGAACTGCTAACACCAGCTGCTTTATCAATTATATCTTTCATTGAATCAGTTCCAATCAAAAGATTTAAGAAAGCATCAACCGACCCCTCATATCCATATGCTTTTGCAATTTCAGCATATACATCCCGCTTATCGGCTTCGGTGGATGATGCGTTGGTAAGCACGCTCAGGTCAGCCTTAACAGCACTTCCGCCCTTATCCATAAGTTTCTTACCGGTTGTGTCCCAAGAATATGAATTAACATTAAATGTTACATTATTTACGTCATCCACATTTGTTCCGCCTCCGAAAAGCTCAACGCCATCAGGAATAGGAACTTCCAATCCGTTCGCATCGAGAAGCTTTGTAAGCTCTACAGAGTACTCTCCTGGGTTGTCTGTGGACTTGATGATGAATCTTGCGGTGTACTCGTATCCGAGTGAATCGTAGAGGTTGAGGTTTACAGTCTTTCCCGCTTCGGAATTGACGTCGGTATCGTTCTTGTCAAGGATACCGGTAACGGTTCCCTTAGTTGTAGCCTCGGGGGGATAAGTGAGATTGTCGGCGCTCATGATGCGGAGAGCCTGAACGGTGTCCTGCTTAATGGTAAGAGTCTCGGGATCGACGCCCCATCCCATTACATTGTAACCGGTGGAAGTCATGCATAAGTTGCCGACACCGTCCACATAGAATGAACCGTCACGGGTGAAGTAATTGGCAAGACCATCGGAAACTACGAAGAAATTGCTTCCGGTGATCATGATATCGAAAGGATTTCCGGTCGACTGAGCGGAACCCTGTGAAGAAATGTTTACGTTGATGGCTCCGGATTTAACGCCGAGACCGATCTGACGGGCATTGACACCGCCGACGCCGGTAGTTGCGTTTGCGCCCGATGCGGACTGTGTAGTCTGGGACATCAGATCTGCGAAGGTAACGGAACTTGATTTGAACGCAGTAGTGTTAACGTTAGCGATATTGTTACCGATAACGTCCATTTTGGTCTGGTGAGTCTTAAGACCGGCAACACCAGAGTAAAGAGATCTCATCATAAGGCAGTTTCCTCCATTTTTAAAATTGGAGAGTTGCGGCAGATCAGAGCCGCATGAAGCGAGCGCTTCCGGTTATACTTTGAGGGGTCCTTCTGTCATTCGGGTACCCCGGCCTCCATCCAGGTCCGGCATATCAAGCAATAACCGCTCCGTTTATATTTGTGAATACATTTTCGTTTCCGGCTTCAAGTGCTGTTATAACGGTTCTCGAAGGGACATTTACGATAAAGGCCATATCGTCGATCATGACGAGTGAATCCTTTATTCCCTTGTCTGCCGCCATGTCGGTGCCGCTTTCCAGTCTTCCGAGCTGCTCTCCCGTCATCTCAAGTCCGCGGTCACTCATTCGAAGTGATGCGTGCTTGGAGAACTTAACCTGGGAGCTTTCTCCGGCCTTTTCCGAAAGGATCCTTGAAAAAGAACTCTGAGTAGTTTCGGGAGACTTGGCGCTCGGCGTAAAGCCGATGGATTTGGATAAGCCGGCTGCATACAGAGCCTGTACATTCATTTCCATACGCTTTTCCTCCTTCAATTACATATATCGGCACTCTCCTTATTTTTCTTAAGCGTTTTATGCATTTTCATCCGAAACAGCCTCTGCGGCACCGGTCGTCTCGGCGGTATCCTCAGCGGTTTCTTCGGAAGAATCCTTATTTTCCGACTCTTTTGCGGCTGCATTTGCGGCAGCTGTGAGAAGGTCGTTAAGCTTTGCCACATAGAGATTCATCTTAATGACATCATCATCATCGATGAAGCTCTTCTCGTAATCCCCGATGGAATTGTAGAGATTAAGTAGATTTGTGATGGTATTTCCGTTGTTTTCGATGGTGATCTGATCGATTGCGGGAAGATCCTTTATCGTCTGCGCAAACTGCTTGGCAATGTCCTCCGCTGTTGAGAACTCGCTGCTAATGACCGAAACGATATCGGAAGCTTTATAGAGATTTCCTTCGATGGACAGGTATGCCTTGCCCTCTTCAAAGGTAACGTAATCGACGAAGCCCCTGGTCTGGGTGGACTTTCCGCTTCCGTCGGTGGTCTCAAGGATGACTTCCTTTCCCACATAGGTGCTGTATCTTGAAAGCTCCATCGTTGTGGACATGTTGTTGAGAGCTTCTACCTGTGAGAACTGTGCATACTGGGAAATATATTCGGTGTTTGATGTGGGCTCCAGTGGATCCTGGTACTTCATCTGAGCTACAAGAAGCTGAAGGAACGCATCCTTGTCCATACCGGAATTACTTTTCTCGTTAGCCTTGGAAAGGGAATCCTGGGATGCACTTGTAACTATCTCACCGTTCTTGACTGTTGCTGAAGATGCTGAAACAGATGACATGTATTTTCTCCTTTCAGTAGTCTTAAGTTCCCTGCGCGGATGCGCAGAAAACTTAAGCCGTGTAATCTACCTTGTTGCCGCTTGCTGCCATCATCTCGGCTGCGATGCGCTCTTCATCATCCATATCGGATGTATCGAGTTCATCGTCAACGTCCGAAAGATCAATCCTTCTGGTCCGTCTTGAGCTGCGTGAGCTTTCGCTTTCGCCTTCGGACTGTCCGGCGCTCTGGTCGAGATTGCCTTCAAAGCCGTGGGATGCAACGGTAACTTCTACAGCCTCAACCTTTATGCCCTGTTCCTCAAACTGCTCGGCAAGTCTTACCATCTGACTTTCCACAGCGGCCTTGACCGCTTCGTTCTCGGTAACAAAGCTTGCGGTGATGACACCGGCATTATTGGTGACATGGATATGAAGAGTACCGAGTGATGCGGGATGAAGCTGCATCTCGACATCGGAGAAGTCTCCGTCAGTCACGGTCTTCATATTATCCAGGATCTGATCCGCTATCTCATTTACATTTTCGGTATAGGTGATGGGAGTTTCGGGAGCGGGAGTCTCGATATTGCCGGGCGCCTGAACACCAAAACGGATCTGGCTGCCTGCGGCATGCTCTTCGCCCTTGTTCTCGGATCCTTTTCCGTCCTCAGAGGATTTCTGAGCCTGCATGACGACCTTGGATTCTCCTGTAACAGAGCCGTTTTCGTCCACGGAAACGAGTTCGAAGTCGCCGTTCTGATTCCTGACAAATCTGTCGACGGATTCAGTAGCCCGGTCTTCGGTCTTTACTTCGGTCTTTACTTCGGCCATGATCGCCTGAGCAAGATCTTCACCTTCGGGAAGAGCTAAGTTCACAGCATCTACCAGATCAGATACAGTCATCTCTCCAACGTGGGAGTCCGATGCAAGCACTTCCGAAAGAATTTCCATACCGGCCTTAAAGATCTCACAGCCTGCTTCGTCGGTAAGAAGATCAAGCTTTGATTCGGCACCGAGTGCGTTTACAAGGAACGAACTCATTACATCCCTGTCGAGCAGGTCGGCGGCGGTAATGCCGTTTGCCTCGAGAAGATCCTTAAATTCCCCGGGCGAAACACTTAGAATTTCCGCAATCTTCTGTCCAAGCTCCGATACGATCGTGCTCAGCGCCTCAGTTGCGGATACGATTTCCTCATCCTTGAGCATTTTGTCGTCATCCGAAGGTTCGGAAACGACTTTTTCGGGGCTGTCCTTGCCCTTCACATCTGTCTTTGATGCATTCTCGGTCTTTTCCGCAGCGGGTGCTTTAGAAACTTCCGCTTTCTTTTCGGAACCGTTATCCCTTGAAAAGCTCTTTGCGATATCCGTGACGTCAGACCCCGCGGCTTTTGCTCCGGCCTGATCGTTCCAGACTGATCTGAAATCAGCGCCTTCCTTGGGAGCCGCGTTCACGGATGTGACTTTCGTCACAAGCTGATCGGGAATCACCGAGGCATCCATGATAGGTGTGATGCCCATATGATACTACCTTCCTTTCTTCCAATATAGGTTTGTGTGCAGAATAATATCCTGCCGGAATTTATATCGGCAAAAGAAGATGATTTCTTAAGGGTTAACTCTCGGGATCAAGAATTTTTGTGATCCTGGCCGCGATATCCTTGTCCATTTCGTTAAAGATCTTGGCCCTGTCATCGGGATTCATGGCTCCTAGGATCCTTGCGGCAAGCTGAATGCCCTCGGTATCGGTCATTTTTTCAAAGAGAGCCGCTGCCTCCTTGGGCTTCATGCTGGAATATGCCTGAACATAATCCTGGATCTCCTTGGAAACCTGAAGCTGCTCAACCACCTGCTTGTATATGAATTCTGCGGTTGTAGGATCCATGGTCTCGTAATACCTTGCATATTCCTCAGGTCCGGGACCGTTCTCCGCATATACGACTTCCTCGTAGAATTCGTTCCTGATACGCTGGAAATCGACCTGCATGGTCTCGAACTCCGAAAGTCTGGTAACCTCAGCCTCAAGCGCCGCTATCCTTTCGTCTTTTACGCTTGATGCACCCTTGATGGCTTCGAGTTCGGTTTCAAGCGCATAGATCCTGCTAACCGCATCCTGGAGATTGGTATATCCGCCGTACATCTCGGGATCGAGCGTTTCCGTGGCGGTTCCCGAAGGAAGGATCCTGTTGATCACGGGGACATTCTTAAGGACGGGGGCAAGCAC
>JAFWUY010000084.1 GCA_017524035.1 Lachnospiraceae bacterium | reverse complement strand
ACAACAAGCTTTACATCCGGGAACTTCTTAAATGCGTTCTCAAGCGCTACAGGGGACATATTCCAGGTTTCATACTCTGAATCTATGAATACCGGTTCTCCGCCTTCGTACACGATCGGATTGACCGATGCATCGAAGGTCATGTCTGTGCAGAAGACCTTCTTTCCGTAAAGGCATCCTCCCGATACACCGCCGTCGGGTGTCGACACTCCGGTACTGCTTCCGTAGAGTTTCTCCGCAGCAAGTTTCACGGCTAGGTGTATTGCCGCGGTTCCGCAGGAAAGGCCCACGATATGCTTTGCGCCGAGGTAATCCGCGATCAGAGGTTCAAGCGCAGTCAGATTGGATCCTGCACAGGTGATCCAGTTGGTCTCGAACGCTTCTCTTACATAATCGAATTCCGTCCAGCTGCTTCCGTCCGCAGTTTTGTGCATCGTGGGAGATGCCAGGAGAACTCTTTTTTCGAAAGGCTTTATTCCCTTGAATCTGTCGTCATTTACAAAATCATGCATTTCCATTCACTTCCCTTTGAGGGTTATATGTGGTAACCACTGTCCTGACCAGATCGAATATCGCTTCCTCATCATTGCTGTAAGCGGTTTTGGAAAGCTCCTTAAGTTGCCTTAGGAATTCGTCATTATCAAATGCAATGGGCATTCCGATATGTATAAGATGGTTGGGAGTGGTCTTAAGGCCTTCCTCTGCCATAAGCTTTTCTTCGTAGAGTTTCTCTCCGGGTCTTAAGCCTGTGTATTCGACCTTTATATCAACATCGGGCTTGAAGCCGCTGAGTTTGATAAGGTTTCTTGCAAGAGTATCGATCTTAACGGGCGACCCCATGTCGAGAACGAATATCTCACTGCCCTCTCCCATAACCCCCGCCTGAAGGACAAGGCTTACGGCTTCGGGGATTGTCATGAAGTATCTGACTATATCGGGATGCGTTACTGTGACGGGGCCGCCTGATGCAATCTGCTTTCTGAAGAGCGGCACGACAGAGCCGTTACTTCCGAGAACGTTTCCGAACCTTACAGCAACATACTGGGTCTTAGCAGTGAAATCTTCGCCTACGCCTGCTGCCACATCGGAATCCATATGAGCCGACAGTTTGATCAGTTCGGACTCCCTGTGATTCTTGATCATGTAATCGAAGGTCTGAATGACCATCTCGCAGAGGCGCTTGCTGGCTCCCATGATGTTCGTGGGATTGACCGCCTTATCGGTACTTATGAGGATGAATCTTTCACAGCCGTTCCTCATGGCTGCATATGCCGTCTTGTATGTGCCGATCGCGTTATTCTTTATTGCCTCGCAGGGGCTGTCCTCCATAAGAGGCACATGCTTGTGAGCCGCGGCATGATATACAACCTGGGGCTTGTACTTTTCGAATACCGACTGAAGCTTTCCGCTGTCCCTTACGGAACCGATGAGCACGGTAAGATTGAGATCCGGGTAATTCTTTTTCAGTTCGTTCTGGATATCGTATGCATTGTTTTCATAGATATCGAAGATTATGAGCCTTCCGGGATCATGACTTGCTATCTGTCTGCAGAGCTCGCTTCCTATCGAACCGCCTCCGCCGGTAACCATGACGGTCTTGCCGTGAAGGAACTTGAAGACCGGTTCAAGGTCAAGCTTGACCTGCTCCCTTCCGAGGAGATCCTCGATGGCAACATCCCTCATATCCTTGATGGACACTTCACCGCTTGCAAGCTGATAGATGCCCGGCAGAGCCTTGATCTCGCAATCGGTCTCCTTGCAGATATTCAGGATATCGCGCCTGTTCTCCGCAGTGGCAGCGGGAATTGCCAGGTAGATCTTCTTTATTCCGTATTTCTCGATATTGGCGAAGATATCATCTCTTCCGCCAACAACGGGAATGCCCTCAATGAACCTGTTCCACTTATTGGGATTATCATCAATGATGCAGGCTACTTTCTCATGGATCTCCTTGGAGCTTCTGAGTTCCCTGAGAATCATCTGCCCGGCATTGCCGGCGCCTATGAGCATTACCCTGGTATCCTCGGCGGAGGATGTTGCCACCTTGCCCCTGAGCAGCAGGACAAAACGGTAAGAGAATCTTATGCCCACGGTGAACCCGAACTGAAGGACCATTCCGATGAAGTAATATGAAATAGGCATTCTTCTGACGAAAACGGTGATGCCTATGATATGTATGAATGATGTGACTACAGAGGCGATGATATTCCTGATAAGCTCATCATAGCTGGCAAAGCGCCAGATACTGTTGTAGAGTCTGAGCCTCCAGAATATAGCAATGCAGATGATCGTATAGAATGGCGCGAACACGCAAAATGACCGGAGATAGTCTTCCGGTATCTGTGAGAACCTGGTATCAAATCTGAGCCAGAGTGCAAGAAAGTACGAAAGATTGATCGTAAAGATGTCATAAATGACAAGATACAATGCGATGATCTTCCAATGATCGATTTTCTTCCTGCTGCCTTGTGACATAGTAATTCTTTCTGATCGTCAAAGATGCCTTTTTGTACATTTTTATGGCATCATATAATCCAATCAATTATACCACATAAGGCAGGGTTTTTCTTCTATATTATTTAGAAGAATATGGTTTACATAATCTGAAATTCTGCATCACAATTGCATTTTTGACACAAAAACACCCTCATTACCGTTTTTCCTTAGATTTTGGCGCATCTAATTGATCATCTAAAATAACTTGAAAATTTGGTATTATTCTAACATTATTCTCATCTTGCTTTGCTACACCTAAGGGTGTATTATTGGATACACCTTTAGATGTAGAAATGAATGTAGAAATAATTACATAAATGCATTATATTAGGAGTAGAATTACATGGCGAAGATTTATAAACTCGATTCCGGTGGCAGACCAAATGACTATAACATCGTAGCCAAGCATCCTTTTTAAATTAGCAGAGGGATTAGAATGAACGAACTAGAGAAGAGACTTAACAGCATACCCGGAGCATATTTTGCTTTTGTTCATGCCATATCAAAATATGCCGGCAAGAAAGCCGAGCGATATGAAGCAGTTATGGATTTTCTGGATAAGAACCCGGATTCCACGCCTTCAGATGTCACTTTATTTGTTATGCTCCGACCCGACTTTATGGAAGATGATGTGCGCTACTCAGATAAATCATTGGCTCAGATGTGATCATGAATAAACAGGACGAATCAGATCTTATAGTATCAGACAAACCGCAAAAGGCAGAACAGTTAGCCAGGCTTAGATCCTATGCAGACCTTACCCAGAAAATGCTCGCCGAGAAATCGGGAGTATCTGTAAGGATGATCGAACACTACGAACAGGGTAAGAAAGATATCAATCATGCATCTGCTGAGACAATTTTCAGACTCTCAAAGGCTTTGGGATGCAAAATGGAGGATTTGATAAACACGGACTTCAAAGAATAAAGAAATAAATTCAGTGCTGTGACTGCAAAAACGCATAGTAGCAAAAGCCCTGCTTTTCCATTGTATTTGGAAAGCAGGGCTTTTATCTGTTAGCTCATCAGTTTCTTCAGCATCTCGGTGACAGCTACGGGATCGGCTTTGCCCTTGAGTTCTCTCATGGACTGTCCGACAAGGAAGCCTATGGCTTTTTCCTTTCCGGACTTATAGTCGGTCACGGACTGAGGATTTGCCTCGATCACACGCTTTGCAACTTCGAGAAGGAGGTCTTCATTGTTCTCGGTCTTAAGTCCCTTCTCTTCGACATATGCCTTAGGATCTACATCTTCGAAGAAGATCTTCTCGAATACTTCCTTTGCTACCGTTGAGTTGATCTCCTTGGCATCGGTCATCTTGATAAGGTCTGCCAGGTGGCTTGCGGAGAATGATATATCCTCGGGATCCATCTCCTTTTCCTTTAGAAGCTTTAAGGTCTCGCCCATGATCCAGTTGGATACCTTCTTGGGCTGTGCTCCGAGGGATACGGTCTCTTCGAAGAGATCGGCAAGGTGTTTGGAATTGGTGATGATATTTATATCGTATTCGGGGATATCGAATTCTTCCTTGTAGCGCTTCTTCTTTTCAAGTCTCATCTCGGGCTGCTTTGCAAGGATGGATTCGATCAGCTCATCGCTTACGCTTATGGGAACAAGGTCGGGATCGGGGAAGTATCTGTAGTCCTGGGCATCCTCCTTGGATCTCATTGCGTATGAGCATTCCTTGGTATCATCCCATCTTCTTGTCTCCTGGATTACGCTCTCTCCGCTCTCTAACAGGTCGATCTGTCTTTCTGATTCACCTTTGATCGCATGCATGATCGAGTGGAAAGAATTCAGGTTCTTCATCTCGGTCCTGGTTCCAAAGGTTTCGGAGCCGACCTCTCTTACTGAAAGGTTGACATCAGCACGCATCGAGCCTTCGTTGAGCTTACAGTCAGATGCTCCGAGATACTGGATGGTATTGCGGAGAGTTTCGAGGTAAGCGATGACCTCCTCCGCGCTTCTCATATCAGGCTCGGAAACGATCTCGATAAGGGGAACTCCGGAGCGGTTGTAATCCACGAGGCTGGCATCGTACCAGTCGTCATGGATAAGCTTTCCTGCGTCCTCTTCCATATGGATCTCATGGATCCTTACGCTCTTTATGCCGTTTTCGGTCTCAATATCAACATGGCCGTTTCTGCAGATGGGCAGATACAGCTGGCTGATCTGGTAGTTCTGCGGATTGTCGGGATAGAAATAATTCTTTCTGTCGAACTTGCAGTTCCTTGTGATCTCGCAGTTTGTAGCAAGACCAACGGCAATGGCATATTCAAGAACCTGCTTATTGAGTACGGGAAGCGAACCGGGCATTCCGGTACATACGGGGCAGGTATGGGTATTGGGTTCTCCGCCGAATGCTGTGGAACATCCGCAGAATATCTTGGTCTTGGTCGCAAGCTCTACATGAACCTCGAGGCCTATGACCATTTCATACTGTTTGCTCATTATTCTATTCCTCCTTTCGGAGTGGGAAATTCGCCTCTCATCTGCTCATATGCATAAGCAAGACGAACGATGCGGTCGTCCTTGAAGCAGTCTCCGATAAGCTGGACGCCAATTGGAAGTCCCTTTGAATCTACACCGAAGGGAACGCTGATTCCGGGAAGTCCCGCAAGGTTTACGGAGATCGTGTAGATATCTCCGAGATACATCTTGATGGGATCGGACAGGCTGTCTCCGAGCCTGGGAGCGGTCGTGGGTGCAACGGGTCCGAGGATCGCATCGTATTTTGCAAAAGCATCATCGAATGCTTTCTTTATAAGAGCCTTTACGCGGAGTGCTTTCAGATAATATGCATCGTAATATCCGGAGCTCAAGACGAACGATCCGAGCATTATACGGCGCTTTACTTCGGGACCGAAGCCTTCGGATCTGGTCTTCTTATACATATCGTGAAGTCCGGCGTATTCCTTGGTGCGGTATCCGTACTTGATGCCGTCGAATCTTTCAAGGTTGGAGCTTGCCTCAGCCGCTGCGATCGTGTAGTAGGTAGGAATCGCATAATCGACAAGACTTAAGTCGAATTCCTCTACAACAGCGCCTGCACTTTCAAGCTTCTTTGCAACTTCCTTTACGGCCGATGCAACTTCAGGATCAAGGCCTTCTCCAAAATAATCTCTGGGAACACCGATCTTCATTCCCTTAACGTCACCGTCAAGAGCATTCTTAAGAGCGGTTATATCATAGTCAACCGAAGTTGAATCCTTCTCGTCATGAGCGATGATCTCGCTGAGTACCGCAACGCAATCGGATACGTTCTTGGACAAAGGTCCGATCTGATCGAGCGATGATCCGTATGCGATAAGTCCGTATCTGGAAACGGTTCCGTATGTGGGCTTCATTCCTACGATTCCGCAATATGATGCGGGCTGGCGGATGGATCCGCCGGTATCGGAGCCGAGTGCGAAGAAGCACTCATCCGCAGCGACAGCCGCAGCCGAACCTCCCGATGATCCACCGGGCACATGACCTGTATTCCAGGGATTCTTCGTGGGACCGAATGCGGAGGTTTCCGAGGTGGAACCCATCGCAAATTCATCCATATTCGTCTTGCCTATGACAACGGCTCCCGCTTTTTCAAGTCTTTCAACAGCGGTCGATGAATAGGTCGGAACGAAATTTCCGAGTATCTTCGAAGAACATGTGGTAAGAAGTCCCTTTGTGCACATATTGTCCTTGATGGCAACTGGAACACCTGCCAGGGGAGATGTGATCTCACCTGAAAGGATCTTCTGCTGAACTTCATCCGCCCTGCGGAGTGCGTTTTCGGCATCCAGGGTTACGAACGAGTGTATATCTGCTTCGCGGGCTTCTACCTGTGACAGAGAAGCTTCAACCGCTTCTCTTACGGAAACCTCTTTCGAGCTTATGGCACTTCCCAATTCCAATGCTGTCATGGACAGTATTTCATTTTTTAACTTGCTCAAATCATTTCTCCTTTCCGTAACTTCATCAGAAAGTTTTGGGCACGACAAACATACCGTCTTTTTCTTCGGGTGCATTCTTCAGGATGTTCTCCCTGTCGTCTCCGTTGGAAACCACGTCCTCACGGAATACATTCTGCACCTTGAAGGCATGCGACATGGGCTCGACATTCGATGTATCGAGTTCGCCGAGCTTGTCGATGTAATCCAGCATTTTTCCCATATCGGTCTTGGCCTGCTCGGCTTCCTCTTCGGTGAGGCTGAGCTTTGCAAGAATGCCGACATATTCAATTGTTGCATCGTCGATTATATTCTTCATATTTTCAGTCCCTGATCTTGATGTGAACTTCTCTTAACTGCTGCTCCGTTATCTCATTCGGTGCTCCGCACATAAGATCCTGCGCGGTTCCGCTCATCGGGAATGCGATGACTTCGCGGATATTCTCCTCATTTGTTAAGAGCATGATCATTCTGTCTACGCCGGGAGCCATTCCTGCGTGAGGGGGTGCTCCGAACTGGAATGCGTGATAAAGAGCTCCGAATTTATTCTTTAGAGTCTCCTCATCGTATCCTGCAATCTCGAATGCCTTGACCATGATCTCCATGTCGTGGTTTCTTACAGCACCGGATGAAAGCTCTATGCCGTTGCATACGATGTCGTACTGGTAAGCAAGAATGTCGAGAGGGTTCTTGGTGTTGAGTGCTTCCAATCCGCCCTGGGGCATCGAGAAGGGATTGTGTGTAAATCCGATCTGATGAGTCTCGGGATCTTCTTCGAACATAGGAAAGTCATTGACATAGCAGAAGCGGTAAGCGTTCTTTTCAATGAGGTCAAGCTTTTCTCCGAGTTCCCTGCGGATATTGCCGGCATAGAAATTAGCCTTGTCTTCCTTATCTGCGATAAAGAATACGGTATCCCCTGCGACCGCTTCCATAAGGTCTGCGAGTTCCTTCTTGTACTCTTCGGGAATGAACTTATCGATGGGTCCCTTGTAGCTCATATCCTCCATGACTTCGAGATATCCTAAGCCGCCCATTCCCATATCGGTTGCAAACTTAAGGAGCTTTTCATGGAAGCCCTTGGAAAGATCAGCATGAACCTTGATCGCTCTTACGGTTCTGCCGATGAAAGGCTTGAAGGTACACTTCTGGAAGAAATCCGTAAGATCACGGATCCTTAAGGGGTTGCGGAGATCGGGCTTGTCGCTTCCGAACTCGAGCATAGCCTGCTTATAGCTGATGATGGGGTAAGGAGCCTGTGTTACGCTGTAGCCTTCGGGAGCAAACTTTTCGAAGGTTGCGGAAAGAACCTCTTCACCTGCCCTGAATACATCCTCCTGGGTGGCAAAGCTCATCTCGAAATCGAGCTGATAGAATTCTCCGGGAGATCTGTCCGCTCTCGCATCCTCGTCTCTGAAGCAGGGGGCGATCTGGAAATACTTATCGAATCCGGACACCATCAGGAGCTGCTTATACTGCTGGGGTGCCTGGGGAAGTGCATAGAACTTTCCCTTGTACTTTCTCGAAGGAACGACATAGTCACGTGCTCCCTCGGGTGATGATGCGCAGAGGATGGGAGTCTGTATCTCGACAAATCCCATATCTGTCATCTTCTCACGAAGGAATGAGATAACCTTGGATCTGAAGAGGATGGTATCCTTGACCTTCTGGTTACGAAGATCGAGGTATCTGTACTTGAGACGAAGATCCTCCCTTGTCTCCTTGGAGGTCATGACCTCGAAGGGAAGGGGCTGGTAAACCTTTCCGAGTACGGTGATCACATCTGCGTTGAGCTCTACGGTTCCGGATGGGATCTTGGGATTGTAGGTCTCCTCATCTCTCTTTTCGATCACACCATCTACGGAGATGCACATCTCCTTGCTTATTCCGTCAAGGAGTCCATCCTTTCTGAGGACAACCTGTACGACTCCGTACATATCCCTCAGGTCGATGAAGGATACTCCGCCGTGGTCACGGATGTTCTCAACCCATCCGGCAAGCTTTATCTTCTCGCCGATGAGCTGCTCTCCGATATTTGACATATCCATATCTCTGTAACAGTTCTTCATAGCATTTCCTTTCTGTACTGTTTGATTCTCTGAGTTTGCTTAAATGTGTTTTCTTTTGAAAGAAAAAACGGAGTGCCAAAAATAGCACTCCGGGACGAATAACTTACTTATCCGCGATACCACCCTTATTGACAACGTCCGTACGCTGTCCACTCTTTAACACTTAACGCGTGCACACGGGATGCCCTAACCGTTTATCACAGCTCAGACAACCAACTCCGGAGCGTTCCCTTGATCCTCTACTTACAAACCGCGCTTCCAGTCCACGACGCGATCTCCCTGGTGCTTTCCTTGATCAGAGTCTCCTTCACAGTTTTTGCAATTACAGATTATATCAGAAAGATGAATTAACGGTCAATCTTTCTTTATTATATGTATTCACGTTTTTTACGTATTTCTGTGCCGCGGGATATTTTATTACCCCTCAACTTCAGGCCGGATCCTCCTCAGGTTTTTCATCATTTATAGGTTTTGACATAAAGTCAGCAAACTCATCTGCCTGTATTCCCAGGAAACATCCGAGCACCGCCTTGGCATAGGCTGCCTCGAGAGTTATGCCCTTTAAAGTTTTCGCTCCCCGTTCTGTGGCATTTTTCGTTGTTCCGTAAGCAGCCGCTTTCTTGTCGCAGGGAGCAAGGAAAACAGGAATATTATTATCGGCGCACTTATCGAGGAGATGTAGAATGGAGTAATTTCGGTCTTTCTCGATTATCTCATCAAGGTGGAAATCGTCTCTGCTGTTTTCATCATCTTCTACGGATTCTTCGTTTTTGGTATAAATACTTCTTCCTATGCAGACACTCTCGGAATGATAGGTTCCGTGAATTACTATTTTCTTTCCTTCAATTTTGATCTCTGAATAGTCAAGTCCGGTAAAGGGACGAATTAGACAGACTCCTGAACAGTTGTCTTTTACTTTGAGGTAATACCCGGGACCTTCACTGAATCCGCTTTTCTTTTCCGAACCGATGTTTTCCGGAGCTTTGGAGCATATCGGAAGGATTGCATTGTTTTTATCCTTTACAAGCATCTCATCCCTGCTGTGAAAATTGTTGCTTCCGTTCGGGCACTGGAGAAGATGGACTCCGTAGTGAACCAGGAGTTCTCCGGGTTCATGTAAGCCGTTGTATTCATTTGCTTCGTTTCTGTAGACCGCATAAACATTCGGAGCTATGCCGTTCATGATCAGTTCCACGGCAGCCTTGAAGTTTGCATACCCGTTAGTCTTTTCGTCCGGTATCCACTCATCATTTACATATCTGCCAAGCCTGAGCTGTGCGGAGACCATGCATACAGGAATATTTATTCCCGCAAGTGCCATGGACAGGAACGAGGAAGTATATGCAAGAGTATCTGTTCCGTGAAGTACGATCACACCCTTGTAGTTTCCGGGAATGATCTTCGTCCTGAATATCTCAAGGATCTCGTACCAGACATCCGTAGTCATATTCTCGCTGAGGATGTCCGTTTTGAGAGAGACTGTGTCAAATAAATCTTTGATACGGAATTTCGAATCCGTTTTGTTCAGAAAATGATTGATCAGCTCAGGGCTTGCCTGCCCCGCATCGGAAGTGTTTTTCCCATTAGAATTCGGGACGGAACAGATTGTTCCGCCCGTTAATAATACGCATATTTTTTCTTTTGCATTTGTTTCCGACATCAGAAAAGTCCCGTACCTTATTCGGCTTTCTTGCCTTCCGAGTTCGGAAACGCCTTCTTAAGTGCCGCCCAGATAACGAGTGCATAGACAAGTCCGATAAGTGCGGTCACAAGCTGTGTTACGGAATAGGTAAGCTGAAGCTTGGGAAGCATTTTCTGCATTGCTTCGGGAAGAGTTACGGTTGCGAGAACTCCGTAAGAAATGGTAAGTGCCATGAATGCACCCTTGGCAACGCTTCCGACGATACCGCCTGCGATGAATTTGAGAAGATCCTTTTTCTTTCTCACGAAGAGCCAGAATACTACCACAAGCACGAGATTTCCAGCCATTACGAGAGGCATGATTGCAGGCACAACCTTCATGACGGGAGCTCCTGTGATAAGAAATGCTGTTACGGGTGTAAGGATTGCGAGGATTACCGACCAGAACAGTCCGCAGTAAACAACCGCGAGGATGAGGCACGCGTTGATGATGGGGCCTGTGATGTAAACGCTGAAGTTCTTGAAGAACTGGCTTACGATGCAGATGGCGAGAAGTGCTGCAGCTGTGGTGATCTTTTTGGTCTTTTCGTTCATTTTATATACCTTCTTTCTTAAGAGCCTGATCCGCGGATTGGCTCAACTACTTGTTTATAAACGACTCTGAAGAAAAATATCGAAAGTGCGCATGATACTCCCTCCGCAACAAGGAAGGAGAACCAGACAGAGCCGACATTATTCGTAAAGTAGGCTAGCGCCCACGCTACGGGAATAAGCACGACGAGTTGTCTGCACACCGATATTATAAGTGAATAGATGCTCTTGGAAAACGCCTGGAAGACGGTTCCGAGAGATATTGCAACCGCCGCAAACGGGAAGTGAAGTGCGATGATCCTCATTGCGGGAATACCGATAGCTTTGACCTGTGCCTTGGCATTGAAAAGGTCCAAAAGCACTCCGGGAATGGTTTCGAAAATGATCGTTCCGACTGTCATGATGCATACCGCAAGGATAACGCCGAAGCGTAAGGCTTCGTCGATACGCTCTCTTTTTTTCGCTCCGTAATTATATGCAAGCGCGGGGATGATGCCGTTGTTCAATCCGAAGACGGGCATGAAGAAGAAGCTCTGGAGCCTGAAGTAAACACCGTAGACCGCAACCGCGGTTGATGAGAATGCATCGAGGATCTTGTTCATGAAGTCGCTCATGACCGATCCGATGCTCATCATGAGGATCGAAGGAAGTCCTACCCCATAGATCCTCCCTATCGTGGAAAAGTCAGGGGATATTATCTTCCTGATGTTGATATGTATCTCTTTATTCTTCGTAAGGTTGAAGATGAGTGCAAGGCATGCGGCTACGGACTGTCCGATGACTGTCGCATAAGCGGCTCCTGCGGTCCCCAGTGCGGGGAATTCGAAATATCCGAAGATCATGATGGGATCGAGGATTATATTGATGACGGCACCCGTTGTCTGGGTGATCATCGAATAGAATGTAAGACCCGTAGACTGAAGGAGTCTTTCGAGGATCATCTGCATGAAGAGACCGAAGGACATCATGGTGACTATCTTAAGATAGGGCACTCCGAATGCAATGACCGCTGCATCGCTGCTCCGGTTTGCGAAAAAAGGCTCAACCACAAAGATTCCGATAAGAAGAAATACAATGAAGCTGAAGAAGCCGAGAAGGATTCCCTGGTTTGCCGCAGAATCGGATTTATCGTATCTCTTTTCACCGAGTGATGTGGAGAGCATCGCATTGATGCCGACACCCGTTCCGGAGCCGACTGCGATCATAAGGCTCTGTATCGGAAATGCGAGAGTGAGCGCCGCCATCGCAAGCGAATCGGCGTCCAGTCTTGATACGAATACCGAGTCGACGATATTGTATAAAGCCTGCACGATCATGGAGATCATCATGGGAAGTGACATAGTGATGATCAGTTTCTTAACGGGCATTACGCCCATCTTATTTTCTTTTATGGGTTTTTCCTGTAACTGTTCAGACATTTGATGACACCGTAGAAGTAACCTTTGGCTTGGTGGAAACGACCCGGTTCCTGCCGTGTTCCTTTCCGTAATAGAGATTCTCATCAGCCTGGGTTACGAGCGACTCGAGTGAATACCCGGGTGCATATGTTGAAACGCCGAGAGTCATGGTAAAGGTTATCCTGTTCTCGCCGTATTCGACAACGTTATTTTCGATTCTGGCTCTGATACGCTCCGCAACGTTCGAAGCGACATTTCTGTTTCCTTTTACAAGGAGAAGGAATTCCTCTCCGCCCCAGCGGCATACGACATCGCCGTCTCTTACGCAGGTCTTCAGGATTTCCGCAACCTGAACGAGAGCAACATCTCCGCATTCATGTCCGTATGTATCGTTGATCCTTTTGAAGAAATCGATATCTCCCATTACAAGGCTGAAGAGTGCACCGGTCTTCTTGGCTTCGCCGAGCGCATCTTCGAGCTTGACCTCCATGGTGCGTCTGTTGCAAAGACCGGTAAGGGGATCGAGGCTCGCCTCTTCGTCGAGGGTCGTATTCTTTTTCGCGAGGATATCGATGGAATTCTTATATCCGAGAACAAAGAAATGCGACATCCAGATGATCAGCATGGATGCGAAAAATACATTGAAGGTAAACGCTACCTTTAACGGTGCGGTTTCAAGAGTCACCATCGGGGTCACGAACTGGTCGGTGATATATGTTGCAAGAACGACCGCCAGCGTAACGAAGGACCATATCATCGGGGTAAAGACATGCTCGCCCTTCTTATGGTCGGTCCCGCCGATGAACATTGAGATGTAATAATATACCGGGATGATCGATATGACATAGGTATAGAAACCGGACTCCCATCCGATTATGAACATGGTTATGACCATCTGGAAGACTATCTCGATAAAAGTAAGGAGATAGCCCCTGAAGATCTTGCCCTCGCGGACCGTGGTGTAGCAGTAGGAATAATATGCGATGACGATTATGTTGTAGAGCGCAAGCTGCCATACACCCATGATGTGATACATAAACATCATGATCACATGGATGACGATGATGGCGATCGAAAGGATCTCAAGGATCTCCTGCGGATTGACTCCGCCGGCTCCGGTCACCACCCTTATAAAAGCGCTTTCACGCCTCATTTCTTCCTGCTTTTTCTCTTCAGGCTTATCAGCCATCTGAAGCCTCCATCTGCGTGCAGGGGATCTGCGCATTATCTCAGATTATTTTACCATACAGGGGACGTTCTCAACAAGTATGGGAAACACGGAATATCACCGTATTTTCGGCATCTGTCGGGAAATGCCCTTCATTGCTGTTGACATTTTGTCAATTCTCTGATTTCATCCAGATATGCGAAATAATCGGGGAATGTCTTCGAACAACAGGCGGGATCAAGGATGCTTATCCCGGGCTGCAGCAGTCCGAGAAGGGAAAACGCCATCGCAACTCTGTGGTCTCCGAACGAATCGATATCGGCAGGTCCGGGGATGCCGGGCTCAATCGTGACATCGTCATCTTTTTCCGTTACCTTTATCCCGGCTTTTGTCAGGTTTGTCACTATCGCTTCGATGCGGTCACATTCCTGATGTCTTATATGGGATATGCCCGTGATGGTCGTGGGTGCTTTTCTTCCCGTGACGCTTGCCGCAAGGGTAAGTGCCTGGTCGGAAAGGCTTCCCATATCGACGGTAACGGGCTCTTCCGACCGGAGGGTTTCCATGAGGATCCCGGGAAAACGGATATCTCCCTGCATGGAGCTTTCATCCAGTCCCTTTATCGTCACAGGTATGTTCATGATCTGCGACATGGCATAAAAATATGCGGCCGCCGATGCGTCGGGTTCGATATGATAGCGGGAAGCTTTATAGATCCCGTTATTTACATGGTATGAGACCTCACCGGTGCACTGTCCTGTCCCGGCATCTTCCGCACAGGATTTTCCGTCCGACAGCTTTTCCGTTTCCGCTCCGAATGAATTCATGATATTTCTCGTGATCTCAACATATCGCAGTCCGTGGGTTCCGGACAGTCTGATATTCAGACCGGATTTTGACATGGGGCCCGCTATGAGAAGAGCACTCAGAAACTGCGAGCTCTTTTCTATATCAACGGTAACTTCGTTCCCCGAAAAGCCATGGGGCTTCAGGGTAAAAGGAAAGAAACCTTCCTCCCCTTCGTATACAACTTCACATCCGAGCTCTTTAAGAGAATCAAGGAGAGGAGCCATCGGACGCTTCTTCATCTGGTCGGATGAATCGAGCCTGTACTCTCCTCCGTCGGTAAGTCCGAGCACTGCGGTAAGGAATCTGGCGGCAGTTCCGGCGCTTCCGACATTAAGGCATGCTTTTGTATTTGGAATAATGCCGGCACAGCCTTTCACTTTAACCGTTTCAGCTTTGCGGTCGATCACGGTTTCAATCCCGAGAGATTCCATGCAGCTTAAGAAGCTTTCGGTATCATCGGAAAACAGAACGCCTTTGAGGACCGATTCGCCCTCCGCGAGCATTGCGATCAGAAGCGCCCTGTTTGTGATGCTCTTCGAACCGGGAACACTGACTTCAAGGCTTCCTTCTTCAAGCTTATGAATCTTTCCGGTTTTTGCTTTGACAAGCGGTTTGCGGTCGCTTCTGTAAACGGGTGCATCTTTTATAAAAAATGTACTGTCAACGATCTCACCGTCGGTGCAGGTTTCGCCCTTCACCTCTTTTGATATGCGGTAACCGGCTTTTTCGTGAAGCTTCATGCTGGCTGTATTCGTGCTGATGACCTTAGCTGTAAGGTGCAACAGCCCGAGCATCTTAAAGCCGGCCTCTTCGCCGAGAAGCTTTACCGCTTCGGTCGCAAGTCCCTGTCCTGCCGGAGCATCCTCGGAAAAGAACACACCCGTCTCCCCGGTAAGAGTTGCGGGATCGATGTGCTGGAGATATACGGATCCTATCGGAGCACCGTTCTCCTTAAGGATGACGACATACTGCCAGACCTCGCCCTTATCGACCTTATCGGATAACCATTTGGCATGGTCTTCTGCGGTCACGGGCTTGCGGTAGTAGAAATTTCTGACAGTCCTGTCGGAATTCCTCCACTTTAAGACCATCGCTGTATCGTCTGCGGTGATGGGACGTAATATTATTCTGTTGCCGGTAATTATTTTATCGTTCATGTATTTCTCAAAACAGGGGACGGCTTACGCTGTTTCGCCGTTCTCCTGTCTAAAGTTTTTCACTGTGAAACAGCGTAAGCCGTCCGTCTGTTTCACTCTTATTCTTTCTTTTCCCCGTAGAAATCGCTCCAGGTTCCTTCGGTCTTACTTTCGATTGAAGGAGTTCCGCGCATTCCGATAACGGGCGAACCCTTGCCTTTCAGATAATCGGCTGTGATCGTGACCGTTCCGATATTGTCATCCTTGGGTATCTCGTACATGATGTCGAGCATGTAATCTTCTATGATGCTTCTGAGTCCTCTTGCACCGGTCTTGAGTTCCATCGCCTTGTCGGCGATAACCTCAAGTGCATCATCCGCAAATTCGAGCTTAACCTCATCGAGTTCAAGGAGCTTCTGATACTGCTTAAGTATCGCATTCTTGGGCTCTGTCATGATCTTGATGAGCATATCCTTCGTAAGCGTCTGCAGAGTCGTAACAATGGGAAGACGTCCTATGAACTCGGGGATCATT
>JAFWUY010000083.1 GCA_017524035.1 Lachnospiraceae bacterium | reverse complement strand
TACTTATAATCAATGAATACACGCGTGTAAATCATGCATAACAAACAATTAAACAGGGCTTCATGATATGGGGGCACAGACCCACCGCGGACGCATGAAAAGATGATCAGTTAAAGGCTGAGTCTTTTTATGCGTCTTTTCTTTTTGCTTCCTTTTTCTGGTCATCAACCTGAGAGAGGAGACTAAATACGTTGAAAAAAGACAAAACAGATTTTCTTACGCTGTACAGACAGGCTGATGCAGACGGCAGGTTTGATCTGATGATGGCTAACTTCACCAAATTCCCGGGAATTATCAAAAATGCAGAGGTCAAGACTATGTACAGGATCCGTTCTGAAAGGGAATATCTCCGGAGCAGATCCAGGGATGAACTGGGAGTTAGGGTACAGGGATCCGGCATGGCTGACACCACTTCGGAAGAAGCAATGGACATCACTGCTATTAAAGAGTCCTTTATTACCGGAAAGCTGCCTAAAGCAATGCTTAAGGGCGTAGAAGGGGCAGAAGATTACCTGGAGGACATCAGGACGATAAGCCTGATGCACATGGACTATGAGCTGTTACAGGGGATTGTAGCGACACTTGAAGAAAATGAGGCAAAGCTCTTCAGAATGCATGTGGTTGAGGGTCAGTTTTTCAAGGAAATCGGAGATGAGGATGGCCGGAACATGGAAACTGTCAGAAAACGGATGCAAAAGCTTCGTAACAGGCTTCGGGACGATATGGTGGAACTGCTTGAGATCAACTGTAGAAAGGATAGAAGAAAATGAATGAAAAAGAGCATGATGAGATAAAAGTACCCATATCGGAGGCTTATACCCTTTCTATAGAAGAGGCAGCTGAATATTTCGGAATCGGGCAGACGAGACTTCGCAGACTTATCAGACAGGATCCGGGTGCAGACTATTTGATTTCCATAGGAAACCGTACACGGATAAAACGCGTTAAATTTGAGCATTTCATTGATTCTGTTTCAGTTCTCTGACGTGGCAGACAAATGCCTTTCAATGGCAGATTATGGCCCGATATGCTATGATTATCAATGCATATCGGAGCTGAAATTTGCGAAAAATGGAGGTTTACGATATGAGCGAAAAAAGAAGAGACAGCCGCGGAAGAATACTCAGAAACGGCGAAATTCAGGAAAGCAACGGAAGATACAGATTTAAGTACAAGGATAATCTTGGAAGGGTAAAATGCGTCAGGTCCTGGAGGCTTGATGCATCTGATCCGGTACCGGCAGGAGAAAAGCCGGATGTGCCGCTTAGGGAACTGGAAAAGCGGATCAGCAAGGATCTGGACGACCTTGTTGCACCTGAGGGAGGAGGTTTTAAGGTTGTTGATCTGGTAGAGAGGTACATCTCGTTGAGAAGAGGAGTACGTCCCAGCACGTTGGCTGGATATAGATCGGTTATCAAGTTATTGCATAATGATCCGTTTGGCCAGGTTTCGGTGGACAAAGTCAGGAAAATTGATGCCCAGAGATGGCTTATCAAGCTTCAGGCTGATGGTAAAGGCTATAGTTCCATACACGTGATAAGAGGAGTGCTCAGACCCGCTTTCGAAATGGCTGTAGATAATGATTTCATAAGAAAGAATCCTTTTGACTTCGATCTTGGAAGTGTTATCTACAACGATAGTGTCAGGAGAGAAGCGCTCTCCCGTGAAGATGAAAGGAAATTTCTGTCTTTCGTCAGGGATGATTCCTATTTCAAAAGACACTATGATGCATTCTACATCCTGTTCAATACCGGACTCAGAATATCAGAGTTTACGGGACTTACCATTAAGGATGTGGATATCGAGAACGGGAAGATCAATGTAGATCATCAGCTCCAGAGAGACATTGGCATCGGTTATAACATCAGAGAGACTAAGACTCAGGCAGGAGCAAGGATTGTTCCCATGACTGAGGAAGTCAGGGAATGCTTTAAGCGCATTATTGAAAAGCGCAGGAAACTTAAGGTGGAACCCATGGTTGACGGCTATTCGGGTTTTGTATTTATAGACAAGGACGGTCATCCTATGGTTGCCATGCACTGGGAGAACTTTTTCAGACATGCGGTGGCAAAATACAACTCCATTTATAAGGTTCAATTGCCGAAAATCACTCCCCATATTGCACGTCATACTTTCTGCAGCCGTATGGCCGCAGCAAGAATGAATCCCAAAACTTTGCAGTATATTATGGGGCACTCAGATATCGGAGTTACGCTTAATACCTACACTCACATGGGGTTTGAGGACGCCAGTGAAGAGATGTCTCAGATTGATAAAACCGGTACAGCAATCAGGTCAATTTCATGATTTGCACCTTTTTGCACCTTTTGCGGAACGTTTTTTGGAGTTTCGGAGAAGGGATTATTTGCAAAAATGGCTTGGTTACTGGATTTGGCCGAGGTGCAAATTTTTCAAAATTTGCACCTTTTTTGCACCTTTTTACCACAAAAATATGGTAAATTATATCAATTTATATCAAGTTCAAAAATAAGAAATCCAGTAAAATCAAGGGTTTGAGGCATGTATAGAATATTATTCATATGCTGGGGCAACATCTGCCGTTCCCCAATGGCAGAATTTATTATGAAGGATTTGGTCGAAAAAAGCGGGCTGTCTTCGGAATTTGAGATAGCTTCCGCCGCAACCAGCACGGAGGAGATAGGAAACGGTGTATATCCGCCCGCGAAGGCTGAACTTGCCCGTCACGGGATAGGAGTTCCCGGAAATGAGCTTGGCGTCAGCCTCAAGAGGGCCAGGCAGATGACCCGCGCCGATTATGATAAGTACGATTACATCATCGGCATGGAGAACCTGAATCTGGGCTATATGAACCGTATCCTGGGCGGTGACCCCGAGGGGAAGGTTCACCTGATGATGGATTTTACCGATCATCCCGAGGATATAGACGATCCATGGTACACCGGAGACTTTTCGGGCGTGTATAAACAGATCAGTGAAGGCTGTGAATGTCTGTTGAAAAAGTGCATTTCATAGTATAATTACGTAAGTCGGAGGTAGGCTATGGCTAAACTTATCGTAGTTGTTGATATGCAGAAGGATTTCATAGACGGAGCACTGGGCTCTGCCGAGGCGGTCAGGATTGTAGACCGATGCGCTGAGAAGATTGAAAAGGCCCGCGATGCCGGTGATATCATTGTTTTCACAAGGGATACCCACGGTGACGATTATATGCAGACCGAGGAAGGCAAGAATCTGCCCGTGCCTCATTGCATAAAGGGAAGCGATGGCTGGGAGATCTCATCAAGGCTTGAGAGCTTATGTCCCGGTGCAAGAATTCTTGATAAAGAGACCTTCGGAAGCAGGGCACTCGGAGAATATGCCGCCGAACTGTCTAAAGAAGGAAAGATTGATTCTGTTGAACTGTTCGGTCTCTGTACCGATATCTGTGTAATAAGCAATGCGCTTCTCATAAAGGCTTTCTGCCCCGATATGCCGATAAGTGTCGATGCATCCTGCAGCGCGGGAGTTTCGCCTCAGAGTCATGACAATGCCCTTCTGGCTATGGAGAGCTGCCAGATTCATGTAACAGGTAAGGGTGAGGAACCTTGGAGATAGCAGACAGACCTAAAACCGCAATATTCGGTGGCACATTCGATCCCATTCACATGGGCCACATTGAGTTGCTTCAAAACGTATATGAAGAGATATGCCCGGACAGGATCGTCATGATTCCGTCCGGGCATCCTTATATGAAAGAAAAAAAGGGGATCAGGATAACCTCCTCCGAAGACCGTATCGGTATGCTGGAAGCGGGCGTGGAAGGTCTTGATCTGCCCATAGTCATATCCCGTATCGAAACCGATAAGGACACAGCGAGCTATTCGGTAGATACCATAGCGCAGCTAAAGGCGGAAGATCTCGTAACAAATGAAAAATACGCCGGCGGAGATTATTATTTTCTCTGCGGCAGTGATATACTTTTCGAGATAGAAAAGTGGTACGAATTCGAGAAGCTGCTGGGAGAGATCATACTTACCGTAACTCCCAGGGGCGAAGACGATATAGATGTCATCCGTGAGAAAAAAAGAGATCTCGAAGAAAAGTACGGGGCGAGGATAATCATAACCTCATTCAGGGGAAGAGTGATATCGTCCACGCTCATCAGAAGCAATCCCGATAAGTATAAAGATTTGGTCCCAAGAGGAACATTTGAATATATCAAAGAGCATCATCTGTATGAAAGGAAGGATTGACCATGGAACAGATCATAAACAGTCTTCTTGAAACAGACCTGTACAAGTTTTCGATGGGACAGGCTATCTACCATCAGTTCCCCAGCTATACAACCACTTGGACATTCAGATGCAGAAACACCGATGTACGTTTTACTCCCGAAATGGTCGATGAGATAAAGCGCCAGATCAGGCTTTACTGCGATCTTAAATTCACCGAGGATGAGCTTGAGTATCTCGGAAAGATCACCTGGTTCAGACGCTCATACGTTGACTTCCTCAGACTATGGCATCCCAGATTTGAGGATTTTGAGATCGGAACCAAGGATCCCTGCGGACTTACCATCGAAACAAAGGGTACATGGCTTAATACTTCTATGTATGAGATCCCTACTCTTGCCATTGTTAACGGCGTTTATTTCCGTATGGGATACGATTATGAAAAGCTGCTTGAAAGCTTCAGGGAACGCCTTGCCGACAAGATTAAGAAACTTGAGGACGGAACCTGGAAGATAGGACCTTTCTCCGAATTCGGCATCAGAAGAAGACTTTCCGCAGAGGCACAGGAGCTTGCGGTATCGGAACTTGCAAAGGCAAACCTTAACGGATCCGTTTTTGTGGGAACATCCAATGTATATCTTGCGAAGAAATTCGGATTAAAGCCTGTCGGAACAATGGCCCATGAGTGGATCATGTGTGTAGGCCAGGGCAATCATAAGCACAATCCCGCATATTCAAACTGGTACGCTCTCGATGCGTGGGTTAAGGAATACGGAGTTCTCAACGGAACCGCTCTTACCGATGCCATTACTACGGATTGTTTCCTCAAGGATTTCCAGCTTACATATGCGACTCTTTTCTCCGGTGTAAGACAGGACAGTGGCGATCCCATGAAGTGGGGCGACAAGATGATAAAGCACTATGAAGAGCTCGGCATCGATCCGAAGACCAAGACACTTCTGTTCTCAGACTCTCTTGATTTTGAGAAGGCTCACAACATCTATAAGTATTTTGACGGAAGGGCAAAGGTCGCATTCGGAATCGGTACATATGTTGCGAACGATACCGATGTTCCCGCACTCAACATAGTTATGAAGACAACAGAATGTAACGGTCAGGATGTGGCCAAGATCTCCGACAGCGAAGGAAAGGGAATGTGCAAGAATCCCGCATATGTCGAGTATCTGCAGCGTTGCATCGACTGGAGAATGAAGCACGAATAAGAGGTGGCGAATGCTTACAAATGTAGAAAAAACCGTAGATGAGATCTGTGAATGGGTCCGTGACTTTTTTGAAATGAACGGAAAAAACTGCAGTGCCGTTCTCGGAATATCCGGCGGAAAGGATTCATGCATAACCGCAGCCCTTCTTGCGAGAGCACTCGGAAAAGAAAGAGTAGTCGGAGTCATGATGCCCGACGGCGTACAGCCCGATATCAGTGATTCGCAGGCTGTTGTGGATTTTCTCGGGATCAGAAATTTTACCGTGAACATCGGTGAATCAACTAAAGCGCTAAAAAAGAGTCTTGAAGAAGCGGGCTCTGCGATCACAAAGGATGTCGGCATTAACATCCCTCCCAGGATCAGGATGGCAACGCTTTACGCCGTGGCACAGGGACTTGAAGAGGGCGGAAGAGTAATCAACACCTGCAATAAGTCGGAGGACTATATAGGATACAGCACCAAGTACGGCGATGCTGCGGGAGACATGTCCATCCTTGCGGGTTTTACCGTGGAGGAGGTTCTTCAGATCGGTGACTTCCTCGGACTGCCTTCGAATCTCGTTCATAAGACTCCTTCCGACGGTCTGAGCGGAATGAGTGATGAGGATAAGATAGGCTTTACCTATGCAGTACTCGATAAATACATCGCGACAGGAATATGCGAGGACGAGAATGTTAAGGCGAAGATCGACAGGATGCATATGCTCAATCTTCACAAGCTGAATGTCATGCCGCATTTTGAGCCTTCGGAAAAATAATCATTTGGGAGTAAAAAATGGATTTTGTACTGAATGGAAAAACGGCCATCGTCACGGATGGAAGTGACTGGCCCGGAGTTATAAGAGTTGCCGGAAAAGTATCGGGAGATATGGAGCTTGTCTTCGGAACTTCCGAAAAGCCTGTAATAAAGAACGGAGCGTTTACCGATGCGGATATCACTGACGGCAGTATCTACGCCGGATGCATGGGAAAGTCCGAGGTGGTTGAATGCTTTGAAAAAGCAGGACTCATCGACCTTTCATGCGTTAAGGGCAAAAGGGAAGTTTTTCTTTTTGCTCCGCTCGATGTGAACGGTAAGAAGGTCATCGTGATCGCAGGAAGCGATAAGAGAGGAACCATCTACGGACTCTTTCATATATCGGAACTTATGGGCGTGAGTCCCTGGGTGTGGTTTGCCGATGTAAAGCCTGCCCGGAAAAATGAAATCATCGTTACGGAAAATGACACATATGTCAGCAAGGTGCCTTCCGTAAGATACCGAGGTTTCTTTATAAATGACGAGTGGCCTTCATACGGAACCTGGACGAATAACCTCTTTGGCGGATTCAATGCGAAGATGTACGATCATGTATTCGAGCTTCTCCTCAGGATGCACGGAAACTATCTCTGGCCCGCCATGTGGTCATCCTGCTTTTCCGAGGACGGCCCCGGTACGGAGAGTGCCGCTCTTGCGGACGAATACGGAGTTGTTATGGGAACCTCACACCACGAACCCTGCATGAGGCATGGTGAGGAGTTTTCTCATGTCAAGGGACCGGATTCCAAGTACGGAAATGACTGGAACTTCAACCGTAACAGGGAAGGACTCATCGAATTCTGGAGGGACGGTCTTAAGAGAAATGCACCGTTTGAAAATATCGTCACCGTAGGAATGAGGGGTGAGGCCGATTCCGAGATGCTCGGAAGGGAGTGTACGGTCCTTGACAACATCAATTATCTGAAGGATGTCATCACCACCCAGAGAGGCCTTCTCAGGGAAGTGTACGGAGACAGGGAACCGGAGATAGCCAAGGTTTTTGCGGTCTACAAGGAGGTTGAGACCTTCTATTACGGCGATGCGGAGAACGAAGGCTTAAGGACCTGGGACGGTCTTGACGGAACCATCATCCTTCTTTCCGATGATAACCATGGCAATATGAGACTTCTTCCGCCCGCAGGGGATCGTGATCATAACGGCGGATTCGGAATGTATTATCATCTGGATTATCACGGCGGTCCGGTATCGTACGAGTGGGTTAACAGCACCTACATTCCCCGCATTGCCGAACAGATGGGCCAGGCATGGGAGTGCGGAGTAAGGGATCTTTGGATAGTCAATGTGGGTGATATCAAGCCCGTGGAATATCCGCTTAATTACTTCATGGATCTTGCTTATGATTATGATAAGTGGTCGGCGGAATATGCTTTCTATCCCGGATACTGGGCGGATAAGCAGTTTTCGGCCGAAGGTCCCGATACGGTTTCGAAGATAGCAGATATCCTTGATGATTATTCCCGTATCAACTCCGTAAGGCGTCCCGAGACTATTGCACCGGACACCTTCAGCCCCGTATACCGCAGCGAAGCGGACAGCATGCTCTCAGCCGCACACAGAGTAAGCTCTGCTGCGGAAGCCATGCTTGATCGCTTTAACGGAAAAGAAAACCGTGATGCATTTTATCAGCTTGTTTATTACCCTGCCGCAGCTTCCATGAATGTTCTTACCATGATGCTTTACAGCGGAAAGAATATGCTTCTTGCCCGCAGGGGATGTCCGTCCGCCAACCTTTATGCCGACGGAATTGAAAAGTGTCTTGAGCTTGATGCAAAGCTTGCCTCAGAATATAACGCACTCGGAAACGGAAAGTGGAACGGCATGATGCTTTCCGAGCACATCGGTTTTACCAACTGGAACGAAGAAGAGCATATGATCCCGGTGAGGGTATATGTAAAGCCTTACGAGCGTGACAGGGTCTGTGTGAGCGTAAGCGGATATCCGGCCTTTACCATGGGCGGTGACTGGACAAAAAAGGATCTGGTTATGACGGATCTTCTGATCCCCGGTTCCGACGGTGAGATAGTTCTTGAGAACTGCTGCAAGGATGCCTGTGAATGGGAAATTACATCCGATTCGGACTGGATCGTATTATCCGCGGTGAAAGGCAGCATGAATGGAGCACCGGATGAAGATGCGGTATGCACCGAATGCTCCGAAAAAGCAATTTCACGCATCAAAGTCAGTACAGACAGGGAGCTTCTTCATAAGGCATGTACGGATGCGGGTTCGGATCACATCACGGGAACCGTTACGGTCATCTCCGGAAGATGTAAGGC
>JAFWUY010000082.1 GCA_017524035.1 Lachnospiraceae bacterium | reverse complement strand
TAGAGAGTATGAGGTAGATAGGAATGGTGTGTAAGAGCAGTAATGCTCTCAGCTGACATTTACTAATAGGTCGAAGGCTTATCCTGTTGTTACCTGGAATGCAAGATGTTCAGATGGAGTTTGGTTTCGGTTTTGAAGGAACAAATATGAAATACGGCGATTTCCCTGTTTACAGGGATTTTGTTTTATATTAAACTATAAAAGTCGTCGGATTGATCCATTATTCCTCGATAGCTCAGTCGGTAGAGCATTGCGGCGCGTTCCCTAGTTCTGCGTAGATGAGCTAGAAAGTTTTATCATTCCTCGATAGCTCAGTCGGTAGAGCATTCGGCTGTTAACCGAAGTGTCGTAGGTTCGAGTCCTACTCGGGGAGCTAACAATAATATATGGTGCCATAGCCAAGTGGTAAGGCATGGGACTGCAACTCCCTGATCGGCGGTTCAAATCCGTCTGGCACCTCTGAAAATACACTCTGCCGAGTGTATTTTTTTATTTTCATGTTACTGTTCATGTGACCGGGGATTTCTTTTCGTCGTCATTACAGATGTAACGGAAAATTCTACTGAGGATACTGCTATGAAAAAAGAACTTGTTAAGACCGTAAAGATCATATCGTCTTTTTTGGTCATGTCCATAGGCCTTTCGGGATGTACCCTTCCTGATTCATCCGTCTCAGAACCTCAAGTTGAAGTTCACTTTGCAGACGAAATTGAACCGCCCACACTGCTTGGTCAATATCTCGTTGAACCTCAGGAAGAAGAATTTCTTGATGAGGTCCCTGAATATATTTCGAACAGGGGAGTTATCCTTATGGGCGGATATCAGCAGGGAGCAAGTGCATTATTCCGAAGATCACCCGATGGGAATCTTGAGCTGGCGAGAAATTATTATAATAACTGTAACCTGCGTGTTGAATCCTCATTCGAAGAGCTTGTCGCATTTAGTGAGCATTTTTCGGATTTTGGTACACCTGTGTATGACGAAGATGGGACTTTTGCTTCCTTCTCAAGACCAAAATACGCTTTTGCCATATACAGAAGTGACATATATTCCATGACCGAACTTGCGCAAACTCTTGGAGATCCTATGTTTGAATTGTTTCCGGCTTTTTATGATCCCAGCGGGAAATTCATATTTTTTTGGAAAACCGGATTTACCTATGATGATGTAATGCTTCCGGTTCTACTGAAATTCCTCGAACCTGAGATGACGGAGGTAAAATATGAGCGCAATGGCTTAGGTGACGGTGTAGAAACAATCGTTACGGCTCCCGAAGATATAGACGCATTTTTGGATGTGATGCATTCACTTGAGCTGTCACTTGAGAAGGAAGAGCATTCGGAACTTGCCATGGCTGAGAACCGGGACGTCTTAACCTTCACCGACATAAACGGAAAAGTTAATTATTATATTTTCATCGGTAATTATCTGATACACGGGGAAGATGTATATTGGATAGAGAATTCGGAAAAACTGGATGAACTTGAAACACTTTTCGATAGATCCGAATAAACGCGGAAACAGGGGGACCGTCTCCCTGTTTCTTTTTTATGTTATTATTGATGACGGAGGTTTAGTAAAATGAGATATTCCAAAAATTCGGTGATCGTTTTCTTTACGATCGTGATCATACTTTCCATTAGTTTCGAGACACTCTATATCGTATTCGGTAATCAGATCAGCATACTTCTCCTTATGTGGTCTCCGGCATTCGCCGCCATCGTTTGCGGGTATATCATTAAAGCAGAAAACAAGGATTCCGGAGAAAAGATAAAGGTGGGTTCGCTTCTCGGATTCAGAGTCAGCAAGATCAGATATATCCTGCTGGGAATCTTTATTCCGCTTGTGTACCTGCTCGTTCCCTATATCATCTACTGGAATATGCATCCCGAGAATTTTGCATATAACGGTGTTGCTTTCGGAGTGGTAATGAAGGATCTGCTCCCCATAACGGTGATATATTTATTTATCAGTCTGTTATCCGCGCTGGGAGAAGAGATAGGCTGGAGGGGATTCATGCTTCCGGCTCTGTGCGAAAGACTCGGCGAAGTGAAAACTCTGTTCATTACCGGCCTTATATGGTCTGTATGGCATCTGCCTCTTCTTGCATTCGGTGATTATATGGAAGGCTGCCCCGTATGGTTCAAGCTTCCCGCATTTGTTCTTTGCATAGTTCCCGTCGGCGTGATAGCAGGTTATCTTACTTACAGAAGCAAGAGCATCTGGCCCGCAGCGTTTCTTCATGCGGCCCACAACAATTTCGACCAGGCTGTATTTGATGTGATCACAGGGGGCGATGACAAGAAATACTTTGTCAGCGAGACCGGAGTGTTTACCATAGTCTGCGCATGGATAATAGCTATAGTGCTTATCGTACTGCTCAGGAAGAATTCAGGAGCTGCGGAAGATAAAGCGTAGGCTTTTCAGATATATGCACATAAACATATCAGTGTAAAGGAGAAAAAATGGGCGGAATACTTTTAATTGCTGTATTTGTCGTGATCGTTGTTCTTGCTGTTATCGCAGACAAGAATACCAACAAGAAATTTCTGGCAAAGTACGAAGAAGAGCATCCTGCGAAGGAATCCTTCGGTGACTTCAGGATAAGCGAAAAAGACGAGCTGCTCTATACTCTTGGTTCCGGAACGCTTGCGGGATTTAAGATGTGGAAGCTCAGTGAGATAGGAAGCATCGCGATCGTGGATCTTAAAGGTGCCGGAAAACAGTTCTCGGTCTTAGACCTTGACGGGAATGTCACAAAGGGTGAATATCTTACTCCTTCCAAAAAGCCTCTTAAGGAAAAAGCATATAAGTCTTTTGCGCTGGGATGCGGACCGGATGAGATGATCGCATTTATAAGAAAGTACGCACCGGGTATAAAGTTTACCGTTAATCAGAAGGAAGTATGATATGTGATCTATAGGAGAATCATCAGATGAATGTTGAAGCATTAAGCTGTCAGTGCTGCGGAGCGCCCCTTAAACCCGGCAATTCCGTATGCACCTGTGAATACTGCGGGCAAACGAATATTGTGAGCGGTGAGACCGGAAAGTACATCGATCTGCTGAACAGGGCAAATACCCTCAGGCAGCAATGCGAGTTTGACAGGGCATTCCGCATATATGAGGATATCCTGGACCGAAATCCTCCCTTCGTGGATATTCTCTGGGCCATGACCCTGTGCGAATACGGTATCGAATATGTGCAGGATCCGGCATCGTCGAGATACATACCCACGCTTCACAGGATAAAGGATGAAAGCATACTGAATTCGGAATCCTTTAACGAAGCTGTTGAGATGGCCGATGATATCCAGAAGGAAGAACTGAAGGCTGCCGCCTCGCAGATAGCAAGGATCCAGGAAGATTACCTGAACATTGCAAAAAATGAAAAACCCTATGACGTATTTATCTGTTATAAGGAAACGGATGATGAGACGGGACTCCGTACGGAAGACAGCAAAATTGGCGAAAGATTATACGGACTGCTCACGGGAATGGGACTGAAGGTCTTCTTTGCAAGGGAAACTCTTCAGGATAAGCTCGGAGTAAACTATGAACCATATATTTTTGCGGCTCTGAAAAGCGCTCCGGCGATGGTGGTGCTCGGAACCAGGACGGATCATTTTCATGCCGTCTGGGTAAGAAATGAGTGGTCGAGATTCTTTAAACTGAAGGAAGACGATGATCAGAAGCTTCTTATGTTTGCCTGCAAGGATATAAATGACCTTCCCGCCGCTTTCAGGCGTATGCAGGCCCAACTCCTTACGGGCGACGACGCGCTTATAAACATTGCGGAAAATATCAGGGATCACCTGACCGCTATAAAAGGTGAGAACACTGAGCTTGTACGCGTGAAATGTCCCGAATGCTTAAAGGCTGTCAGCGTGGATCCTTCCGAGAAGGCATCCATATGTCCTCATTGCAAAAAGCCGTTTATCGTTCTTGAAGCGATCGTAAAATGCGTTCCGGGCGGAAACAGGATCAAGTGTCCGCATTGCGGCAAGGAACAGGAGCGCAATAAGTACGGCTGTATTTTCTGCCACAAGCCCATTGCCTGACACCGGGAGTATCAGTATTTTTCGGGCATTAAATTCGGGTCGAAATCCATATAATAGATGCTGTGGTTGTTTGGATCAAGGTATATGGAAACGGTCATGCCTATGGCACCGTCCAGATCTACACAGTAACTGAGGCTCTTGTAGAACTCTGTCCTGAGGGTAACCGGATCCTCATATCTGCAAACGACATAGTTGGGATGACGGCCGTTGATAGTGATGCTTTTATCGGGATATGTCTCACTTATGGTCCCATAGATGCGGTACCCGGTTTCCAAAAGGGCTTTCCGTCTGAGTTTCTTACGGATCTCATGGATGACAAAACCCATTCCCACTGCGAGGAACAGCAGCCCCATAAAGGTAAATATTCCGGTCATCATATAGAAATTCTTTACGGGGTCGTCGAATGAACCTTCGACCGAATACCTGTCGCCGAAGAAGAAATAAAGGATACCTATTGCGGTAAAGACGGTACCGTTAATGGAAAAGATTCCGCCTACCAGGAGCAATACGTTAAAAGCAGGTCTGATTTTCATATTTTCACCTCCGGTCCATTATATATTAAAATCCGAAAAGGAGAAATACATGATAAAAGCGGTAATCTTCGACATGTTTGAAACTCTTGTCACTCTTTTTGAGGGGAGGACTTATTTCAGCGAAAACATGGCTGAAGATATAGGTGCGGATCTGAACGCGTTCCGTAAAGCATGGCATGAGAGCGAACATGACCGCAGTATCGGAAGGATGACAATGAAGGATGGGATAGCGGATACTCTTAAGAAAATCGGCATGTATGATGCGGGGACGGTTGACAGACTGTTCGAAAAACGCCTTGCGGCTCTCGGGGATACCTTTTCCGCCATACCGCGGGCATCGGTGGAGCTTCTTAAGGGATTGAAGGAGAGAGGTATCAAGGTCGGCCTCATTACAAATACATTCTCGGATGAAAGGGACCTGGTACGTGCTTCCGAACTTTTTCCGTATTTCGATGCGGCTATGATCTCCTATGAACAGGGTGTGCTCAAGCCTGACACTGTCATGTACCTGAAGATCATGGATGAATTCGGCGTAAAGCCCGAAGAATGCCTTTACGTCGGAGACGGCGGATCGAAAGAGCTGTATGCCGCAAGGGATCTTGGAATGAAAGCCGTTCAGGCACTGTGGTTCCATGACAGGGCTTTCGAACCGCATGTTCCCTGCAACGAGCTTCCGGAGTTTCCGCATGCCATGAAACAGGCGGAAATTTTTGATTTCATTTAGACAACATTTTGCCTTGAAATGAAGATTTTACTACGCTACTATAAATTATTATAGTAGCGTGTTTTTTTGAGGAAAAAGCGTGTCAAACAAGAATAGTCTTTCCAAAAAGATCATAATGATGGTCGAATGCATTATTCTGGTTTCCAGTATGCTGTTTTGCGCCGTCTCCCTTTACAGGGCAAGGGTCGGTATCAGAAAATCCATTCAGCAGAGAATGCTCGATATCGCTAACTGCGCATCAGGTTCGGTTAACGGCGATATCCTTAAAGGATTCGACCGGGATGATGTGGGAAGTGCCGGCTATACCGATGTTTACAATACTCTCGCTGTCTTCAGGGATAATGTAGAACTTGAATATGTCTACTGCATCAAGGAGGAGAGCGAAGGAAGGTTCATATTCACCATGGATACCGACCTTGTTACTCCCGCATCATACGGAGATCCGGTTGAGTACACGACCGCGCTGGCCAGTGCGGGAAGAGGGGTGGCTGCGGTCGATGAGATTCCGTATACGGATCAGTGGGGTGAATTCTACAGTGCGTACAGCCCGGTCTTCGATTCTTCGGGAAAAGTTGCGGGCATAGTGGCAGTGGACTTTTCGGTGGAATGGTTTGACGGACAGCTTTCCGCTCAGACAAGATCGACAGTCATAAGCTATGCGATCATCCTTCTTTTCTCTCTTTTCTTCGCGGCATGTCTTTCAATGCTCGTTGTCAGACCCTACGTGCGCCAGCAGGGACAGCTTCTTGAAGAAAAGGTGCGTGCGGAGAGTGCGAACCGTGCAAAGAGTGATTTCCTTGCGAACATGTCCCACGAGATCAGGACTCCCATCAACGCCGTTCTGGGAATGAACGAGATGATCCTGCGTGAGGAAAGAAAAGCCCAGACCCACAAGGACGGAAATCCCCATGTGGTCGAAGAGGCTCTGAACAATATAGGTCTTTATGCCGCGGATGTTAAAAAGGCAGGTCATAATCTTCTAGCCATAGTAGGCGATATCCTTGATTTTTCCAAGCTTGAGAGCGGACAGCTCGGCATTGTCGAGTCACCCTATCAGCTCAGCTCGCTTGTCAACGATCTGAGCAATATGATGCTGTTCAAGGCACAGGATAAGGGACTTGATTTCTCCATCGATGTCGAAATGTCACTTCCCGATGAGCTCTGCGGTGATGAGGTACGTATCCGCCAGATACTCACCAACCTCCTGAATAATGCGATTAAGTACACCGAGTACGGCTCCGTCAGACTTTCCCTGCGCGGTGAAAAGCAGGAGGATGATAAGCTTCTTCTTACCGCATCCGTGAGCGATACCGGAATCGGGATCAGGGCTGAGGACAAGGAAAAGCTCTTCACCAGATTCCAGCGTCTCGATATGGAACGTAACAGCACGCTTGAAGGAACCGGACTCGGACTTGTCATCACTCACCGCCTGCTCGAGATGATGGGCGGAAGCATTGATGTGGAGAGCGTATACGGTAAGGGTTCCGTCTTTACCGTGACCTTCCCCCAGAAGATCATTTCCGAAGCACCCATCGGTGATATCCGCGAGCGTTTCATGACACGTATGTCGGAAAATGGATCGTACAAGGAATCGTTCCATGCACCTAAAGCAAGGATCCTTATCGTTGACGATACGAGGATCAATCTTTCGGTTGTCGTTAATCTGCTTAAGAACACCAAGATGCAGATCGATACTTCGACGGACGGTGCCGATGCCGTCAACATGGCAAGAAAGTATGCATATGACCTCATCTTCATGGATCAGCGCATGCCCGAGATGGACGGAACGGAAGCGTTCCACAAGATACGTGAGACCGAGAACGGTGCGAGCAGGAATGCTCCCGTTGTCTGCCTTACCGCAGATGCCGTAATAGGTGCCAAGGAACGTTATCTTTCCGAAGGCTTTACCGATTACCTGACTAAGCCCGTGGACAGCGTCGCACTCGAGAATATGCTGATCAGGTATCTTCCCGCAGAAAAGGTTGAGCGCGTGGTCGTTGATACCGGCAGGGAAGCTCATAATGATAAGCCCGAGGATGACGAATATTCCGCTCTTAAGAAGATCGGCATCGATACCGGTACCGGCCTTAAATACTGCCAGAATGATGATGCATTCTATCGTACTCTTTTGAATGAGTATGTCCTGGGGAAGGATGAAAAGATCGAGAATCTCCGTAAGAGTCTCGAAGAATGCGACTGGAAAAACTATGCCATCCACGTTCATTCCCTTAAGAGCACATCCAAGATGATCGGAGCCGCCGCACTTTCGGAAGCGGCTGCAAAGCTTGAGGCTGCCGCAAATGCAGGAGACGGTGATACCATCCTTGCGGGTCACGATGCGATGATGGACAGATATGATAAGGTGATCTCCGCAATCTGCTCCGTAATATCCGTTGAAGAAGGTCCGAAGGATGACGGCGATATCATGGAATTTTCGCCTGGAAAGTAACGGGTCTTTATTCTTTACATAATTAATCTTTCTTTTCTGTCAAAATTGCCAAAAATCTTTTAAAATTCGCACTCTTATTGTGAAAATTTACCACACATGGTAAAATATATTAGTCTTTTTAAGGCAATATTTTTCAAAGGAGACGTGCGATGTCAAAGGAAATGGTTGCTATGATCCTTGCCGGGGGACAGGGATCGAGACTTTACGCTCTGACGGATAAGCTGGCAAAACCGGCGGTCCCTTTCGGCGGAAAGTATCGTATTATTGACTTCCCTCTTTCCAACTGTGTCAATTCAGGTATAGATACGGTCGGTATCCTCACACAGTATCAGCCGCTTGTATTAAATGAATATATAGGACACGGACAGCCCTGGGATCTCGACAGACTCCATGGCGGTGTTCACGTGCTCCCTCCTTATCAGCAGTCCAAGGGATCTGACTGGTATAAGGGAACCCCAAATGCCATATATCAGAACCTGAGCTTTTTGAGAAGATACGATCCGGAATATGTCATCATCCTTTCCGGTGACCAGATCTGTAAGCAGGATTACAATGACTTCCTTGAGTTCCACAAAGCTAAGGGAGCCGACTTCAGCGTAGCCGTTATGGAAGTGCCCTGGGATGAAGCAAGCCGCTTCGGTCTCATGGTAACCGATTCCGACGGACGCATCAGCGAATTCCAGGAGAAGCCCAAGCAGCCCAAGAGCAACCTTGCTTCAATAGGTATCTATATCTT